>JBFHGS010000151.1:0-12257 GCA_041582995.1 Desulfopila sp. | reverse complement strand
CTTTCAACTCTGCCATACTGCGGAACTTTTAAGGAGTGAATGTTCTCGTAGTCATCTGCATTAAAACTGATACCATACTCCTCATGACCAAAAATAAAGGCACTCTTTTTGGGTAGTTGCATATGATGTAGGGGGGCAGATGCATCGGGTGCCATAATAAACATGGTGTAACCCTCTTCCTTTAACAGGGTGTAGCATTCATCAAAAGTCTTATGAAAGTTGGCGGGAAGCCATTTGAATGATCCTTTGGCAGGCTTCACCTCAAAATACTCTGTGCCGATGAGGTGCACAGAATTCGCACCAAAAGCATCCCCACTGCGGAAAATTTTACCGATATTGAATGATGGTTTTAGATTATCGAGAATAATGACAAAATCATGTAAGCCGGGACTGGCATGCACAAGATTGTGCCGATAATGTTTTACGTATTGCCTCTCAGCCCATTTACGAGCTTCTTTTCGTTCTTTCTGGGTAGTTCGCGGTGGCATGCTAATCCTTTTCGCCATTATGAGATACTGTTTCAGCTGTAAGTGTATCTTGAAATAATAATTGTGATTATAGATAATAGCTCGTTATCGTGGAGTAATCTGCAATTCAAGCATGTGTTTCTGATATTTTTATGAAGTAAGAGTAATAATCAAACACATGAAAACGAGTCTTTCGTTCTAATACACCACGAGTGGCAGAGCAATGGGAAACATCTAACGCCATGCGTCGGAAAGTAGAACCTTCTTTGCAGGTTGATTGCTGTAATCGATATGTATAGGCAATTTGAAGATGAATGTATTCAGAAGAAGGGAAGTGACAGCTCTGGGTAAAAATGGAATATGATTCTCCGGCAAATAAATTGTCGAGTTATATTGCTGAGATAACAGCGGTTTAAGCTTTGAGCTGATCTTTAACAGAAAGGGCGAGTTCTTTCATCGTATACGGTTTTTTCATGAAAAGGCCCGCACCCATCTCAAGAGTTTTGTTGATATCTTCGCTTTCTGAAAAGCCACTGGCGATTATTGCTTTTTGAGAGGGATGGCGTTTGATAATCTGTTCGTATGTCTGTCGTCCGTTTATTCCAGGAGCCATAATCATATCGAGTATGATGAGGTCGGCATGATGAGTTTTAAGGTAATTGATAGCGTTTTCGCCGGATTCAACGCATATAACACTGTAGCCGTAATACTCTAGAATCTTCTTTGCCAGTTCACGTTGTTGTGGTTCGTCATCAATAACGAGAATTTTTTCACCATTTCCCCGTAAATCTGGCGCCTGAGCGGGCTTCTCTGTAACACGTGCTTCTTCTTCAATTTTCGGGAAGTAGAGATCGAAAGTTGTTCCGTCTGAACCGCTCTTGACGATAACAGCACCGTTATGTTCTTTCATTGTATTCCATACAACAGACAGACCAAGTCCCGTTCCACCTGTTTTGCCCATTACCCGCTTAGTGTAAAACGGTTCAAAGATGTGTTCAATATCACTATTCGGAATACCGGTGCCATTGTCAGATATTCGTAATATTGAATATATCGCAGGTTTGAGACCAAAATGAGTCTGCATCTCCTGGTCGGGTGTGCTTGTTAGAGTCGAAAAGCGGATGATGCCCGATTGTCGGACGGCATCAATGGCATTTTCCGTGAGGTTCATTATACATTTTTTAATATGGACTGGTGAGCAGAGGATGGAGGGTAGATTTGCTGCGAGGTCGTGTTGGAATTTTATCGCAGGGTATTGTTTTTGTATTTCGGAATATTCTTGAGAGTTGAGATACTCATGTAAGAGGAAGTTGAGATCAGTCGATTGTTGAGTGTTGGCTACACCGCGGGCAACTGTGAGTAGATCAGCTACCACGGCAGCGGCACGTTCTCCTGCTTCCTTTATCGTGCGGATTGGCTGACGCATTGTACTGTCTTCAGGTAATTGCATTAAAAGCAGTTCCGGGTATCCGATTATGGCAGAAAGAGTATTGTTAAGATCATGAGCAATGCCTCCAGCCATCAATCCGATCGCTTCCATTTTTTGTGCACGCTGCAGACGCAGTTCCATAACTTCATTGTGTTCTTCAGCCTGCTTTCGTGCAGTAATATCATCATACACAGCTACAACTTCACCGGATGGAAGTTTGTATACTCTGTTTTCCCGCCATCCGTGTGAGTGATCGTCGCTATAGTAGGAACATGGAAGGAACATTGGCTCTCCGGTTTTCATAACAGTGAGAAGTACATCCAGCAATCCCATTTTTTCTAACCCCGGGAAGATATCCGTTGCCAAACGATCAATGGTAGCCTCTCTTGTTATGTGGTCAATTTCTTCCGCGGCGCGATTAATATCCCTGATAATGAAATTCTTACCGTTATTGACAGGTTCGTAGACTATAACACCACTGCTGGAATGGTCGAACAACTTCCTGTAGAATGCTTCACTGAGTTGTTCTCTGGCTTGTGCAAGTTTGAGTTCAGCCAGATCAACATTAATGCAGTATATTGTTGTACGGCCATGGCTGTCTACCTGCATGACATGAGTCGAATAGACAGGGACATCATTGCCGTCCTGATGTCGAAGCATCAATTCTGATGCAGGAATCTGGATATCATTTTCGCACCAGTCAGCAACCGATTTTCGAAAATTTTCCCGCATCTCCGGCGGAAAAATCAATTCATCAAGTTTTCTGCCTGTAGCTTCTTCACTGCTATAACCAAAGAGTATTTCGCTGGCACGGTTCCAGTACAGGATGTTGTACTCTGTATCATATCCCTGTACTGCAATATTTGGTAACTCCCGGACGAGTTGCCGAAAGCGTTCTTCGCTGAAGGCAAGTTCTTCTGTGCGCTGTTGAACCTTTGTTTCGAGGTTTTCGATTAAATCCTGAAGTCGCTCAGCCATGCTGTTAAAGCTGATACCCAGTTGCCCCAGCTCGTCATGGGACATTGCCGGAGCTCTGGCGTTCAGGTTTCCTTCGCTGAATTGGGTTGCTGTTGCAGCGAGTTTTAAGACATTCCCGGTTACAGTGTTGTTGATCAGCCTGAATATGTAGAGCAGGATCAATACCCCTATTACAGTACTGAGAGGGATGACGAAGCTGCCAAGCGTATGGGCAAAATCTATCTTTAATTCGGCTGACTCTTCAATGTTTCGAGTGAGCTGTATAAGGGATTGGGATACTGGTTCAATAGATTGCTGTTGAAGATGGAAATCACGTAATTTTGAGACAATAGCACGATCTGTCGTGAGTAGATCGTTTGTGAGCTGATAATACGCATCAATTTGGGTAAAAAGAGTTTCTTTACGGGAAGCTGAAAGTTACTTTTCCCGTTCAACTGCTTCAAGCAGTCTGCTCATCTCATTGAGTGAAGATTGCATCAGGAAGCGTTCTCTTTTGATCAGGTAGTCCTTGAAGAAGGAACAGGCTGTATTGATCTGCGTTGAATACAGTGGGTATGATGCGAAAGCTTTTGTCAATGAACTGCAACTGTCCATAAGTTGTGCTTCGATGCCTCTTTCCGGTGCGGCGCGGTGTGATATCAATTCAACAGCTTCAATAGATGTCTCAGCAAAACGTTTTGCTGAAGCGAGATAGAGATTGATATCAGCGGCATGCATATCTGATGTGTTGATTTCATTTGATTGAAACAGATGTTGTTTAAGGTCGTTGCTGAGCTTTATGACTCTGGCGATTTCTCGAACTGAGGGCTGCGCGTAGAGCTCATGAGCTTTTTGCAAGCCTATGATTCGGAAATGAAGGAAGAAATCCCCGTGAAGGCGGTAGGCTCGCTCCATTCTGCGATCCATATCCAGGACATTTTGAGAGATGAATTTACTTTCGCGTATTGTATCCTCAGCAGCACGAATCTTAAGAAAGGTAACGTGGGCAGTGACCGCGATGAGCAAAAACAGCAACAGGAGCAGGGCAAAGATCAAGCCGAACTTTTGCGTTATACCAATCTGCTTCCAGTGAAATCCCACTGTGTTCATTTTTTAATCTTCACCGTATTATGCATTATTGTTCGGATTTGCTTGAGTAAATAATATTTGATTCCAGTCCTTTTAACCCAAGGGCTGAATCGTCCAGGCGAAGTACATCGAACGCACGCTGGCCGCAATCTCCGAAGCTGTTACAGCTCAGTATACCGGATATTCCTTGATACCCTTGCGTAGCATACATAGAATCCCGCAAAGCCTGACGTCCTATGTGAACTGTGCCGGTAGCGTCATGAATGGCAGTCTTGTCTATCGCCAGAAGTAATATTTCAGCGGCATCATATGCGGTGATGTAGTAACTGACGACAGGCTTTTCATTGTATTTCGCCTCATACGCAAGTTCAAGTGCATCAACTGCAGGACCGGCAGGGCGGGATGGGCCGACGAAGTACATACCCAATGCGAGGTTACCGACAACATCCAGGAAGGATTGCTGTATAAGAGCTCCATCACTCATCAGTAGGATATTCTTCATGTCTGACATATCTCTGGCCTGAAATAGTATATGTTTGCCTTCCTCTTCAAAGAGTGGGAAAAAGAGCAATTCGGCTCCAGAGTTGGCCACAGCTTGCAGAACAGGCCCCATTTCGGTGTCTCCCTTGTTAACAGCGGTGGAGAGCACAAGTTTTCCTCCCATTTCCTCAAAGGCTTTCTGGAAGCTGTCAGTAAGACCACGGGTATAGATATCGTCGTCATTCAGCGTTGCAGCTTTGCGGATGCCTAACAACCGGTATGTATATTCGGCTGCGGTTTTACCTGCGTCTTCCTCATTGCTTGCAGTACGAAAATACCCGGGTTGCCAGTTAGGGGCTGTTTTGCCGCCAGTAGAGGTAAGGAAAGGGGCTGAGTTGTTTCCGGATATCATAGTTAAGCCGGAAGCAGACATTGCCTGGGAAGCTGTGCTTGCTGCGCCTGAGCAGGTAGAACCGAAAATCGCGACAGTTTGAGGATCAGCGATTATCTTCAGGGCCGCGTTGGCACCTCCTTCTGAAGTGCAGTTTGTATCTTCTATATGTAAAGATACCTTCTTGCCGGCAACCATATTGCCGCGTTTTTCAAGGGCGAGTTCAAGTCCTCTGATCTGCGAAATACCAAGCGGGGCGACAGGTCCGCTCAGTGCCTGAAGCACTCCGAGGCGTAATGGTTCATCTGATGCGATATCAACGCATCCCAGCGGGTCCTGACACTCAAATGGTGGATTATCATGCCTGTTGCATGCTGGTATCAATGCGGTGCATATGATTATAGCAAAAAATGACATAACGAATACATTTGCTTTCTGCATTTCAAATCCTCATTGTTTGAGAACAAAATTGAGCAAATATCGGTGAAGTCATATGGTTATAAGAGATAGTATTGAAGATCGTTACCATTGTCAAATAGAGATGGAGGACTGATAAGAGGATGTGGCGGAATAAGTACTTAACAGCATGGGGTGAATTTCAGTGGCCATTCGTATGTCTGGAACATAGTTATAATGTTTCATATCTGCAGTTTAGCGATAGGTCCTTTTTGAAAGTTATTTTTTTAGTATAGTGATTATAGGTGCTTGGTTGTATTCATCGTTCGGGGAAAGAGTTGTGTTGTTGAAAGAGGGACGTGGATAAAAGAGGATTCTGGACAAAATCTTTCCACATCTCAGATGGATGGCGTCGCATATTGCGCAATGTGTGCTATAATCGGTGGAATGGCATGTTGAAAAGAAATCTATTCGGCCAAATGACTGAAAAAGTATCATAAAAAAGCTCAGTTAAAACTAATTGATTCTCAGGTACGCATATGAACTTTGAGCATTACGATTTTATCATCATTGGAACAGGCCCTGCGGGTTTTTCCGCTGCTATGACCGCTGCCAAATGCAGAAGAAAGGTACTGGTGATTGAAAAGGAAGATTCGCTCGGAGGAGTGTGTGTTAATACCGGAACATTTCCCAGTAAGACATTACGGGAAGCTGTGTTGCACCTGACAGGGCACTTGAAGCGGCAGATTTTTGAGGAAGAATCCTGCAATCTTGAGGGAGGCGATATCTCCATGGCCAAACTTAAGAAACGTTTGCAATATGTACGGCTTAAAGAGCATGCGATAATAGACCATCAACTGGAGCGTAACGGGGTCAAACTCATTCGTGGTACAGCAAGTTTCATAGATGATAATACTGTTGAAATTGCCGGTATCGAAGGACATGAACGACTTGTAGTCTCTGCTGATTTTATCATAATAGCCACGGGGTCGAGACCACGTAATCCGCCGGAGATTCCTTTTGACGGGGAACGTATTGTTGACTCCCGGTCTATTCTTGACATGAATACAATACCGTCAACTATGATTATTCTTGGCGGAGGGGTTATCGGCTCAGAGTATGCAACTATCTTTGCGGCTCTTGGTGTCAAGGTTACTCTGCTCGACAAAGGAGATCGGCTGCTCAAATTTATTGATAAGGAAATCACTGATGAACTGCAGGAGCATTTCCCGAACGGTAATGTGGAATGTATTCATGATTGTGGGGATTTTGAAATAGGTGTTGAGAATGGAGGAGCAAGGATCACTCTCGAAAGCGGTGTTGTTTACAGGGCTGATACGCTCTTTTTTGCCTTAGGGAGAGAAGCCAACATACATAACTTGCATATTGAAAATACCGGGGTGAAAATAAATGATCGACATTATGTTACGGTGAACGATCTGTATCAGACTTCGGTACCCCATATTTTTGCAGTTGGAGATGTGGTCGGCTGGCCGAGTCTTGCGGCAACCTCAATCATTCAGGGCAGGCTGGCGGCGCTTAATGCTTTGCAAAGAAGATCTGAAGGGTTTCCACATATATTTCCGGTCGGGATTTACACAATACCAGAGATATCCTATGTCGGTTTGACAGAAGAAGAGGCAAAGGAAAAAGATTATAAGTATGTTGTTGGCCGCTGCTCATATGACGAGTTGCCTCGTGGCCAGATCTCCGGTGAGTCTGAAGGGATGTTGAAAATGCTCGTGCACAAAGATACCCGTGAGATTCTGGGCGTGCATATTTTTGGTGGAGGTGCCACAGAGATTGTGCATATTGCCTTGATGGCACTCTGCCACAATGCCAAGATAGATCTTTTTATCGAGAATATTTTCAACTATCCGACGTATTCAGAGGCGTTGAAGATTGCTGCGCTATCGGCATTTAACCAGATTGAGCGTGATCAGTGCCGGTAATGACGACATCAGTCACTTCACTGCAAAAGCTAACCCTTTTGATAGTACGAAACTGAGAAAAAAGGTCAAGAGTATGAGTAACGATCCATACGCCATAGCAAGGCCGATATTATACTCAAAAACACCATTCATCATGGCAATAGACATCGGTTTGTTCGAGGCATTATAGAGGAAAACAGAAACCGTGTATTCACCTATTGAGCGGATAAATACCAGAAGGAAACCAGCAATTATCCCAGGTAAAAGAATGGGCAATGCAATGTTTCTATACGTTTGCAATGATGTTGCACCAAGGCTTTTCGATGCTTCCAGATACATATCATTCATATTTTGAAACGAAACATTGATGGTCTTAACCATGATAGGCAGTGATCGGACCAAATAACCTAAAGGGAGTAGAACTGAAGTGCCGACCAGCACAGTATTGAATGAAAAGATGGAAGGTTCATTAAATGCGTTAATGCTATTAATCGCTATAGCACTTGCAGGGATTGCCCAAGGCAACATTACCAGGAACTCAATCAGCCATTTGACCCGGTGCTGCCCCTTTACAATGAGTGCAGATGATGGAATGGCAATTAAGAGACTGAAAGCTGCCGCTGCAAACGCCATAATGATACTGTTTACGAAGGGTTGCATCTTCCGGCTGCTGCTAAAGATTTCTGCATAATTCTGAAGAGTAAATTCGCCGGGGAAATAATGTATCATCCAGGAGCTGGAGGGTACGAACGAAACCAGAATGATTGTAAAAATTGGCAAAATGAGAGTAGAAATAATACACAAAGCTCCTGTGAGCAGGAGGCATCTCAATATAGGGTTTGTCAATTTTACCGGTTGAAAGGGCACTCCTTTCACGGAAGAAATAAACTGTTTTTTTGTCTCATAGATACGGAATATGGCAAAAAATATCAGCGATATACAGGTAAGAACGGAAACCTGGGTCGCTGCAATATCCATATAATTATTTGCTTTTGAAAGCAAGATCTGGGTAGTCAGAACCTTATAACTTCCTCCAATAATACTTGGTGCTGTAAATGATCCTGCACCGGAAATAAAGGTCATAGCAGAAGCTGCTATTATTGCAGGTTTAAGAAAAGGCAGAATAATAGAGAAAAATACTTTGCTTCTGCTTGCGCCCAGGCTTCGTGCACTCTCAATTACCGAAAGATCAATATGCTTTATGGCGATAGACACTGTTAAGTAAAAATATACATATTGGGTGTATGCATGAACAAACAGTATTCCCGGTAGACCAGATAAGCGAAAAGGAGGATGCTCAAGCCCCCACATGAACTGGATAGCCTTTGTCACCATACCACTCTCGCCATATAGCTGAACAAAAGCGAAGACGATGATGATACCAGGCATGACCATTGGTAAAAGAAGCATCTTATCGAGTACATTTCGAAACGGAAAATCAAAAAAATGAAGAAGAAAGGCGAGGAGCATCCCCACAAATCCACAGACAACTACAGAAAGAATACCCAGAAGAATAGAATTGATCAGAGGAGCTCGGAAAACATCTACTGTGAAGAGATTTTTATAATGAATAAATGAAACAACCCCATCCGGCAGTATACTTGTTTCAACCGTTTTTAAAGCTGGAAAAAGTATATAGCCAAACAGAAAAAGAAGAAGAAATGTAACTCCTCCATAAAAGAGGATGCTGTTTTTAATTGAAATGTTCATTTCAATTACTGCTTAATGAGGAAGAAGCTGCATGTCGGATGTGGAACAATGAAGAAAAACCTGCTGACCAATATCAAATATTTCATCATGTTTGCCTGCATTCAGCCTGACTACCTTAAAATCAAGGTTATCAGCCTGTACAAGAAACTCTGTTGAAAAACCATTATAGCGTTTCCCCAGTATCACACCTGCAAACTCGTTTGGCCAGTCCGTGTTCGTGTGTGACAGTACTATCTTTTCCGGACGTATGGAAATGTATTGCCAACCTTTTCCTGTGAGTCCGGTAATCTCTCTTCCATTCTCCCAAAAATATCGTTCGTTTTCTGAGTGAATAGAAAACAGATTTGTCTCGCCAATAAATTGGGCAATGAATGTATCTGCCGGCTGCTGGTAAATTTGTTCCGGTGTTCCTATTTGAATACATCTACCCGTATTAAATACTGCAAGTCTGTCAGACATGGTCAGGGCTTCGGTCTGGTCATGGGTAACAAAAATTGTGGTAATTCCCAGTTGTTTTTGCAAAGCTGTTAATTCGGCCCGCATACTGTCTCGTAATCTGGCATCAAGGTTAGAAAGCGGTTCATCAAGGAGCAGAACCTGTGGCTCAAGAGCCAGCGATCTGGCAAAAGCAACACGCTGTTGCTCTCCACCGGATAATTCGGCAATCTGTCGATTATCATATCCTTCAAGCCCAACCATGCACAGATAATGTTCTGTCTTGTTCTTTATTTCATGTACTGAACGCTTCTGGATTTTTAAGCCATATTCAATATTTTCCCGCACAGTCATAAACGGAAAAAGGGCATAATTTTGAAAAACCATGCCCACATCACGTTTCTCCGGTGGAAGAGAGGTTATATCTCTTCCACCAAGAGAAATTGACCCTTTATCCGGAGCGATAAACCCAGCAATTAACCTGAGGATTGTCGTTTTTCCACATCCGGAAGGACCAAGGAAGGTGAAAAATTCACCTTCCTTAATATCCAGGTCGATAGCAGTGCAGGCCGGCTGCTTGCCATATCGTTTTTCTACATTTTTGAGAACAACAGCGCCCACATTCATCACTCCGATTCAAGCTGTTCCGACTATCATTTTGTAACTATAAGGTTAAAACTTCTATTTTCCCTTTTCTCAGGGGTGTAGCGTTGTTGCAGTACTCCTGATGGCCACAAGCGAGACGGTTTGTGATACATACGTATGCGATGCACAGCGGCTTGATCGTGGGTAAATAGGGTGCTGCTGAACAGTTACTCATTTTTTATCTTTACTGCTGTCTTTGATTTCTGCGTCCCACTTTTGAATCCAGCTTGACTGTTTTTCAGCAAGGTCAGCCCAGTCAACATCCATCACTTTGAACGTTGTTTCTGCCATCCACTCTGGAGAATCGGCCAACGCATCAGGATGAGTCGGTAGTCTGTTAAATTTCTGCGCCAGCATTGCCTGTACCTTTGCACTCCCTGCGAATTCGATGAATGCCTTGGCAGCATTCGGGTGTTTTGCACCATTAATCATGGCAATGCCATCGGTTATTACCGGGGAACCGCTTTCTGCATCAATGACGGCCAGAGGCATCTTATTCTGTATTTTATTGTCAATGATTGAATTTAATACCATAAAGCTGATGGCAGCTTCCTTCCTGCCTATGGCCTGAAACAGCATAGAACCACTTCCAAAATACTGTTTTGTGTTGGCGTCGAGTTTTTTCATAAACTGCCATCCGTTATCCAGCTCGTTCTTTTTTTCAAATTGCTGGAGCAGTGAACCATAGGTTGCCCTTGCAGATGAAGAGAGTGCACTTCTGAAAACCAGATTATCCTTATATTGGGGTTTTACCAGATCAGACCAGTCTTTCGGGGCATCTTCGGCTGATAACATCTCAGTATTATAAAACATCATGACCGGAGTCTGAATTGTTCCGTACCAGGTGGAATCTTTATCTTTAAATAACGGATTAATCTTGTTTCCCCAGGATGGCGTAAAGGGTTCAAATAATCCCTCAGTTTTTAATTCAAGGTAGACCGAAGATGGTGCACCATACATGACATCTGATTGAGGATTGGCTTTTTCAGCTCGTATCCTGTCAGCGAGCGCTCCTTTAAGATTTATAAAATCAACTTTGACCCCGGTTTCTTCCTGATACGCATCTGCGACCATTTCCAACATGGATTCACCATGGGTGGAATAAACAACGACCTTGTCTTCAAGAGTATTTGCAAATGCTCCTGCAGGGAGCGCAACCGTTAAGCTCAGGACAGAACCTATCGTTAATGATTTCAAAATGTTTCTCATACATCTCTCCTTTCTTAATATTGTATTAACCAATAAATTAAAAGCCTTTGCAAATAATGTGAGCAAAGGTTTTAGGGACTCATGCGGCGAGGCTATGAACCTTAGCCTCAAGGTAATCCTGAATAAGGGTTCTGGTTCTTAGAATTTCATCGTAGGCGTCAAGTTCAATAGTCCACCATTGGCATTTCGTTTCCAGTAATTGTTCGACCACTGGACCTAAAACAGACATATCTTTAGGAGCATGATGCATATCCGTTTCTGACTCATAAAAATGCACTTCCATAAGCAAATGGCTGAACATCTTTATAATATCAAGAACATTCAATTCACCGCGGCCAACTTGTTCGCTAGATACTGCATGACCAATATCCATTGTAATCGCAGAACCACTCAGTTCTGCCCATTCGAGTACAATCTCCGGATTACTTGTCGGACCTCTTCGGAGATTTTCCAGACAGATAGTCACTCCTCTCTGTTTGGCATACTCAACAAGCCGTATAAGGTTTTCTTTAACTCTCCCGAAATCCAGTTCTATAAACGGAGGAAGCCCAACATGAACAGTCATTACCTGCTCTCCACATCCCTGCATTGCATCCACTGCTTTCATGTGCATTTGCAATGCTTGCTCTGCGTTTTGCGCATCAATATCTCCAAATTCAAATCCGGGCAAATAGCAATGATGCCTGATAGGGATATCTTTTTCTACATATGAGGAAAGATGTTCCTTTGTTAGATTGAAGTGTTCATGGTTTGGCGCATATTCCATACCAAAGCCATGGTTTGTCAACCAGTCGAATTTTTCCGGGAACACATGCCACTGGGTTGAAACTGCCAACGTAATATCACTGGAAAATCTTTCAAATATTGAACCTGATTTACCTTTACTTGTTGATAATATACGTTTTTGTTTCATTGTGGTTTCTGATTTTTCAAATTTTAACAGTCATATTTCTAAGAATTCTCTGCACATGTACATATGTGTCTGATGTATGTCAAATAGGAAATCCCTATCGAAAAATAGGTTTGTACTGTGAAATTGTATAATGCTGGCAGGCTTCTGAACGACGTTACAGAGCAATTGGTAGGCTGAAGATGAAAATTGACTGGCTAAAAGAGGT
>JBFHGS010000150.1:0-12292 GCA_041582995.1 Desulfopila sp. | reverse complement strand
TTTAATCTTTTTTCCAACAAAATGAATTTCTGCAGTTCAGACATGTTCTGTTTTTTAATTTTACTTTTTCCAAGGAGGATATTCGTGAAAAAACTTTCCCTATTTGCTGTGGCCATATTTTTCTGTGTGTTTTCAGCAATATCCGGCAATGCGTTTGCAAGTAAAAAAATCATTAAGCTCTCGCATGTCGTTAACGAAAAAGATGGCTTCCATATCGC
This sequence comes from Desulfopila sp., assembly GCA_041582995.1. Lineage (GTDB taxonomy): Bacteria > Desulfobacterota > Desulfobulbia > Desulfobulbales > Desulfocapsaceae > Desulfopila. The sequence continues at coordinate 12,074 of JBFHGS010000150.1, read as the reverse complement.
GGCACTTAAATTCAAAGAACTGGTAGAAGCTACGTCTGATTATACAATTGAAATTCACCCGAATGCAGAACTTGGTGACGAACGTACCCTGCTCGAAGGGATGCAGTTTGGCACTATTGATATGGGTGTCATCACCAATGGTCCGGTAAGTAACTTTTCTCCGGAGATTGCAGTTCTGGAACTTCCGTTTTTGTTCAGAACCAATGAAGAAGCATACAAAGTGATGGATGGCCCTATCGGCCAGGAACTTCTCGGCAACCTCAGCAAGGTCGGCCTTAAAGGACTCGCTTACGCTGAACGCGGTTTTCGTAACCTCACAAATTCCAAGCAGGAGGTTTTGACGCCAGAAAACCTGGAAGGTCTCAAGATTCGGGTTATGGAAAATCCTGTTTACATCGATACATTCAAAGCACTTGGTGCAAATGCAATACCCATGGCCTGGACTGAGGCATTAACCGCCATGCAGCAAGGCACCATTGACGGCCAGGAAAACCCTGTAAATGTCATCTATTCGTTCAAACTCGCAGAAACCCAGAAGTTCATGACTTTTACCCGCCATGCATATGCACCAGCCCTCATTGTAATGAGTGAAAATCTTTATAGTTCTTTTTCCCCGGACACCCAGAAACTCTTTAAAGAAAGTGCCCAGGCTGCTGCTGAATATGAGCGTAACTGGAACATGGAAAAAGAGTCTGAACAACTCGCAGCCATCAAAGATCTCGGCATGAAAGTGTCCGAGACTGATCTTGCACCTTTCCAGGCTGCTGTCGCACCTGTATATGAAAAGTACGGCAAAAAATTTGGCAAATATCTGGATGCAATCCAGGCAGAAGTGGGCAAATAGTCCCCGACGCCACGACTCAACACATATTCAGGAGCCTATTCGAGAAAAGCACAAATGTCTTCCCGGATAAGCTCCTGAGAGTCGTGAACTCCTCTGCCTTCACTCACAACCCTTTTGTACCTGGCCAATAGCTACGCTCAGGTCATGTTTTCTGGTTTTTTATGTCCTCCATCCAACACTTTCTGCAAGTAATAAGCGACCGGGTTGATACTCTTTTCCGTTTCGCTCTTTTCATAACACTCAGCTCCATGATTGTTTTGATAACCGCCCAGATCATTTTTCGCGTATTTTTTACAGCTTTAAGCTGGAGCGAAGAACTCTCACGCTACCTGCTGGTCTGGAGCAGTTTTATCGGCACTACTGTGGCGTTCAAAAAGGGTGCTCATATTGCTGTCACCTTTCTCGTCGACCTGCTGCCGGCCAAAATCAAGAAAATGATGCAAACACTCTCCTGTATCCTCATGGCTATCTTTTTCGGAATAACCATCTGGTACAGTATCTATTTGTTTAACATGCAGAGTTTTCAGGTTTCTCCCGCCATGGGATTAAAGATGCGTTACGTTTATATGATTATTCCGATCAGTTTTTCTGTACTCTGCATTCACCTCCTCAACCAGTTTTTAACTATCTGGTTTCCTGCTGCGAACAAGGAAGCATAATATGGGCTGGATATTATTTATTTCTCTATTTGGTCTGATCCTTACCGGGATGCCCATCGCTCTCGCGATAGGGTTTTCCTCGCTCATTATCCTCAGTATGAATGATCTGAATCTCGTCCTGCTTCCTCAACGGATGTTTGTGGGTACTGATTCTTTTCCGATGATAGCAATTCCCTTTTTTATTCTGGCGGGTGATCTGCTTGCGAAGGGAAATGTATCTAAACGGCTCGTAGATTTCGCAGATGCCTGCATTGGTTGGATCCGAGGAGGCTTAGCACTTGTCGCAGTACTCGGCTCCATGTTCTTTGCTGCTATTTCAGGTTCATCCGCGGCGACAACTGCAGCTATCGGCACCCCCCTCATACCGGAAATGAAGAAAAAAGGGTACGATGTCCCATTTGCAGCCGCGCTTATTGCTGCATCCGGCACTATAGGCGTAATCATCCCTCCAAGTGTACCAATGATTCTTTATGCGATCATAGCAGATGTTTCAGTAGCAAAGCTTTTCCTTAACGGCTTTCTACCAGGTGTACTCATGGGCGGCATCCTGATGATCTATTCAGTCTATGTCGCAAAGAAAAAAAACTACCCGATGGGTGGCAGATTCAGTCTCAAAAACATTCTGCACCATCTCAAAATAGCTTTTTTCGGCCTGCTGACCCCTATCATTATACTGGGCGGCATTTTTTCCGGTTTTTTTACACCATCAGAATCAGCTGTCATTGCGGTTGACTACGCAATCTTTGTCGCCCTCTTTATTTACCGTGATATTAATCTCAAACAGCTCTACTCGGTAATTGTCAATTCCGGCATAACAATGGCAATGATCATGTTTCTCATTGCAACCTCTAAAATATTCAGCTGGGTGCTCGCTAACTGGTCGATACCTTCAGAAATAGCTAACGCGGTACTTTCCATTACCGAGAATCCACTCCTTATTCTTTTGCTTATCAATGTGGTTATCCTGGTTGCCGGTATTTTTATGGAGACAGCCTCAGCTTTGATCATTCTCACACCGGTTTTCCTGCCAGTCGTTGAGCATCTTGGAATCAACCTGATTCATTTTGGTATTGTTATTGTCATGGGGCTTGCCATAGGCATGATCACACCACCAGTGGCAATCAATCTCTATGTTGCCAGTTCAATTACCGGTGAAAGTCTTGAACGTCTCAGCAGACAGATTTTCCCTATGCTTTTACTGCTGATATCTGTTCTGCTGTTAACAAGTTATGTTCCGCTTCTTTTTTATTAGAGTTATTTTCAGGAAAAAATAGTGAAGTTTTTCACACCGTAAATTAATCCACAGAATGTAGACACTCGAAAGATAATCCTGTGTCAACCATGCATGCCAGCACTGCCGTCAGTACACCTGTTGCCTGACGGCAGTTTTCTCTCCATGCCCGTTCTGCATGTTGTGCATTAATGATGTGTATTAATGATGGGTATTACATCGTTTTGTGGTTACTCCGCAGAGACTCCTGAGTCACCATCGCCAAGTAATGGTAAAATTTTATTCACACGAAAATACACCAGAAATTTAGGACTTATTTCGTTTTCTTCAGCAGAGTTATGCTTTCTTCGCCGTAGTTCCTCAAGCTTTGGAGAATCCTGCTCTTCACCGGTCTTCTCAAGATATACGCGGATGCCACTTACACCTTCTCCCGCAACCTCAAACAAATATGTAGCTTTCGGGTTTTCTTTAATATTTTTGTGCGTCAATTTGTCCCGCATTATGAAAGCAATTTCACCATTTCCCATCATATGCGGTGTTGCATAGACTGCAGCATTAACATTTCCTTCCTTATCAGCGGTTGCGATGATTCCTCGCCCCCTATTTTTCTCAAAGTATTCTTTCAGGGTCATTCCGCAGTTCTCCATTTTGTGATAATGATTAGTTGGCATTCTTTAAATCCGTCCTCATTCTCCCGGTAAAAAAATATCTGCTTACCCCCTAAATTTCAACTTGATCAGGTGAAGCGCAAGGAGTCAAGGGTGAGGCGTGAACTGCATTGGTCGAAGGCACACCATTCAACCGTATCTGCAGCAATTATGGTGATCAAGACACACTACATTGTATATTCCTCACATCTACTGCCTGAGACTTCACCATTTATGCTGAATAAGAGAGTACTTACTTTAATGCATCAAGGATTCGATTGGCAAGAGTCTGTGTTTTCTCTAATGTTGACTTTTCTTCACCTGTTTCCGCAATAACCGTAAAATATGTATCATCGCTCAGAACATGGAGTCCTGCTCCCATCTTCATACCGGAACCACCCCAATACGCCTTCCGGCCTAGCCCGTCAACTTCAACCAGCCCATCGAGATACCTCATATTATTGGTGAACAACTCATCCACCATGAACTGTGCAGGGGAGCGTTTGGCCCAGTCTGAACGCACCATCTGCACTTGCGCAAATTGGATGCCCCCCGCACCCGGCAGGTCATAAAAACAGACCGTCTGCCCCATAGGATTAGCAGATTGCATTTCCGGAGCAGATGCAGCGATCCCCATAACCTCTTCAACCATTACTTTCGTCAGATAATCACAGGCATGTGTCCCGGCTGATGCTGCTCCGGTACACACACTGCTCACTGCCCCGACTGCCATAAATATGAATATAGACCATCCGGATAGTGTAGCTCGCTGAATAGCCGAAAAAATATTTTCCATTATTTCCTCTTTTGCCTAAGGTTACGAAAACTCACTAATTCAGTACCTCAACACGTTCCACTCTGCGTTTTTTCGCCCTTCCTTCCTCAATACTATTCGATGCAACCGGACGTGCAGAGGCAACACCGACCTGTCTGAGACGATCACCACTGATACCGTGCTCCGCTGGCAGTTCACGTACCACTGCAACAGCTCTCCGTTTCGACAAAGCCATATTGTGGTCGAATCCGCCTTTGTTATCAGTATGACCGACAACAAGCAATGTAACCAGAAGCCTATCATGCGCCAATATCGACTTTCAATGTAAAACAGGAGCAGGTATTGTGGCTTTTATTCGCAGACTGTTAATATCATGAATACAAATCTTGTGTTCGTGATTAAAATGTTCATATTGTATAGTCAGAATCGTTTATTGCTCCTCTGCAGTAGAGGGCGATTAAAACCTCAACAAGTTAATATCCAACATCATTTTCTATTTAACGTAATCTTTTCAACAAGTAATTTTTCTACCAATTCATAAAGGAGAATTCCATGATTAAAGCAGAAATGGCCGCTGCCCTAAATGAACAGATCAACAGAGAGATGTACTCAGCATATCTGTATATGTCGATGTCTGCACACTCCGCCAATATGGGTCTGAAAGGATTTTCAAACTGGTTCATGGTTCAGTATCACGAGGAAATGTTTCACGCGATGAAACTGTATGAATATGTTCAGCGACAAGGTGAGGATGTAGAACTCAAAACCCTTGATACACCTCCGAGCACATTTGAAAGCGCTCTGGACATGTTTACCCAAACGTTAACCCATGAACAGTATATCACCAAATCCATCAATGATTTGATGGATCTGGCGATCAGCCAAAAAGACCATGCAACACAGATTTTTCTCGAATGGTATGTAACAGAGCAGATTGAAGAGGAAGAGAATGACAATGATATAATTCTGCAGCTGAAACTGATTGGTGACAATCCCCATGCGTTACTGATGCTTGACAGGGAACTTGCCGCCAGAATGACCACAGTACCTACCGATTTCAGCAAGGGTGTCGAAACCGCCGCCTGATAGTATCAGGGTAACAAAGTACACAAAGTACAGGTTGTAATCCAACCTTCAGGGTGACGTCGCAATGGATCCCTGAAGGTTGTTTAAGAGTGAAGAGTGTTTTATCTCATTGCCACACTTTGCACTACGCTTGTTATTATCACGCCTGCAAATGCCATGTTTTTTGAATGACCTCTATCTCTGCAATCTCAGGAAATCCTGAAATGCCATCTGACACAACCACCATATCAGCACGTTCAAGTTGCGGAAGAGCTCTCGCCTTAATCTCCCCGCTCAGAGATTTCACCATTATGTAAAGCGCGGGATTAACAAACTGCCCAAGACTGTTTGATTCACAAATGACCAGTGCATCTGCAGATATTCCCCTGCGAAACTGGTTATAAAGCGTCAGGATCGAACTGTCATCACTACGCAGATAGAACACTCTTTCGGCACCGGCCCTCAGCATTCTTGAAGTATCCTTGGATGTCTCGTCGCTGGTCTCTTCAAAAAGAGCACTCCCCAACTGCTCACTGGAGTGATCACCATGATACAATCGCTCATCCGGAAAAATAGCAGAAACTTTCAATGCATAAACAGGGTGATCCCGGGCAATCTTCTTGATTAATCTGCAAACAAATTCAGTTTTTCCTACATTACGGCCTGCTCCGCCAACAAGAACCAGTTTTTTGTCTTCAATCATCGGCCCGGCCACTCCTCTTCCTGTACATAAATAAATCTCTTCACGATATACACCCGGCATAATTCATAGTTTTGCAGCACATTGCACACAAAAAGGATTGGCAGGATCAACCTGCAATCTTCGCCTGTTAATCTCTTCATCGCATGACGCACAATAGCCATATTCACCATCTTCTATCCGCTCAAGTGCAGCTTCTATACGACTCAGCTGTATCTCCCTGCGACGATTTCCTTCCAGGGCTATGGCCTGCGATTGCATAGCGTCCATTCGTGAAAGTCGTCCGACAGTCGACTGATCGAGAGTAACGGCCTGTGTTGATTGTCTAGCGGATCGCTTCATTTCACGTATTTGACGCTGCTCACTTTTCAGGATCTCCCTGAATTCTGCAAGTTCCTGTGTATCCATAGAATTTTTTAACCTGTCTGCTTTCCATCTGAGTGTACTATAAACTACTGCTCGATTGTTATAGTCCAAGTCTACATTTTTGCATGAATGGATACAGCACTGTAGTGTATGAGATACCACTTTGAAACATCAATTTAATGAAACGACTGTAGCCAGCAGTTCTCAATACTGCTTCAAATCCACTTGTGTTTATCGTCGCATTTTCCTTCAATATATGGGATGATAAACACGTTCGCATAGCGTTACCTACAACTGCCATTCACACAATCGTATGCAAACTTATCAAACCATAGGTCACAATTAACATGACTGTCTCCTCTGAATCAAAATATACACCTGAACCATCTTCTGTAACCAAACTCCAGACAACAACGTTTCAGAAGTTTTTCCAGAAAATTTCCCGAGGTGGATATCTTCTTTTCCCGGCTGCAATAATCGCTTTAATCTGGTCCAACATTGATCCCGCCGGTTATGCATCTTTCTGGCATACCCACTTTACTATTAGCTTTGGCACTTTTAATCTGTCTCTCTCTTTAGAAACATGGGTTAATGATGTATTAATGACGTTTTTCTTTTTCACTGTTGGTCTTGAAATAAAACGTGAGTTTCTGGTCGGAGCCTTATCTGATGTAAAAAAAGCAATGTTACCAATAAGTGCGGCAGTCGGGGGAATGGTTGTTCCTGCCCTTATCTTCCTGTTCTTCAATCCGCAACTGCCTGAAGCAGAAGGCTGGGGCATCCCCATGGCAACAGATATCGCATTTGCACTCGCGGTTCTCAGCACACTTGGCTCACGGATACCCTTTGGGGTCAAAATTTTCCTTACCGCGTTCGCCATAGCTGATGACCTCGGGGCAGTTATTGTCATTGCCTTTTTTTATACCCCTGAAATCAACTTCATCTCACTAACGGCAACTATTCCGATCATGCTTGCCTTAGGTGTTCTCAATCGCCTCTGGATACGTACAGCTTTTCCATATCTGCTACTCGGGGCATTCTTGTGGGCAGTAGTCGCTATGGCCGGTCTCCATGCTACCGTAGCCGGTGTGATCGTCGCCATGTTCATCCCGGCAAGAGGCCGATACGACATGCCTGTTTTTCTGAAAATCCTTGACAAGCATTCCTCAACAATACGGGAGAACATAGGGGACAGCAGCGACATCATGATGAATCGGTCACATCTCAATGCAGTACAATCAATAGGTCTCGCCTGCACAGATGTAGAAACCCCGTTGCAACGATTGGAGCTAATCCATACACAATGGGTTTCTGTTATTATTCTTCCCCTCTTTGCTCTGGCAAATACCGGACTCGTACTTCGGGGCATTAATCTGCTCGAAGCAATAACCCACCCGTTATCTCTGGGCATTGGAGCTGGCCTCGTATTTGGTAAATCGATAGGTGTGTTTATGGCAACATATCTTACTTCACGTATTTTAAAACTTGAGCATTTTGACGGATTCAATCTGACCCGCCTTCTCGGCATCGGCTTTCTTGGCGGTATCGGATTTACCATGTCGCTTTTTATCTCGAGACTTTCTTTTGTGCAGCCTGAGTTTGTAAATTACGCAAAAATCGGCATAATTGGAGGTTCATTAATAAGTGGTGCCTGTGGGTATTTAATACTTTTGTATGATACACGACAGAGACACACATAAACCCACCTCACATACATTTGCACATTTATATCTACTGCAAATATCTCTTGTATTAATCTGATTACACCTGAATGTAGCTTTATCCGGTGAGGCATGAACTCTACAAACGTATCTGCGGAATTATTTACAACATGACACACTGCTTTGAATACAACTTACACCTCACCATTGTTGCTGAAAAAGAGAGGTAATCAGATATATTAGTACGTTTACAAAGGGCTGGTGTACCCTGAAGCTACCGGTATAATCTATTCACTCCCCCATGCTCACCCTTGCCCGACACAACAACACATTAACCAAACTTAAGGAATACACGTATTATGAGCTTTCCCGGCTTCAACGATTTACTTATGATTTTTGACCCGGTTGTTTTCATGACCGGCCTGGCAGTATTTGTAGCCCGGATCTTTGATGTATCAATCGGTACAGTACGCACCATTGTGACAGTTCAGGGACGTACATCTTTAGCATTCACTCTGGCAGTTTTTGAAGTAACCATCTGGCTTACCGTCGTAAGTACAGTCATTAACCAGGTCGGTGAGCTGCCAATCCTGATTATCTTCTATTCACTTGGCTATGCAACTGGTAATGTTGTCGGCATCCTTGTCGAGAAAAAACTGGCTTTCGGCCTCATTATTCTCAAAATATTCAGCCAGCAACAGGGGAAGAAGCTCGCAGATGAGTTCCGCAAACTTGGCCAGGCAGTCACTATCTTTCCCGGCGAAGGAATGAATGGTCCAGTTCTGGAGCTCTATCTCGTATGCCGCAGACGTGACCTCAAGTGGATGGTTCCGAAAGTACATAGCATCGACCGTGATGCCTTCTATGTTGTTGAACAGGCTCGCGATGTCAGCAAAGTTTTAAAGCCCGTAGCCACGCCATTAGGTGGATGGCGCCAGCGACACAACAGGAAATAAACGATATGAATACCCTTCAAATGTACATGGAGATCTTCCTTAACTGGAAAACACTCCTGGATATTACCCTTATTGCTGCCGGGTTGTTTTTTCTTTATAACACCTTTCTCAAACTTGGTACCTGGAAGATAATAGTTGGAATGCTTCTGGCATTTCTCATTTTTATGTTAGCCAGCATCTTGAATCTGGAAGGAATAGAATGGATATTTAAAAACGTGAGCCATGTTGCCCTACTGGCTTTGATTGTAATCTTTCAACCTGAACTCCGTAAAATATTTGAGAAAGTTGTATCCATTGCTGTTACGAAAAAGAAAAATCACACCAGCAAAATTACTTCCATTGTCTCCGAAAGTCTCTGGAAACTTGCAAGCCTTAATCGCGGTGCTATCATTGTCTTTCCCGGGAAAGAACATATACAGGATAAAATTTCCGGAGGATATACTCTTAATGCGCTGGCAAGCATACCGCTGATCATGAGTATATTCGATCCAAACTCTCCGGGGCATGATGGCGCTGTCATTATCTCAGACAATATCCTCTCAAGCTTTGGGGTAAGACTGCCAATGTCGGAAAGCAACAAATTATCCGAGGAGTTCGGCACAAGGCATCACGCCGCCATGGGTCTCGCAGAAGACTCTGACGCCTTGGTTCTTCTTGTTTCCGAAGAACGTGGCTGGGTATCTTCGTTTTCGAACGGTCAAATGGTTCGGATGCTTTCTCCAGAGCAAACAATAGCCACTATAGACAACCATTTCTCCGCATCAGGATTTCTGGATTTCACACAAAAAACCAGTTTCAGCAGCAGAAGTATTTTGCAGGGAGGCTGCTGTCTTCTTATGGCGGTTATATTCTGGTCGACACTTATCCTCGGGCAAAGTCAGATTATAGAACGCACTGTCAAAGTACCCATAGAATATACTTCACATGCTGAAGGGCTTCTGTTGACAGGCAACAAAGTTAATGAACTCGTTGTCCATATCGCCGGACCAAAATCATCCTTAAATGATTATGTACTTTCAGGACCAAACGCCCGTGTGGACCTTTCCAGAATGACCGAAGGGAAGCAGAAGATTCTCATTACAGAAGAAAATGTGAAACATCCGAAAAATGTAACGATACTTGACATATCTCCAGCAGTAATGGAATTAACTCTGGCTGCAATCATCCAGAAAACAGTTCCAATTGTCCCCCAACTTATTGGTCAGCTGCCCAATGGAGTCAAAATTAAGAAAATTCATGCAATACCGGAATCAGTGCAGGTTTTCGCCCCCCCGACCCGTACTGAGAACAAATCGCTAACGGTTTCCACAACACCGATTTATCTCGACTCAATCCATTTAAACAGCAGCATTTTATGCAAAATCATTGCTCCCCCGTCGTTCCAGCCTGTAGATAAGCGCTGGCCGGATGTCGAAATAGTGATCACTCTCGAACAATAACCACATAAAGGAATGGCAAAGCATGAGTGATATAGTTCAGGTTGTTACTTTTCTTGAGAAACTTATAATACAGGATATTAACAAAGCGGTTAAAGTTTTTGAAGATACTCCGAAAAATGATGCAGCCTTCATCCTGAACAAAATGTCGGCAAAGAATTGTACTCAGATTCTAGCCAGGCTCCAAACCAGTTTTGCCGCCACACTTCTCGAACAGCATGATCCGGATTCAATTATATCAATTCTTACAGCCCTGCCGCCAAGCAAGGCCGCATCTCTTGTTCTGCATTTTTCCCAACAGACACAAGAGCAGTTACTGCCCTCCTTCACCGGTAAACTTGCAGACAATATACGTGAGCTATACACCTACCCTGAGGGAAGTGTGGGGCGCTTCATGTCCACAGATTACCTCACCTTTCTGCAACACGAGGAAGCCGGTGATGTCATCGAAAAAATTCGTGCACTGGCCCATAATAAATCTATTCCGGCATCGTATACCTATGTGGTTGATGATAACGGTATTCTTCTTGGCGTGTTGAATATGAGGGATCTTATGCTCGCTGATCCTTACCAGACTCTCAGTTCAGTTATGATCTCAAACGTCTTTACTCTGCACTGTTTTATAGACAGAAGTGAAGCAGCACGTGAAATGGCCCGGCGAAAATATTTTGCTGCTCCGGTAGTCGATAGTGAGAACCGACTGCTCGGCGTCATAAAAGCGGAAAACATGCTGACAGGCCTCAAGGAAGATGTCACCAGTCAGCTGCAGAAAATGGTTGGTGCCGGTGGCGATGAGCGCACCTTCTCACCTCTTCTATTTGCATTGAAAAAACGTTTACTCTGGCTGAATGTGAACCTGGCAACAGCTTTTCTCGCAGCCTCAGTCGTAGCTATGTTTGAGGATATTATTGCTAAAATCACGATATTGGCAGTGTTCCTACCTGTTATTGCAGGACAAGGAGGAAATGCCGGAGCGCAATCTCTGGCCGTGGTCATGCGCGGTTTGGTTATGCGGGAAATTCCACGTCACCGTGTACGGGAACTTATCTGGAAAGAGACCTGTCTCGGTGCAATAAATGGTGTAGCAATAGGTACAGTTACAGCCCTCATCGCCTGGTTGTGGCACGGCAATCCATGGTTTGGTCTCGTGATCGGCCTGGGAATGATTCTAAATCTTGTTATTGCAGGCATGGCTGGCAGTTCCATTCCCCTCTTGATGAAAAAGCTGGGAATTGACCCGGCCCAAAGTTCAAGTATTATCTTAACTACAGTCACTGATGTAATGGGTTTTTTGGCATTTCTCGGACTTGCAGTTATCTTTGAGAGCCATCTTATATAGCAGCAAAGTTGGTAAATAAAGATGAAAAGGAGTGACAGGGGCAAATACGATAATGGAAAGAAACACACTCCTGTCATGTACCTTGAGCTGAATTCAAGTACAAATCTTCATAACCAGAACACTCTCCAGATACTATAACCGAAATACATAAACAGCAGTACCAAGCCTTCCCAGCGGACAATCCTTTTTTTGTTCGTTATCCCCAACGGTAACAATAATATTGCAAACAGCAGCATTACGATAACATCCTCAATCCCACCTCTGACCGGAACAGGGATAGGCGCAACAACGGCACTTAGCCCGCTGATAAAGAGAATGTTGAAAATATTTGAGCCAATAATATTTCCAATGGCGATGTCAGTTTGTCCCTTCCAGGTTGCAACCACCGAGGTAAT
>JBFHGS010000149.1:0-12384 GCA_041582995.1 Desulfopila sp. | reverse complement strand
CCAAAATATCAAGCGTCAGATTGGCGAGGTACAGGGTACAACAGAGGAGACAACGCAGGAGATAAACGAAATTTCTGCAGTAATCAATCGGGTGAATGAGATTGTAGCCACCATCTCGTCTTCTGTTGCAGAACAATCTTCCGCCACAGGAGAGATTGCCAGCAATATTTCCCAGGCATCACAGGGCCTGATTGAGGTGAACGAAAATGTTAACCAGATCTCAGCCGTTGCAGGTACCATTACCCAGGATGTAAGTACAGTAAGTTCCGCTTCTGTAGAAATCTCTGAAAGTAGTAATGAGGTGAATAGCAGTGCAGAAGCTTTACATCAGCTGGCCCGGCATCTCTCCGATATCGTAAACAGTTTCAAGGTCAAATAAGAAATCTACAGGTTTGAGGCTTGATGCCTCAAAAGGGATGTCTTCTGTGAGCTGTAACGTTACAGATCCTATAGTCAACAGTAGAGAACTCTGCAAAGCCGGGCTAGTGATTAGCCCGGCTTTTTATATACTTTCCGGACTGCAGTTGGTTTGTGTGTCAACGAGTGAAACTTTTTCATAACCATAAGACCTTTGTTTGCCTCTCCTGCCTTTGCAAGTATCTGCAATATTATCGATAGTTATATTCACGTCATCCGCGGTTGCTGCACAGATATTGATATTGACTGAAGTTTCCTCCCACAAACAGGAAACCGCAAATTGAAGCCTGCTTCTTCAGTCGAGTTAAAGATTAAGCCTCATGAGTTTGTAACCATCCTGTCGGCTAAACGTTCATTAATACAGAAACATTATGGCATATAAAGGTACTACAATGTCGTGCTTTCTTATAGAGTCATTAGCTTGACGTGTACTAGCAGGGGTCGCGGGTTGCCAATCAGGTTGATAAACAAGTCAGCACGAGCGTTATGTTGAGTAAAGTTATTAAATTTTACCTACGTGAGGTGGCTGGATGAAAAAGCAATTGCTTATATGTGCTTTGGCGTTACCAATGCTGATGGTTGTAAATATATCAAATTCAGCAGATTTAAATGATGAAGAACAGTTGGGGAAATCATTGTTTGAAGATAAAAATTTTTCTTTAAATGGAACACAGTCATGCAAAACCTGTCATAATGGATTGACTGGATTCGCTGATCCAACGAACGTGATAAATCCAGAAACAATAGTAGTGTCTCTTGGAGATGATGGTGAAAGCCTTGGTGGGAGAAATGCGCCGACTGCAGCCTATGCCGGGTACAGTCCTGTACGATTTCAGGATCAGGTAACAGGCGAATATTATGGCGGAATGTTCTGGGATGGTAGGATGGATGGCTCTGTGTTGGGTGATCCGTTGGCAGAGCAGGCTCAAGGGCCACCACTCAACCCAGTGGAGATGAATATGGAGAGTGTGGCGACGGTAGTTGATGTTATTGAAAAATACTACCTGAATGAGTTTAAAAGAGTGTATCGAAAAGATTTTGTTAATGATGATCAAATACTATTTAACCTCTTTGCAAGAGCCATAGCGGCCTATGAGCGTTCAGCTGAAGTTGAGAAATTCGATTCCTATTACGACCGGGGAGTGTTGACTTCGACAGAAAAAAATGGCAGGGCGATTTTTAAGAAGCACTGTTCCGTTTGCCATTCTATGGACAATGGCAGCGGTTATGGGCCGTTGTTCACGACCTTTGGTTATGCAAATATCGGTATTCCTGACAATCCCTTGATCGATGGGGATGATGACGACTTAGGACTTGGCGCTGTTGTTGATGATGACAACCCTTCGCTTCAGAATGGAAAATTCAAGATCCCAACGATGAGAAATATTGTAGTCACTGCTCCATATGGTCATAACGGTTATTTCCCAACATTGCTGGATATCGTAAATTTTAAAAATACACGCGATGTAGGAGAATGGCCAATGCCTGATGTTAACGAGAATCTGACGTATATGATTGGTGATTTAGGTTTGACGAAAAATCAGGTCAATTCAATTGTACAATTCCTGAACACTCTGACTGATAGATAGTATTGCTTCAGTGTAATTATTGAAATTTGCAGGCTCTCTTGTCTGGCCGGGAGAGCCGGCAAATTTATGAAAAGCTCTGGAGCAATGAGCTTATAGCTTTATTGATTTTTCAGTTTCATCCGCGAGGACACTTCGTTTGCATATGTTTTCAGGGCAACAGATGGTTTAACCGGATAGGCTGTGTCAGAATTATTGAGGTATTCCGGTAGCATTCCAAGTTGTTGGCGCAGATAATCACGTGTATCTGCAAGTGATGGCAGCTTGCCTGTTCGGACGCCATTTTCCATAAATTGCTGAATGAGCCTATTGCCCCGGTGTTTTTCTTTTTCGAGAGCGAGTGTGTCGCCTTGCATGGTATTGGAAGAGCAATCCCTGAAAATCTGTTTTCTCCCGGGCCAGGTTTCCTTGTTTTCCGAGAGTTTTCGCCGCCCATCTCCATTATATTCAACGAGTTTATAGGCGCAGTCAAAATAGGGTACGTCGGCACATGTGGTCATTTTACTGCCGATGCCATATCCATCTACGGGGGCTTTGGCGTTCCGAAATTGTGCCAGGGAGTATTCATCGAGATTGCCGCTGGCAAAGATCATAATCTCTTGTAAACCAGCTGCATCAAGCATTTTCCGTACTTTCTTTGAGAGAGATATCATATCGCCGCTATCCAGTCGTACTGCGCGAATATGAATATCGTTACGTTTAAGTTCATTTGCCAGGTTGATGACTTTGATGACTGCCTTTTCTGTGTCATACGTATCGAGTAGAATAACAGTGTTGTTAGGATGGCTGGTAACAAAATCCATGAAAGCGGAGTCTTCCGACTCATGTGCCTGGATGAAAGAGTGTGCCATGGTGCCGTATAGGGGGATGTTGAACATCTTACCGGCTAGCACAGTTGCTGTGCCATGAAAGCCTGCAATGTAACTGGCACGGGCTGCCATAATTCCAGCCTCGGCACCATGAGACCGCCTGAGTCCGTAGTCCACCAACATCTTATCCGGCATGAGTTGCTTCATTCGTGCAGCTTTTGAAGCAATAATAGACTGAAAATGCATGATATTGATAATGCGGGTTTCGACGAGTTGGGCCTGAGCCAGTGGGGCGGTCACCCGGATAATCGGTTCATCAGGGAAAAAAATTGTTCCTTCGGGCATTGCGTGGATTGATCCGGTAAATCTGAAATTGGTCAAACTCTCCAGAAAGGAGTTGCTGAACCTTCCGTCTTTGCGCAGAAATTCTATATCGTCTTTACTGAATTTAAGATTCTCCAGATATTCGAGAACCTGCTGCAGACCGCAACTGACCATATAACTTCTCTCTTTAGGCAGTTTCCGGAAAAAAAATTCAAAGACCGCTTCATCCTGCATACCTTTATCATGGTATACCTGCATCATCGTGAGCTGATAGAGATCTGTCAGCAGCGGGGATTGTGAATACATCATAATATAAAATTGTCCGTTGTAATTGCCAGTGCTCCCTTGTCGGTGAGTTCTTTTAAGGCTCTGTCTCCATCTCCCGGCTGAACATCTACTGCTTTGATAGCATCACACAGCACAAACACGCTGAAATCCGCTTTGAGCAGATCGATGACAGAGGCATGTACGCAGTAATCTGTAGCTAGTCCGCAGACAAATACTCTTTTTATATTGTTATTTCGAAGCTGCTGACGGAGAGGTGTGGCATCGAGTGCTGAGTAGGCTTCGGCGTCCTGCGTGGTGCCTTTCGAGATAATAACCGCATTTTCAGGAATATGCAGATCAGGGTGAAATTCGGCACCCTGACTGCCGGCGACGCAATGTGGAGGCCATGTGCCACCACGACTCTGAAAAGAGATGTGATCAGCGGGGTGAAAATCACGGCTGGCAAAGATCGGAAGGCCGGCAGCTGCGAAGTTTTGAATATAGTTGTTGACGACCGAAATTATTGCATCCGAGCCGCGTACTGCCAGATTACCACCTGGCAGGAAATCGTTCTGCATGTCAACGATAAGAAGAGCATCGTGAACATTGAGTGATATTTTCATCGGGGTTTCCAATTCGGTGGGTTTGCGATGGAAAGAATATAAGACTGAATATAAGTATTGCAGCCATGCTGAGAATGCTAAAATTATGGGATATACTGTATTGTTCAAGGCTATATGTGTCAACGCTTGAGTGGTGATTACATGTTTCTCTGTGGGCGCGACCTGGTTAGAGAAGTAACCATCGTTTCTTAAAATTAATGATGGTGGGATTGGTTATGTAGGTGATAGTGAAATTGTCTTTCAAACACATCTGTGCAATCTTGCCGATACGTAACACGAAGGGTACGGGAAAAGAACCGGACAGGTATGGAGTAATCACAATTACTGACCACACCCAGGAATTGGGTGTGGTCAGAACTTTTACTGAAAGAAAAATGTGAATAGTCAGCTGATGAAGGTTGTTCGCATCATTCTTTTATTTAATTTACCGACGCTGGTTTTAGGCAACTCCTCGACGATCATGATTTTATCCGGCACTGCATATCGTGGTATTTTACCCTGTGCTGCGGCTTCGCTCATGAATTCGCGCAGGCTGTTCTCATCAACTGAATTGTCAAACTCTGGTTTAAGTTTGACAATGAGAAGAGGCCGTTCACCCCATTTTTCGTCAGGAATGCCGATGGCAGCGGATTCAAGAATCGCTGGATGCTTACTGATGCAATTTTCAAGATCGAGTGAAGATATCCACTCACCACCGGTTTTGATCACATCTTTTATCCTGTCTGTTACCTGGAGATATCCGTGACTGTCGATGTGGCCGACATCGCCACTGTGTAACCAGCCGTTACGCCAGAGTTCTGCTGATTTTTCAGGGGCCTTGAAATAGTCTTTGGTGAGCCAGGGGGCCCTGAACACGACCTCGCCTACAGACTGGCCGTCATGTGGTTGCGGATTTCCGTCTGTATCGATAACCTCAAACTCAACGAGCGGAATGGGAATACCTGTTTTGACGACTATGTCCAGGACCTGGTCTTCATCAAGTGTACTAATCATTGATGTTGTAGGAGCTGAAAGACTGATGACGGGGCAGGTTTCAGACATACCATATCCGGTAAAGACGGTAATGCCCAGTGCATTGGCCGAAGCGGCCAGACCGTGTGAGAGCTTTGATCCGCCAATGATGACTTTCCAGTTAGAAAGATCAATCTCTTTAGCTGCAGGGCTGTTGACCAGCATTTGGAGGATAGTTGGCACGCAGTGCGAAGCGGTTACTTTTTCTGTGGCAATAAGTTTCAGCAGCACTGGTGGCTCATATTTGCCGGGATACACTTGTTTGGCGCCAAGCAGGGTAGCAACGTAGGGGATTCCCCAGGCATGGACATGAAACATCGGTGTGAGCGGCATATAAACATCACTGGACCGGAAACGGCCAATAGTATCGTAACTGCTCAGAGCAATGGTTAGGGAAAGGGTATGCAGTACGAGTTGTCGATGGGTAAAATGGACCCCTTTAGGTTCGCCCGTCGTGCCGGTAGTGTAAAATGTTGTAGCCTTGGTGTTTTCGTCCAGATCTGGAAATTCAAAGATAGAGGAAGAACGTTCAAGCAGTTCATCATAGTCTGCATAGATTTCAAGAGATGATTCGGGGTATGACGGATTCTCGGCAATGACGATGATTTTTTCTACATCTGGCAAATGTTCACGGATATTTTCCAGGATTGGCAGGAAATCAGAATTGATGATAACAAGTTTGGCTTCAGCGTGGTTAATGGTGTAAACAAGTTGCTGGGCTGAGAGTCGCCAGTTTACCATCTGCATGATACTACCCATCATGGGGATTGCGAAAAAGCATTCAAGAAATCGGTTGCTGTCATAATCAAAGACGGCAACAGTGTCTCCACTGGAAATACCAGCCTCCTTGAGACCTGATGCCAGACGATGCACCCTATGCTGGAGTTCCCGATATGTATATCTGAGTTTGTCCCGGTAGACAATCTCCTGATCAGGTGCATAGTTGATTGCTGTCGTAAGCAATTTTTTAATGATCAATGGATAGTTGTAACTTTCGCCCGGCTGATAACTCTCTTGTACCATATACCGTTTCCTCCCCTGATGCTCTGTTGGTCGTTAAAAGCGCTGATGCCTGATACTTCTCATGAGAAATGATACCTGCCACTGGTGAAAACACTGCTGTTGGAAGCGAATAAGAAACAGCATGATTCAGTATACCCTCGCACATGCTAGCAGTATACAGAAACAGTAACCGACTCTCGAAAATCAATCAATCCATTTTACGTAAGCGGAAAGTTCGGCTATGATCATAATACAGGAGAAGCAACCTGTTATCAATATCGAGAGAAATGTAATTCTGTACCTGAATGATTCTGATCAGTTTCCTGCGCCAGGTTTGAGAGGAGAAACCAAATATCGAAAAGAATAACGAAATTCTATTGGAAAACAATCAGCCGGCTTAACATCTATCTCCCGTGTTTACTATAGTCCTTCTACGAGTGAGGAACGAGACGCCCCAAAAAACGTTATATGTTTGAGGAGACCATCAGACGTACAGCTGGATCTTGAGCTATCTGCTATATTTTTAAGATAGAAAAATTATTGTGAGGAGTTAGCTTTTTTGCGGATATACAGTTGTTTTCGGATTCTCGCGACCACCTTGTCATGTTCATTTCGAACTTCTATTTCAAAGGAGGGCTCATATACCTTACCGTTTTCAGTATGCTGAAGGACACGGTCAATATCTTCTCTGGTCAGGAGGAATTCAGTGTGAACCTTACCTCTTCCCGGTCGTACAAAGTCAATGGAAGCTGATTTGTCCCAGACGATATAGTCAGTGCCGAGAAGTTGCATGTGCATCAGCATCAAATGTGGATCGACCATGGAATAAAGACTTCCTCCAAAATGAACTCCAACTGCATTTGTATTGTACCAGCGTTGTTTCATGGAGACCCGAACTGTAAACCAGTCGTTGCTGATATATTCGACCTTCACACCCGACCCCAGATAGGGGCCGTATATGTTTAAGAGGAATTTGAAAAGACGTGGAGAGAGATACATAATTACGATCCTGTAAATTACCTTGCTCATGGTGGGGGATGTTAATCATCTTTCTGATTCACCCACTTTCTCAGCAATCATGGTGAGGAGTAAAGTTTGAGGAGTACACAACAATTTACCCTGCAACGACTCAATATATAGATAAGTACTGTAATTTGTCGAGCAGCCTGCGACGAATGCAGTTCATGCCTCACTCTTCGCCTGTTCAAGCAGAGATTCAGTAGTAATCAGAATAATCTTTATCTGCAGATCCCCCATTGTCAACGGAGACCCTAAAACGTGGTTATCTTTTCGGCAATAGGAATAAATGAAAATCCTAATCCATGTTACTCTACAGGATGATGTGATATAGTAGGTGCATAGAGTGATTCAGTGCCATCCCGAATGTGAAATTATTTACGAGCCAATACCAGAGAGGCCACATGCAGGATTTAGTGAATGACGTCACCACCCGCAATATAGACTTTCCCCGAGCTTCCGAAATATATGAGCGAATATCTATAAATATACAATCAATTATAAAAGGAAAAGAACAGACCATCCGACTACTGCTTGCAGCTTTTTTCGCAGGTGGTCATGTGTTGCTTGAGGATGTTCCAGGTACCGGCAAAACCACACTCGCGAAGACTCTGGCAAAATCGGTCGATACTCTGTTTGGCAGGTTACAATTCACTCCGGACTTGTTGCCTTCAGATATTGTTGGCGTCTCGATCTATAGACAGCATAGCGGTACGTTTGAATTTGTGAAAGGGCCTGTATTTACAAATATTTTGCTTGCAGACGAGATCAACAGAGCCAGCCCCCGTACTCAGTCTGCACTGCTGGAGGCTATGGAGGAGCAGCAGGTGACCGTTGAAGGTAACAAGCATAAACTGAGTCAGCTTTTTTTTGTAATTGCCACCCAGAATCCGGTTGAATCACATGGCACGTATCCTTTACCTGAATCGCAGATGGATAGGTTCATGATAGAACTGTCGCCGGGTTATCTCGACCGGGACTCAGAAGCAACCGTCCTTGCCGATCAGCTCGTAAAACATCCACTTGAAAAGGTAGAGCCGGTTACGACGGAGCGGGATGTTTCGGAAGTGTCGGGAGCTGTTCGCGCCATCAGGATTTCCGAAGAGTTGCGGTATTATATTGTAGATCTGGTCAGTGCCACGCGCAGTGCAGAAAACCTGGTACTTGGGGCAAGTGTGCGCGCTTCTTTAGCTCTGCTCAGGATATCTCAGGCATTGGCTCTTTTTGCAGGCAGAGAGTTTGTGGTTCCTGAGGATATCATAGAAGCAGCACCTTTTGTACTTTCCCATCGGCTGCAACTTACATCACAGGCACAGTTTTCAGGAGTGACGCCGGCTGCGGTTGTACGCGCAATAATTCAGAATACGCCAACGCCAAAATGAGCCCGAGGCTTTACAGGCTCTATAGATTTCTGACAAGGGCGAAGCGACGGCTTCACCGCAAAGTGAGTCTTCCTGGCAGACTTGTCATCGCCTTTGCTGCTCTTTCTCTACTTTTTGGTATTAACACCAGGGAGACAATGATTTATCAACTTGCAGCATTGTCCTGGCTTTTGCTGCTGTTTGCTTTGCCGCTTTCCTTTTTTTTTACAACCAAATTGCGGGTACATCGTACATTACCTGAAACCTGTACAGCAGGAGATAAGCTTACGTATCTGCTACGCCTTGAAAACACAGGAGAGAGACCAGTATCAGGCCTTTTTTTCATAGAATATTCGGCTGCGCGTTATCCTACTTATGAGGAGTTCAATTCAACGCCGGAGGAAGGCGAAAGCGATCGTAATTTTTTTGATCGCAAGTTCGGATATTACCGGTGGCTTTGGTTACTTGAACGCATTCAAGGTGCCCGCTTTGAACCGTTTGGTCTGCCATTGTTGCAGCCGAAAGAAGATAGAATGTTTGAGGTCAGTCTAGAGCCGCTCCGACGGGGGTATATTCAACTTGGTGGT
Organism: Desulfopila sp.; assembly: GCA_041582995.1. Taxonomy (GTDB): domain Bacteria; phylum Desulfobacterota; class Desulfobulbia; order Desulfobulbales; family Desulfocapsaceae; genus Desulfopila. Next base: position 3,380 of record JBFHGS010000149.1, on the reverse strand, counting down.
TATGCTTTATACAGGCTGGAACCTCTGGGGTTGTTTAAAAAAGAAATATTTTTCAGAGACAATGCCAAATTGCTGGTACTTCCGAAGATGTATCCAGTTATTCAGGCAGAACTTGCTGGTTCAAGAAAATATCATCAGGGTGGAGTCACAACAGCAACACGTTGCGGAGATACCGGAGAATTTGTGTCTCTGCGAGAGTACCGCCCTGGAGACCCTGTTAAACATATCGACTGGAAAGCAACAGCAAGAGTCGACAGTGCTATAGTCAGACAGTTTCAGGATGAATACTTTTCAAGATATGGGATAGTGCTGGACACCTTTACCTCCCAGGAAGGGAGTCAGGTTTTTGAAGATGCTGTTTCTGTAGCTGCGTCAATTATTGTGCGACAAGATTCTGCAAACAACCTGATTGATCTCCTTTTTGCCGGAGAAAGTTGCATTTCCTCGATTTCAATGGGACGCGGACAGACAACACAGCATCAGATGCTTGAGGTGCTGGCATGTATAACAGGATGCCGAACACGAGAATTCAAGGATCTGGCTGAGATTGTAATAGGGCATACGCCTGTTCTGAGTGGGCTTATATTGATATTGCTTGAAGTGGATGAGCAACGGAAAAGACTTCTATCACATCTTAAAAGCAATAATATTCCGCATAAGGTTGTGTTGATCTCCGCGGATGAAAAGCATAGTAGGGAAACTCTTACCAGATTCTCTTTAACGGATGTTACGTTGTTTGAGGTAGAAAGCAGTACAAAAATGGTAGATCTCAGATGAAGATATCTCCTCTACTTATCGCTGCCGCAGCACTCTTTTGGGGAGTTGAAAGCGGTAATATTACAGTATCAATCATGATCGGTTTGCTGACAGGCTCAGTAGTTCTGGTTCAGGTTCGTCTGAATTTCAGCGATGAAGATTTCGTTCGGGTTTCTGATCTTACTTCGGTGGTTTTTCTTGCAGCTGTGGCACTTATTGTACTGAATGTCGAGAAAGTGGTTTTTCTCAAAACACTGGTTGTCTGGCAGCCACTTGTTCTTCTGCCGTTGATTGTAGCTCAGTTGTATTCAGGACGTGAAAAAATCATAATCGGCACACGGTTTGGTTTTCGTAAACGGGAGTTGCATAAACATGATCCACTTGATTTTCGCCATTACTATCTAGCTGTTTGTCTTTTTTCGGCTGCAATGGCAAATAGTCGTTCGGTATTTTTCTTTCCTGCAGCGGGGCTTCTTCTCTTCTGGTTGCTGTCGGAAAATAGGAGCCAGGCTTTTTCGAAGCCGATTTTTATCGGTATATTTGCGGCAGCTTTAATATTCGGTTTTCTGGGATTCAAAGGCGCAGAGGTCGTACACGAACATATACGTGAAAAGACAAGAATGTTTTTTCGGGGATATTTCTACAGTAAATACGCAGATCCCATGCAGTCCCACTTATCTTTTGGGTTTATTGGGCGACTCAAGTCTTCCGGAGATATTGTGTTGCGATTGGAAGAGGAGGGTGCTGGTCCAGGTCTTTTAAAGCAGGCGAGCTATGATCTGTTCAATAGAGGCATATGGCACAATAATCAAGTTTTTGACTATCTGGTTGTCAACAACTTAGGGTGGGATCTCATGGAGCCGCCACATCCTGCCGGTAGAAAAGCAACCATAGAATTTTATCTGCCAAAGGAGAAAGGTTTATTGCCGCAGCCGTACGGCAGTTATCGGGTAAAAGGATCAACTATATATGAGCTCGAGCAGAAGGCGGATGGAGTTACCCGCATAATTGATGGGGCATCACTTATACAGTATGACATATACCATAATCCTGTGCTTGTGAGGTCCAACGATACGCCCACCCATCGAAACAGAGCTGTTCACCCGGAAGAGGATGAATACTTGGCAAAGGTTGTAGAAGGCTGGCAGTTTGAGGAGTTATCGTCGGAGGAGCGGGTGGCGGTAGTCAAAAAATATTTTGAGAATGGTTTCAGTTATACACTTGATATGTCAGGCCAGCGGGCTGGTGATTCTCCTCTTAAAGATTTCCTCCTGCATAGCAGAGCTGGATATTGCGAACAATTTGCAACAGCAACGACACTGTTGTTACGTAAGATAGGTGTGCCGAGTCGATACGTTACGGGTTATGTTGTTACGGAAAGAAGTGAGTTCGAGCAAAAATATATTGTTCGGGAGAGACATGCACATTCCTGGAGTGAAGCGTATATCAATGAGCGCTGGGTTACTGTTGATACTACTCCTGCGGATTGGTTTGCCAGGGAAAGTGAGAACCGCTCGCAGCTTGAAAGCATAAAAGATATGTTCTCATATTTTAAGCTTAAATATGATCATTTTAGAATTCGTACTGAGCAAAACTATAACCAGACACTTTCGATTATCGTCGTAATTCTAGCAGTTATTCTTATCTATCGAATCTATAGAAGAATGCACGCAGCGAAGCAGAAAGCAGAAGAAGGATCAGGCAAGGGGAAAATATTTGATACTGTCGATTCTCCACTCTATCTCATTGAGAAAAGACTTCTGGAATTACAGATACCACGCAGAGCTGATGAATCATTTCTGCAATGGGCCGGCAGAATACACTCCATACGTAATATAGAATTTCCAATAATTGAGGGTATGTTCCGATTACATCTGAAATTGCGTTTTGATCCAGGTGGACTAGACGTGCAGGAATTGCAACGTATGACTGAGCAGGCCAGAGTTTGGCTTGAAACATGCAAATGGCTGGATAGTCCGAAATCGTAGGATGTAAGACTGGGGCTGGGAAACACACGATCATTTATAAATATTGGTCGAAATCGGATTTTCCGCCTGCTACTACTGATCTTTCATCATACTGTTAATATAGTAGAGCTCAGTCATTATCTCATGGGCGTCGAAGTTCAGCCTGGCTACCCTACTGAAGGGTAGTCCATGTATGAATCCTGGATTAGGCCATTCTTTCAAAAACAATTGAAAATGGATTACACGACCACACGTAGTCATGTTTTTTTCAAATACGTGTCAGTTTAATCGCCTTTCTAAAGGATTTTGCAATGGAAGGGTAATTCCCAATCACTTGTTCTGTTTAAAAAGGTAGAAACAATCATTTTTCATGGTGTAAGGGTAACGTTCACCACACCCGCCATTAATTTCAAAGTCTGTGATTACGTCCAATCAACGCAGCTTCAGGAAGTTAATGGTCTGGGCATCAGCTATAGTCTTCATATATTAATAAAAGCTCTTTTAATCTGTTGACACAACACCCCTGATCCTGTATTTTGCCCCGTCTTCGCAACAACGGACACGAACACTCGTCGGCTCAGAGCCACGCAGCTGTTTCCCCGGTTGAAGCAAAGACATACAGCAGAACAAAGTGGTTGACGAAAACGGTCAGACACT
>JBFHGS010000148.1:0-12457 GCA_041582995.1 Desulfopila sp. | reverse complement strand
CCTTGGTAATGATACCCATTGCGTTCACGGCTGTGGGCTGTGGCAGGATAACTGCCTGAAAGTTTTTTACGAGGATGTAGGCCGCCATAACGCAGTGGATAAAGTACTCGGTGCCATCCTGCTCGGCAAAGCATCAGCCCGCGGGGCTATCTATACTACCGGCAGGCTCACCTCTGATATGGTGCTCAAATGTGCCCGCATCGGCATCCCAATCATCATGTCCAGAACCGCGCCATCTTCACTGGGGTTAGCCATCTCCCGCCGTTCAGGAGCTACTCTGGCGGCCTACGCCCGACCAGACAGATTGAATATATTCAACGCCCCCGAGCGTATCGTCAGCTAAAATAAACAGTTCCGGGACTGCTGTCGCTCGCTACAGCAGTAATCCCGATTATTTCTCCATCCCCAACTCAACCAGACGTTCAAGAAATTTGGGGAATGCGAGTCCATGCACCGCTGCCGCCTGCGGCAGAAGGCTCGTGGCCGTCATGCCAGGAATAGTATTTGTTTCAAGTAGATAGAGGTTTTCATCTCCATCCATCATCATGTCGGTCCGTGAATAACCTTTCAGCCTCAGAACTTTATGTGCTCGCACCGCATAGTCCTGTGCTTTTTGCTTCACCTCATCACTCACCGGGGCGGGGCATATTTCATTGGTCGCACCAGGCTTATATTTTGCGTCATAATCAAAAAAGGTAAATTCTTTGCCGGGGACAATCTCAATGAGTGGTAACGCCTCAAGAGTATCATTGCCGACAACACCCACTGTGAGCTCCCGGCCACGGATATATTGCTCGACCATCACTTCACGACCGCGAGCCAGCGCTTTTTCTATACCTTCAAGTAATTCCGCTTCGGTTCTGGCAATGGTCATTCCGAGACTGGAACCTTCACTCACAGGCTTCACCACCAGAGGCAGACCAAACTCTGCAACAAGCTTTTCCCCGTTTTTGATAGTTGCCGGAGTTATAATCTCCCATTGCGCCACAGGCAGGTCCGCCATTCGATACAACTCTTTCGATAGGTGCTTATTCATCGCAATGGCGCTACCTAGCACTCCTGAACCCTGATGCGGAATTTTCAGGAGATCAAGCAACCCCTGAATAGTACCGTCTTCCCCTTGAAGACCATGCAGTAAAATAAAGGCGAAATCAATTTCATCTTTTGCCGCCACCAGATCCGCCAGGTCGGTAGCCGGATCGAACCGGCGAACAATGAATTTTTCACCGTCCAGAGCCTTTTCAACTGCGGCCGCACCGCTCAGCGAAACTTCCCGCTCACCTGATGTGCCGCCAGCAAGCAGTGCTATGCGGATTTTTTGTTCTTGCATTCGATTCTCTCCCTGTGGTATTCGATCTTTTCCTGAGCCGCGAAATCGCTGGACTTTGCGGCATTCGGATATATCTTTTATTTCTACTCACAGCTCCATTTACTCCACACGAACCTGTACCATCATTGAGATACATGAAACCGGAAATCATAGAAAAACTGCGATCAATCGTTGGTAAAGACCATTGTACAACCCGGCCGGAAGATCTGCACTGTTATTCGTATGACGGGCGTGCCAACCCTGCAATGCCCGAAGCTGTTGCCTTTCCGGACTGTACCAGCCAGGTCAGCGAGATCATGAAGCTTGCAACAGAACATTGTTTTCCGGTGGTGCCACGTGGAGCCGGCACGGGCATGACCGGCGGTGCCGTCCCCGTCAAAGGCGGGTTGGTCCTGGCGCTTACCCGCATGAACAAAATACTCGAAATCGACTCGAAAAACCAGATTGCCATTGCTGAACCAGGTGTTATAACCGCCGACTTGCAGCGGGAAGCGCGAAAGCTTGGCCTGTTTTATCCACCCGATCCGGCGAGTCTCAAGTTCTGCACTCTTGGCGGCAATGCCGGGGAATGCGCCGGCGGCCCATCAGCGGTAAAATATGGTGTCACCAAAGATTTCATTATCGGACTCGAAGTGGTTCTCCCTTCAGGCGAAATCATCACAACCGGCACACGAACCGAGAAAGGAGTAACCGGTTATGACCTGACACGACTCTTTATCGGTTGCGAGGGAACACTCGGCATAATGACCCGTCTTATCTGTCGTCTGCTGCCCCTGCCTGAACAAAAGGAGACATTTCTCATCAGTTCCGACTCTCTTGCTGCCATCACCGGGCTTGTTGCCAGGATTCTGAACAATAATATTCTGCCATGCACTTTAGAGTATATGGACAGAACCGCAATACGGGTGGTTTCCGGTTTTATGACCGAACCTCCAGTCAAGGGCACCGAAGCCATTCTTATTCTCGAAATCGACGGAGACAGCAACACCATTGCCATTCAGACAGAACGATTGCATAACCTGCTCCGGCAACATCCCGAATTTGCTGTGCGTCAGGCAACCAACAGTTCGGAAGTTGCCCAGCTGTGGCAGGCACGACGGTCTATATCACCTGCCACCTTTAACCTTAAGCCCCACAAAATAAGTGAAGATGTTGCTGTTCCACGTAGCCGTATTCCGGAGCTGGTTGCCTATTGCGAACAACTCTCCAATGAACTTTCACTTACAATTCTCACTTTCGGTCATGCTGGTGACGGCAATATTCATGTCAATATCATGCTTGATAAAACGGATCCTGCACAATTAGCCGCAGGTGAAGAGGCCAAAAGAAAACTTTTTGAATTCACGATAGCCATAGACGGAACCCTCTCGGGTGAGCATGGTATAGGGACAAGCAAGGCCGAATTTCTGCCCTTGGAGTTGAGCCCGGCCACCATAAGGGTTATGCAGCAAATCAAACAGTTGTTCGATCCACTCAACATCATGAATCCCGGTAAAATTTTCCCTGAAAACGGACATCTTTAAAGCGGGATAACCCAAAAAACGAGATACAACCACCACATTACCACAGCCAACCATCTCAGAGTTTTTGGGTGCTTTTCCTAGAAATGGATTGACAGAGCGCAATCTTCTTTTTATATAAAGAAGGTTATTGCCGTGAGTTTTTCCTATTGGGCAGAGACGTTGTTTTTGCATGTACCTGCTTAAAATACAATTGAATATTTTCCAAAAACGGAGACCCAGATGATAGAAGTTGAAGTTCGAGGCGATCTCGAATATGCAATCCGCCAGCTGAAAAAGAAACTGCAGATCGACGGAATTAAGAGAGAGTTGAAGCGTCGTGAATACCATGAAAAACCGAGCGTTAAGAAGCGCCGGAAGCAGGCGGAAGCCCGCAGAAAACTTCGCAAGTTCAACCGTCTCAGAAGAGCAAATTAATTGTCTGTTGTTTAGAAAGTCCGAACTATCCGGGACTTTTTAAACACGGGCAGTACTTGTGACACGGCCTCCCGGAAATACCAAGCCGCCTCTTCTCCCGGAACAGCTTCTCGGCGCTCACGAACTGTTCCTGCATTACCTAATCTCAGAAAGGCGGCTTGCGGAAAACAGCGTCTCAGCCTATGCGGCTGATATATACGGTTTTCTTTCCTATATCGTCACGCAACGAAAAAAAGAGTTGCGGGATGTCGATATAAAACTCATCCACAGGTATCTCAGCCACTGCCGGGATAAAAACATATCCCACCGCAGTAACGCCAGACGTGTGTCTGCCCTGCGAACTTTTTTCACTTTTCTCAGCCAGCAAAATATCGTAAGCACCAATCCTTTTGCGGCAGTCGATCTTCCTAAAAGCGGACACAAGCTTCCCATTGCCCTTTCTGTAGACGAAGTCAGTGCACTCATACGCCCTCCAGCGGTAATGACGCCAATTGCACGACGTGATCAGGCCATGTTGTATCTACTTTATTCAACAGGTCTCAGGGTTTCCGAACTTGTCAAACTTCCCCTGTCCTCCTGCAATCTCACATCCTGCTTTGTGCGGGTGCTTGGGAAAGGCAACAAAGAGAGGCTTATCCCGTTTGGAATACAGGCAAGAGAGAAAATTGAAGAATATATGGATCTTGCGAGGGGACACATCCTTAAAAACAAACGTTCGAACTATCTTTTTGTCACCAGTCGGGGGAGCTGCATGACCAGACTCAGGTTCTGGCAAATCATGCGGAAAACAGCACTCGCAGCAGGAATCGACAAAGATATTTCGCCCCATATGCTCCGCCATTCATTTGCCACCCATCTGCTTTCACACGGCGCCGATTTGCGGGCTGTACAGTTAATGCTTGGACATTCTGATATCTCTACTACCCAGGTTTACACACATGTTGACCAGGACCGCTTAAAAGATATCCATAAAAAGTTTCATCCAAGAGGATGAAATCGTGTACATATGTGTCATAGATACTTGTCCTGATAATGAGAAGAAATAATCGCCAACTGCACCTTGCGTGCGCAACCATTCCCGGCTGACATATACAATGCGCGTAATTACCACTCACCTTAATGCCGACTTTGACGGTATGGCCTCGATGGTCGCAGCTCATAAACTGTATCCGGATGCAATACTGGCCTTCTCAGGTTCCCAGGAAAAAAATCTACGCGATTTTATATCTCAAACCTTGCTGTACCATTACGATTTTCAAAAAATAAAGAATATCAGGCTTGATGAGGTCGATACACTCATTATCGTTGATACCCGATCGTCAGATCGTCTCGGTAGCTTTGCCGCCTGCCTCGAGGATGGCAAGACCAAAGTACATATCTATGACCATCACCCCGAAAGCCCGGGTGATCTCAAAGGTGAGATCGAGGTTATACGCAATGTCGGCGCCACATCTACAATCTTCACCCAGCTGCTTCGTGAAAAAAATATTGAGATAACCGCTGATGAAGCTACGATTATGTGTCTGGGGATCTATGAGGATACCGGCTCTCTCACCCATCTGACCACGACACCCGAAGACCTTGAAGCTGCCGCCTGGCTGCTACGCAAAGGAGCAAAACTCGACATCGTCTCCCAGTTCATTACATATGAACTCACCACCATGCAGGTGGAATTACTGCACGACCTGATGAAAAGCGCCACCCAGTATACGATCCAGTCGATTCCCATTGTTGTGGTAACGCATTCCCTGCCAACCTATGTCGATGATTTTGCACTTATTGTTCGCCGATTTATGGCCATGGAAAATTTAGACACACTTTTTGCGCTGCTCTCCATGGCAGGCAGAGTCTATCTCATCGCCCGCAGCAGGATAGCTGATATCAATGTCGGTGCAATTGCCCGAGACATGGGTGGCGGTGGCCATTCTACAGCTGCTTCTGCAACTGTTAAGGACATGACCATTATCGAAGCGCATGAGAAGCTTATCCAGATCCTGCACCGCCACGTCCGGCCGCAACCGATTGCCAAGGAACTCATGTCCACCCCCGCTATCACCATTCCTGCAGACATAACTCTTGCCAGCGCTCAGTTCCTGCTCAACCGGTATTCTATCAACTCCGTACCGGTTGAGGCCCAGGCACAGAATCGAAAACCCGGCTGTCCACGCCTTAACATTGTCGGCATCATTACGCGTCAGGTCATCGAAAAATCGGTGCACCATGACCTCGGTGAATTGCAGGTCAGTGAATATATGTCGACTGATATAGATTTTCTCTCTCTCAATGCAACACTCTCCGATATTCAGGAGCTGATCATCGAACATCGTCAACGGTTAGTCCCGATAATCCAGGACGGTAAGCTCGAAGGTGTCATCACCCGAACCGACCTGCTGAACCATCTGGTTAACGATCCCTCACACCTGCCGAAAAACCTGCTGCACGAGACAGAATACCCTTCCCTTGAGCGCAAACGAAATCTGAACAACCTGATCATCGACTGCCTTAGCAAACCTATGATTCAGCTCCTGCACCAGATAGGTGAAGTCGCAGATGAACTTCACTTCAACGCTTTCGCAGTTGGGGGATTTGTACGTGACCTGCTCCTGAAAAAGCGTAATCTTGATCTCGATGTTGTAGTTGAGGGTGACGGCCTCATTTTCGCCAAACATCTTGCAGAAAAACTCGATGGTCGCTGCCGTACACATGAACGATTCGCCACAGCCATGGTACTCATGCCTGACGGTTTTAAGATAGACATTGCCACCGCCAGATTGGAATATTATGAGTACCCTGCTGCCCTGCCAACAGTTGAACTCTCGTCTATCAAGCTCGACCTGTACCGCCGAGATTTCACTATCAACGCCATGGCTGTTCAGCTTAATCCAAGTCAATTCGGGACGCTGATCGATTTCTTCAATTGCCAGAGCGATCTCAAGCAAAAAGATATCAAGGTTCTGCATAATTTGAGCTTTGTTGAAGACCCTTCACGGATTTTCAGGGCGATCCGCTTTGAAAAACGCATGGATTTCAACATGGCCCCGCATACAGCCCGATTGATACGCAACGCTGTGAAGATGAAACTCTTCGGCAAAGCTACTGACACCAGATTCTTTTCTGAAATTCGCCAGATTTTTTCTGAGGAAAATCCAATCCCGGCAATCCAGCGTATGGCCGAATTCAACCTGTTCCAATTCCTCTGGCCCGACTTGAAACCGCACTTGAAAGTTGACAGGAGGTTTCTGCATATTCTGCAACAGGCTCAACGTGCCATTGACTGGTATAATCTGCTCTACCTCAAAGAACAGTGTTCACATTGGATAGTCTATCTACTCGCCATCATGGGACGATCACAGCCCGAAGTACTTGAAAATTTCTGCAAACGCTTTCTCGTTCCGCAAAAGACCACCGAAAAACTGCTTCAGCAGAAAGTTCATGCCGATAAAACTGCCAATCTTCTGGCCAGACGCAGCACCTTGCGAAATAGTGAAATATACTGGTTGCTTCAGGAACTTGATATTGAGGGATTGCTCTACATGATCTCCATTGCCAGAAGAAGCACCGTTAAAAAAGCAGTCTCCAACTATGTAACAGAACTGCGTCAAGTTAAAACAGTACTGGGTGGTCGCGACCTGATGGCTATGGGCTATCCCCCTGGACCCGACTTCAAAACCATACTCAACGATTTACTTGACGCACGTCTTGACGAAACAGTTACCAGCAGAGAGGATGAAATCCACCACATTCAGAAGAATTTTCCGTTGGCATCTCTGCCTTTAGAACAACCCAAAACATGACAACTCTCGCGCTGTAAATTTTTCAGGGACAATCTCTCAGGTAAAAGTACTTATCTCTTGATGCTTCTCCCTGATACGAAATCCGCGCGAAAGGCTCCTTTTAAAATTTCAACCAACAGGTTTTTTGTGTGAACGCGTTTATATCAGAATTGATCATTCTTGCTCCGCCACTGTTGCTGGCACTTACCTTTCATGAATTTGCCCATGGTTTCGTGGCATTCAGGCTCGGTGACCCTACTGCCCAGATAGCCGGCAGACTTACACTCAATCCACTCAAACATCTCGACCCGCTTGGAACACTCGCTTTTTTCTTTATTAAAATAGGCTGGGCTAAGCCTGTACCTGTTAATCCCGCATATTTTCGTAATCCGAAACAGGATATGCTCTGGGTAGCCCTGGCCGGACCGGTCACCAATTTACTACTGGCAATAGTCAGCGCGATATTAAGCAAATTCATATTGATCATTGCCACTCTGCTTCCCCATAGCCTGCTTCTTGAAGCAACGCTTGTACCTCTTTTTAACATGCTGGTAGCCAGTGTCTGGATCAATCTCGTGCTCTGTATTTTCAATTTCCTGCCCATTCCACCATTGGACGGTAGCCGGATACTGGTCGGTATTCTCCCTAACAATCTGGCACAATCATACCTGAAATTTGAGAAATACGGATTTATACTCGTGCTCATTCTCGCCTTCAGCGGTATCCTCTCGAAGATAATTCTGCCGGTTATTAGTTTCGCTAACAACCTTTTAATGTCATAACGTATCCCGTTCTGCGGTTGTCTGCCGTTGAACGGGAAGAACACTTCTCTGCAAGTAGCATTACAAGCTGTAGCACTTTGTAATACTAGGTTTTTTCTCAGACCATCTACATTCCCTGTTTTTCACTAAAGTGAAATCAGATATTTCCCTGAAAAAAGTATCATAGATATTGGACTTACAACATAATTTTGTGCTATCCTCATCTCTAGCTATCATCAGGCGTTCCGCTCCATTTATACATCCCCACATTTGCACACGACTGCCGCACACCATGAACGGCTCAATAGTCAATGGATAATAAAGAGGTATCCGCAATGCGTTTGAAAGACATTTCCATCAACTCTAAGCTGCTGTTCTCCTTCGGGGTTGTTCTCGCTCTGCTCGTTTCCCTTGCCACAGTCAGCTGGTTTCAGTTTGGCTCAACACTCCAAGAAATAGATAACTCCCATTTCGCAGCAGAACTCAACAAAGAGCTCCTTGAACGCGAAATTGACCACCACACCTTTATGGCAAAAGCCAGCACATTTTTTATTGATCCGAATGTTCGCACTATGGCTGTGCAGACCGACCACCGCAGTTGCAATCTCGGTAAATGGCTCTACGGTCCGGAACGAATAAAAGCGGAACAACACCTGCCCCAGCTGACGCCTCTTTTTCGTTCACTCGAACAGCCTCATGCAAACCTGCACCAATCGATAGTTCAGATTAACGAACTCGCCCAAAATAATAATAAAAGTGAAATTCTGGCAGAAGCCAAAATTATATTCGACACATCCTCCCGTCGGGCGTTAGATGAAACGCAACAACGTCTGGAAGCTATTTCAGCTACTATTGACACCTACTCAAAATCAGCCAGCAACCTTCTTCACAGTTCAGCCAATTCAGGTAAGAAAACAATATTGATCCTGGCCTCAGTTTCACTCATTATAGGTATTTGTTTCAGTCTGCTGATTTCCCGCACCATAACCGGAACAACCCGGCAACTTGCCTCGGTTACTGAAAATCTCGCTAAAGGTAACATGAAGACTCGTTCCACTCTTGACCAGAAGGACGAAATGGGTCAGCTTGCCTGCTCAGCCAATGTCCTCGCATCGAGCCTCAACAACATGTGCACCCGCGTTAACGGTAGTTCTTCTACTATTAATGCCTCATCAAATTCACTTCATCGATTAGCCAACTCTCTCTTTAACTCTGCAGAGCAGATGGCTGGCAATTGCAACTCTGTAGCGGTTGCAGCCGAGGAAATGAATGCCAATATGGAAGCTGTAGCTGCTGCCACTGAACAAACCAGCACTAATGTCGCCATGGTCGCCGCCGCTGCAGAAGAAATGACCGCGACCATCACAGAGATTGCCCAAAGTTCTGAAAGCGCACGCGTCATTACTGATCAGGCAGTAAAAGAAGCCTCCAAAGCTTCAGCAAGCGTTCTGGAGCTCGGAGAAGCTGCTGATAAAATCAACAAAGTGACAGAAACAATCAACGAAATTGCAGACCAGACCAACCTGCTTGCCCTCAACGCCACTATCGAAGCTGCCCGTGCCGGAGAAGCAGGTAAGGGCTTTGCCGTGGTCGCCAACGAGATTAAAGATCTGGCCAGACAGACCACTGAGGCTACCCGTGAAATACAGGAACGGATTGAGGGCGTACAGCAATCCAGTGAGCAGACCATTGCCGTTATCGGCACCATTGCTGATATTATTAACAGAACGAGCGAAATCGTCTCTGCAATGGCCGCTGCTGTTGAAGAACAGGCTGTAACAAGCCAGGAAATTGCCAACAATGTCAGTCAGGCCTCAATGGGCATGCAGGAAGTAACAGAAAATATTTCACAGGCCTCTGCAGTAAACGGTGAGGTTGCCCGTGACATCGCACGGGTTAAGAAAGAAGCTGAAAGCGTAGCATCCGGCAGCTCTGATGTTAAAGAACTGGCGGCAGAAATGAAAACAAACGCAGAAGCGCTGTCCCGATTGCTTGATAACTTTTCCTTTAAGCAACCACTCTTTGATATCGGCAGCATTAAAGATGCCCACTTTAACTGGAAGATGAAACTTACCTCCGTTTTGAGCGGTTACACGACTATCGACTCAAAAAAAATCCCCGATCATCATCAGTGTGAATTCGGTAAATGGTATGACAATGCACCAAAAGAGCTGAGTTCCCTGCCGATATTCCATGAAATCGGTGTGCACCATGAAGCCGTCCATCGCAGGGTAATCGAGGCTGTTGAGCTTTACAATGCAAACAATCAGTCAGGTGCCCATCGAAAGGTTGAAGAGTTTGAGGTTGTCCGCAAACAACTCTTCGCCGCACTCGACGAGTTATACCTCGCCTGATATACACCTGATTTAACATTCGTTAAACTAACAAGGCCCGGCTGCATCAGCAGTCGGGCCTTGTTTTATGTCCCCTTCTCATATGGTACCACCTTTCGGTGCCTATGTGTTTGGCCAGGCCGAATGACGTGCTCAAGTAAAAACGGACACTCTTCTTAGGCTGCTTTTTTTAACTCGATTGTTTTTCAAATTCATTTGGGCTGAGATAGCCGAAAAATGAATGACGCCTCCTACTGTTGTAAAACATCTCTATGTAATCAATGACACCTTTCCTAGCCGCTTCCCTGGTGGTCTAACCGGACGAAGCATTGAATAGAATTACACTTCTGCAGTATAAGGTGGAGCCGGGTTGTACTGGAGAATTTTCTGGACCTGGCGGGAGTGGTCTGGCGTAAAGATCTGTCCCAGTAACCACAGGGTCATGTCAATGCCGGCAGATACTCCTGCAGAAGTCACAACCTTTCCATCCCGAACATAACGCATATCCAACATTTCTTTAACCTCAGGATCGTTTTTGAGAAAATCTGCCAGCATCCAATGTGTTGTTGCTTTTCTCCCCTTGAGCAGACCTGCCCTTTGCAGAATTAAAGCTCCTGTACATACTGAAGTCATATAATCTACTTTCTTGTACTGATTCTGGACCCACTGGATAGTGTTACTTCCTTTGATTGCATATTCGTGAACTTCCCCTGTCCCCGGAAGTACCAGAACATCAAGATCAGGTGCATTATCAAAACCGTAATCAGGGGTTACCTTCAGCCCTCCGTTTCCGGAAATGGGGGCTGTGGTCTTGCCAATGGTAACAACATTGCAGGTACCTGGTGATACAATGTTTGAGGCAGTAAAAACTTCCATTGGCCCCACAAAATCCAACTCTGCGACTTGATCATAAATATATATCCCGCATGTAACTTGCTTTTTCATTATGTTTTCCTTTGATGATACTGGGGTAGTATTGAATTGACTTTGTTCGTTTGCTGCGACATTCATCACATCCATAACACCAAAAAGCCCAAGAACGGTCACGCCGCCACCAATTGTTTACAGTGCCTTTCTTCGACTTTCATCCATCTCCTGTTCCGCCAAGTTTAAAATGTGCCCGATACTGAGCTGGGCTGATGCCAAGCCTTCTTTGGAAAGCCCTGCGTAATCTCTCCTCTCGTCCAAAGCCGGATTCGAGTGCTATATATTCAAGCCCCTCTGTGCCTGATTCGAGCAGCTCGCGCGCGCAATCGATCCGAAGCTGTTCGATAAACCGACCGGGGCTGATGCCGGTTTCTGAGGGGAAAACTCGTGCAAAAGTCCGTGGACTCATATGCACTTGTTCAGCCAGCCGTTCTACAGTGAGATCTTGATCCAAATGAGTTTCAATCCAATCAATAAGTTTTCTGAAGCGCTTGCCAACTTTTGTCTGCAGAGCCAGTGGCGTACTGAACTGACTTTGATTACCAGGACGTCTGCGATAAAGGAGAAGAATCCGAGCAACCTCAATGGCTATATCAGCACCGTAGTCATCCTCCAATAGAGCCAGAGCCAGATCAATACCGGCAGTAACTCCAGCACTGGTGGCTATATTACCGTCTTGCACATATATAGCGTCAGGTTCCACCGAGACCTCCGGATATCGTTCAGCCAGCAAATCCACCTCACTCCAGTGGGTTGTAGCCCGGCAACCGTCCAGGAGACCTGCTGCCGCCAGAAGGAACGCTCCTGTACAGATGGATACGATGCGCTCTGACTTCTGTGCTGCCTGGAACACAGCCTGAACAATTACAGAATTACAGGCCAGGGACTCCGCAACTCTACCACCCGGCACTACCAGGATATTTGTCTTTTCTCCGCCTAACCGGTTATCAGCATGGAACTGGAGACCGGAAGAGGTTGGGATAGATCCCGGCTCAATGGCCGAGAAAATCATTTCATAGCCGTCTTCGCTTCTAC
Organism: Desulfopila sp.; assembly: GCA_041582995.1. Lineage (GTDB taxonomy): Bacteria > Desulfobacterota > Desulfobulbia > Desulfobulbales > Desulfocapsaceae > Desulfopila. The sequence continues at coordinate 361 of JBFHGS010000148.1, read as the reverse complement.
CGTTATCGGAAAGCAATCCGTTGGCGGCATGAAATACATCCAATGGCCCAGTTACATCCAGGGCAAGCATCTCTGGGTAAAGAAAGAATTCAATTCGTTTTTTCATGACGACAGTGTAGAGGATGTGCTCGCTGGCAATAATGACATAAAACATGCATTTTCTGCCATCATAAGTGAGGGGTGGGAATATTCTTTCAGGTAGCAGTGTTCTTGGAAGTGAAGCGAATATTCAAAGATGTCAACAATACAATAGAAGCAACTGGATGCTGACGTTATCTTTGTTCTTGGCGATCCAAACCATCACGCTAACCACTACAACACTCTTCATAAGATACAGTTTCCCGTGGAAACCGAAGCCCCT
>JBFHGS010000147.1:0-12730 GCA_041582995.1 Desulfopila sp. | reverse complement strand
TTTTCTTACCATTCTTGGTATTGCGGTGGGTATCGCTTCTGTTGTATTGCTGACCTCTATCGGTGAAGGAGTGCATCGTTTCACTCTGGCTGAGTTTACCCAGTTCGGGACCAACCTCATCGGCATCAATCCAGGTAAATCTACTACGCTCGGTACATCCGGAGCTGTGATAAATAATATACGTCCTTTAAGTATTGCCGATGAAGAAGCTTTGCGCCGAATCCCGGGAGTAATTGATACGGTGTCTCTTATTCAGGGGAACGGTCCGGTTGAATTTGAAAAACGGCAGCGTCGTACAACGATTCTCGGTGTAGGGCCATCCGCCGCCGAGGTGTGGCAGATACGGGTGGTGAAGGGCCGTTTTCTGCCGGCAGACGATAGTCACGCGGCACGTTCTTACGTGGTTCTCGGCAGCAAAGTCAAAGACGAACTTTTTCGTGATATGAACCCTCTCGGGCAGTTGGTGCGAGTAGCCGGAGAACGGTATCGGGTCATTGGGGTGATGGAGACAAAGGGGCAAATGCTGGGCTTCGATCTTGATGACGCGGTGTATATCCCGACAGTCAGAGCCATGAGTCTTTTTAACCAGCAGAGTCTTATGGAAATTGACCTTCTGTACCAGACCGGGATGCAGTCAGACACCATCGCCAGGCAGGCTAAGAGGGTGCTGATCAACAGGCATGGTGTCGAGGATTTTACCATTACGACGCAGGAAGAGATGCTTGAGGTATTGGGATCAGTACTTGGCATTCTCACCATGGCTGTTGGTGGACTGGGTGCTATTTCTTTGTTAGTTGGCGGCGTTGGGATAGTGACCATCATGACAATTGCCGTAAATGAACGAACTCCGGAAATCGGCCTGTTGAGGGCTCTGGGCGCAGACCGCAGGCAGATCCTTTTTATTTTTATCGGTGAAGCGGTAGTGTTGGCAGGTATCGGAGGAATGGCAGGGCTTGTCATCGGTGCAGGGATCGCCTGGTTGCTGGGAGTTTTTGTTCCGGCTCTACCGACGCATACTCCCTGGCTCTATGCTGTGTATGCCGAAGCGCTTGCTGCGGTAATCGGTCTGCTGGCTGGTGTGTTGCCGGCCAGTAACGCTGCAAAACTTGATCCGGTAGAGGCTTTGCGGGCAGAGTGAGGAGCTGGCAGGGATAAATGTACCTGCATCTTACTACGTGTGTTTCTTTTTCAGCGCCGATAGAGGATCATTTGAGTTTTTCAAAAAAATGGTGCTAGGATAGAATTAGGGCGATACGAAAAAGTAAACCGGATGCATGCAGCTACCATAATTACAGATGTTTCTATGAAATCAGCTAATTTTCTTCACAGCCGGAGGGCGAAGGGTATGCCGAAGAAGACTTTTATTGATGTTCATTGCCATATGTTCAATTTTGTCGATATTCCAGTTTTTGAGACGTTGGAAGGGTTGGTCAACATGAGTACCGCCAAAAAGCTGTTGGGTAGTGTGGCTTTAAGTGCCTTCGTTGTGACTGGAAAGCCGAAAAGAGCAGCACGCAAGTATAAAGATTTTATACAGTTTTTTGAAAGAGAGCAGACTGAAAATATATTGTGGATGGCGCATCAGGTCGCCGAGGCGGCACCTGATGATACCAATACTATTGTTATGACCCCTCTGGCAATGGATTTTGATTGTGTTAAACAGGCATGTGGGGAACGTTGTACAACATGTACCGGCCGAGTCTGTCCATTATATAGTGGTGAAGCAGATACACAACCGCATGACCCGAGTGCAAAGCGGCAATATGAGCGACTCAGGTCGGCAATTGACGGGCTTGGTGGTAACAATCTCACTGTTCAGAATAAAAATGTGAAGGTGTTTCCGTTTCTTGGTCTGGATTTGCGTAAGCTCACTCCTGACAATACTATTGCGTTTGCAGGTGTCCAGGATCACTGGCGCATGGTGGGTATTGACAAAGCTGATCGGCAGAAAGGGTTTCTGGAGATCGAGAATGGCAGAGCACTTGGCATCAAACTCTATCCGCCAATAGGATTCAGCCCATATCCTGATGAAGACGAAGCGTTGAAAAAATATCTGGAATTTTACGATTGGTGTATTCAGGAGCAGATTCCGCTTACCGTGCATTGCCAGCCGGGTTCATACAGTGTGGATAGAGACCAGGATGACGTCGATGAAGATGCTCATGGGGATAACTGGCTCAAGCTCTTTCAGCATTGGGAGTCAGGTAAGTTTCAGGTTGCCGGGGATATTCGGGGTCTGCGAATCAATTTCGCTCATTTCAGTGGCGAAAAATGCCTCAGAAAACTGGTCAAATCGGGCAAGTCCAGACAACATAGTGGTTATCGCTGGGCAAGGGCTCTTGTAAAGATGCTGAAAACATATCCTTGTGCATATGCAGACATATCCGCCTATGACTGGTCATCACGCAAGGAGTATAAAGAGAATTTTTCCCGCCTGATTGAGATGGATGTTCGAGGTGAATTTGGTGAGGGATATCCTCTGATTGAAAAGCTGATGTGGGGGTCCGATGTGCCAATGATACTTGATGAAGACAGTCATTGCAAAAAAGGCAATACGGGCAGCAGGTATTCTTATATATTGCGGGAGCTTACCTCTGCTGTAAATGCTGTTGGAGGCGTAAGTGGACCGGGGAAAAAACAGGCTGTCGAAAAAATCACTGGACTGACCGCCGAGAAATTCCTCCTGGGCTAAGCCGGTTACGTGCCGGGCATGAAGGATGGCTGGTCTTTCAGATCAGTTGAAAAAATGACTTTTTCTCGCAGAGAATGGTTCTGAGATTGGTGCAGATTGCCGTTTATTACATATCGTCCTACAGATAAAAGTGTTTCGCTATAATTTCTTTACCAGAACTTTTGAGTTTCTCTGGTAATTATAGAGGGCCTTGCGGCTGGCGGGGAGCGATTCGACGGTGGATTCGGTGAATCCCTGCTCGATGAACCAGTGTGATGTCTGCGTTGTGAGGGTGTACATATCTTCAAGTCCCAATTGTGCGGCTTGCTTTTCCACATGGTTCAACAGTGTCTGGGCTCGACCTCCTTTCTGGTATTCTTTCAGCACGGCAACACAGGCCAGCTCACCTGCAGCGCAATCCTGAAACGGGTAGAGCGCTGCGCAGCCGATGATGAGATTGTCTTTCTCGAGGATTGAGAAGTAACTGATCTCATTTTCCAGCAGTTCCCGCGATCGTTTTACTAAAATCCCTTTCTTCTCCAATGGACTGATCAGGTTCAGAATGCCGGCGACATCTTCAAGGCGTGCTGGCCTCAGCACTTCATAGCTGTCGCTGTACACCATGGTTCCGGAACCGTCGCGGGTATAAAGTTCTTTCAATAATGTGCCATCTTCGCTCGATGAAATGATATGCGCTCTTGGGACTCCTTTTTTGCATGCTGTATATCCGGCACGCAAGGAAAAATAGGAACTTGTCGGTGCATGTTGAGAATCTTCTTCAAGGAACTTTTCACATTGAACCATGGTGAGCTGCTTGAAAAGCGTTCCGTTTTTATCATAAACGGGACCGTCATCATTGTAGATAAGAACTTTGTCAGCCTGAATTGCCTCTGCGACATTTATGCCGACATCGGCAAAAGAGAGGTTGAATACCTCGCCGGTAATAGAGTAGCCGATAGGAGAGAGCAGGGCGATGCAGTTATTGTGGAGGATCTCAAGAATGGCCTGGCCGTCGACATTTCTCACCTTGCCAGTCATCTGATGATCGATGCCATCTATGATTCCCTGAGGTTTGGCAGCAATAAAATTGCCGCTGCGCAGCTTTATTTTGGCTCCGAACATCGGTGAATTAGGTAAACCGCTGGAAAAGAGAGCTTCTGCATGGCAGCGGGTAGTGCCGATCGCTTTCATGATATGGGGCAGATGTTCGCGTTCTGTGATGCGGGCACCTTTGTGAAATGCTGAAATAAATCCTGCTCCGGTGAGCTCTTCTTCAATTTGCAGGCGGGCTCCATGGACAACCACAAGTCGAACACCGAGCGAATGCAGAATCACAATATCACTGACAATGTTGGCGATATTCGGCTGGGCAAGGCAGTCGCCGGGGAGCATGATGACAAAAGTCTTTCCCCTGTGAGCATGCATATAGGGAGAGACGTGTCGAAACCACTGGAGGAAATGTTCGTTGCTGCTGTTCACGGTCGCTGCTTGATAGTCTGAGTTTTTGGGAATAGAAAAGGCTGTTTGATGATTGACTGCGTCCGATCCTATCTTCTTTTTTCGTGCTTTTCAATCGCAATTCATAAGCTGATCGCTTTGATTCTCACAAGATATCAGTAATGAAATCGGGAGCAGATTTATCAGAAAATACTTTGCATAGTATAAAAATCAGAAGGCCCGGAAAGGGCCGGGCCTTCAGACATTAAACTTTTGCAGATGAGTAAGAGATTATGGCAAAAACGGTGTGATATCCTTTGCGTATCCGCTCTTTACCTTATACCCTTTATCCTGCAGTGCATTGATAGCCCGAAGACCATCGCCTGCAGAGACCCGCATCACCAGCTGTGTTACGCCGGAGTGCCTCTTCTCAGGCCAGCTGAGCAGGCTCTGAATGTTCACCTTCTCATCTCGAAGAATTGCAGCGACATCCGCAAGAACTCCCGGGCTGTCTTTTACGAATACTCCAAGACGCATGGAGTCATCACTGATACCGATTGCATCGAGCAGTACACCCATGACATCAGTACTTGTAATTATTCCAACAAGTTCGTCATTTTCCATGACCGGCAGAGCGCTGATACTATGCTGCTGCATAATATATGCGGCACGTTCTATGGTAGTATCGACCGGAACAGTAACGACGGTCTTAATCATGATCATTTTGACAAGCACTTTCTGCAGCAGATAATTCAGTTCATTTTTGGAAAGTGAAGTGGCCGGTGAAGCCCAGTTTTGTTTGAGATCACGGTCAGACAGGATGCCTACCAGTTTGCCTTTGGCATTGACGACCAGCAGGTGATCGATGTTTTTTTTCTCCAGTACGTCACGAGCGTCAACCAGAGTGGTTTCCGGTGAGACTGTTACCAGATCGGTGTGCATGATTCTGCCGATGTACATATAGGTCTTCCTCCAGGATAAAAAAAATATATTTACAACGCCTTAATGCGGCATTGACTATGTGCTACAAAAGAGCGGCCTTGTAATACACCACGTAGATGCATTTTCTGCCACTTTATTTTCCTGAATTATATGCTAAACATTAAAGTTGTCAAAACAAAGGTTTGATTAGTTTCTACGAGGCACACTTTTCATCAATGTATCTTTATAGACTGCTCAAGGTTAACAATGTTAAGAGAGAAGCCCTGAGGGCTTTATGAAAGTTTGAAAAATACTTGCCTGCATATACGATTTCGGAGTAGTTTGCTCAATCACTTTCAGGTTGTGGCTGCATCACGTGTAGATATTCGAGCAGTCAGATTGAACCAATAATTATCAGGAGATACTGTGACAAAAATAAGCGAAAACGCATTATGGATGTCCGGCAATGAAGCTATCGCTTTAGGCGCTGTAGAAGCTGGCGTGAAGGTAGCTTCGGGTTATCCGGGCACACCTTCGACAGAAATAATGGAGAACCTGTCAACTTATGACGGGGTATACACAGAATGGGCTCCTAACGAGAAGGTTGGTCTTGAAGTGGCAATCGGTGCTTCATACGCCGGTGCCAGAGCGTTGGCCACAATGAAACATGTTGGAGTAAATGTCGCAGCAGACCCGCTTTTTACCGCGTCTTATACCGGTGTTTGCGGTGGCCTGGTGCTGGTTACAGCAGACGATCCAGAGATGCATTCGTCACAGAATGAGCAGGATAACCGTAACTACGCTTTTGCCGCCAAGCTGCCGATGATGGAACCTTCCGATCCGGCGGAGGCTAAAGAGATGCTGAAGATAGCCTACGATCTGAGCGAAGATCTTGATACCCCGGTGATGCTGCGGATTACCACCCGTATTGCCCATGTTAAAGGCGTGGTGGCAAAAGGTGAAATGGTTACCAGCCATGCAGCCTGTGGGATCAGCAAAGTTCCTGACAAAATGGTCATGCTGCCCAATATCGCCCGTGGTCGCCGGAAGTTTGTTGAAGAGCGCATGATTAAATGCAGACAACTAGCTGAGACTGCGGAGTTTAACAGGATTGAACCGGGTGATACCAAACGCGGCTTTATCACTTCAGGTGTATCGTACCTCTATGTGAAAGAGGCTTTTCCTGAAGCTGCAGTGTTGAAGCTTGGGATGTGCTGGCCGCTACCTGAGAATCTGATTCGTACATTTGCCGAATCGGTTGACGAGCTTTTCATTGTTGAAGAACTTGACCCGTTTCTTGAATTGCATATCAAGGCTATGGGGATCGACTGCCATGGCAAGGACCTGATTCCGAATCAGGGTGAATTGAACACAGCCATAGTGCGTGCATCAATCGAGCAGAAACCAAAAGAAGACCTCTTTGCACCGGTTCAATTACCTCTGCGTCCACCCAATATGTGCGCAGGTTGTCCGCACCGTGGGATCTTCTTTAATCTTTCCAAGTTAAATGTTTTTGTTTCCGGTGATATCGGTTGCTACACTCTTGGTTTTCTGCCGCCGCTTTCATCAATGGATTCCTGCGTGTGTATGGGTGCCTCGGTAACCATTGCCCACGGTATGGCCAAGGCTCTGGGAGAAGGCGGTCACAGCAAAGTCGTTTCTGTTATCGGTGATTCTACTTTTATGCATTCGGGTGTTACCGGGCTTATCAACACCGTGTACAATGAGAGCGCTGCTACCACAATCATTCTTGATAACAGAATCACCGCCATGACCGGGCAGCAGAATAACCCTGTCAGCGGCTACTCCATAAAGGGCGAGGCTGCCCACGAAATTGATCTTGAAGGCCTTTGCCGTGCAGTTGGCGTAAAGCACGTTTTCGTCGTTAATCCGCATGAGATTCCGGAAACAAAGGCGATTTTGAAAGAGGCTATTGCCCTGAATGAACCGTCTGTTGTTATCTCTAAAGCTCCATGCGTGCTGCTTCCCGAGATGAAGAAGCGTAAGCCGGTCTCGTACTTCACTCACCAGGAAAACTGTGTAGGCTGTATGGCCTGTATCAGGCTTGGTTGCCCTGCCCTCAGCTGGACTGCCTTTGCAGAAGGAGAGGCTGAAGCCAAGGGATTTCGCAAGAAACAGAAAGGGGTCTCGAAAATCGATGAGATTCTCTGCAACGACTGCGGGCAGTGTGCATCTCTGTGCAAGTTCGATGCTATCACCAGAAAGGAGGAGAAGTAATGGAAGTGACAGGAAATATCCTCTTTTCAGGGGTTGGTGGTCAGGGGATTCTGCTGGCCAGTGAGATAACTGCACTGGGTTTGCTTGCCGCCGGATTTGATGTGAAAAAGAGTGAAGTGCATGGCATGGCGCAGCGGGGGGGATCTGTTACTGCCCAGTTGCGCTATGGCAAGAAAGTCTATTCGCCGCTTATCGAGCCTGGTTGCGCTGATATTCAGGTTGCTTTTGAGATGATGGAGGCTGTTCGTTATCTTCCATACCTGCACAAGGGCAGCAAGGTGGTGGTCAATACACAGAAAATATTACCTCCGGCTGTAGCCACTGGACATGCGGCCTATCCCGAGAGTGTTCTTGATGAATTGACTGCCCGTGGTATCGTTGTAGTTCCGGTAGATGCTTTTGAAATTGCCCGCGAGGTGGGAGAGGTGCGTACTGCCAACGTTGTTATGGTCGGAGCCATGGCTGCATTTATGCCGGTTGACGGGGCGATATTTGAAGAAGCTATTCGAACCCGGGTGCCTGAGAAGTTTAAAGAGGTGAATATAATGGCATATAGAGCCGGACGAAATCTCACGAAATAAGAGCGAAAAGGAAAAACGATGACGACCAGGTACTGGGAAGAAGAGATAGAAACCCTGCCCCGGGTAGGGCTTGAGTCAATTCAGTTAAAACGGTTGCAGCGGTTGGTAGCCAGGGTTTACGAAAAGGTGAAGCCGTATAGACAGAAGATGGATGCGGCGGGGATAAAGCCGGAAGACATCAAAAGTCTGGCCGATCTGAGCAAACTGCCGTTCACCTACAAGGATGATCTGCGGGATAATTATCCTTTCGGACTCTTTACCGTGCCACTGGATGAGGTTGTCCGTGTGCATGCTTCTTCCGGTACCACGGGAAAATCAACGGTTGTCGGCTATACAGAAGCTGATATCAAGCTCTGGTCTGGTGTTATGGCCCGTGCCTTCTGCTGTGCCGGAGCGCATAGCGGTGATATGGTACATAACGCCTATGGTTATGGTCTTTTTACCGGAGGATTAGGTGCTCATTACGGTGCCGAGCGGCTTGGAGCTACGGTTATTCCTGTTTCAGGTGGTAACACTAAACGTCAGATAAACATCATGCGCGATTTTGGTTCAACCGTGCTGATGGCTACGCCTTCCTATGCTCTCAACCTCGCAGATGCTATGGAAGAGATGGATGTCGATCCGTCTTCACTTTCGCTGAAAGTAGGTATTTTCGGTGCGGAACCGTGGAGTGAAAACATGCGGGAAGAGGTTGAGCGCAAACTCAACCTGAAAGCCGTCGATATTTACGGACTCTCTGAAATTATTGGCCCGGGTGTGGCTATGGAGTGTCTGAAAAGTTCGGGCGGAATGCATATTTTCGAAGATCATTTTTTACCTGAAATTATCGATCCGGATACGGGTGAAGTCCTGCCTCCGGGCGAGAAGGGCGAACTGGTTTTTACCACGCTTACCAAAGAGGCCTTCCCGCTTATCCGCTACCGTACCAAGGATATATCGCGTCTCATGTATGAAACCTGCTCCTGTGGCAGAACATTAGTGAGGATGGAGAAGGTTACAGGGCGTACTGACGATATGCTCATAATTCGCGGAGTAAATGTCTTCCCGTCTCAGGTTGAACATGTCCTGATGGGTATCGACGGGGTTGAACCCCATTACCAGATCGTGGTAGAACGAGAAGGTAACATGGATACAATGCAGGTACTTGTCGAAGTAAGCGAGAATATCTTCTCTGATGAGATTCGGGTGCTCGAAAGGCTCTCCAAGAAGATTAAGGCCGATATTAAGGATTTTCTGGGTGTAACCTGCAGCGTGAAACTTGTCGAACCAAAGACTATTCAACGTAGCGAAGGAAAGGCCCAGAGGGTTTTTGACAATCGGAAATTATAACGGAGGACTAGAGGATGCGTGTAGAACAGATTGCGGTTTTTTTGGAGAACAAATCCGGAAGACTGGCAGAAATTACCTCTATCATTGCGAAGGAAGGGGTCAATATTCGAGCCCTGTCTGTTGCCGATACAGCTGATTTCGGCATTTTGCGGCTGATTGTTGATGACGTTGAGAAAGCAAAAGCTGCTCTTAAGGAAAATGGTTTTACGGTTGGTAAAACCAATGTTTTGGCAGTTGAGGTATCAGACCAGATCGGTGGGCTCGCCAAGGTGCTGAAGAGTATAGAACTTGCCGGCCTTAATGTCGAATATATGTATGCTTTTGTAAACAAGAGCGGCGAGAATGCCGTACTCATCTTCCGTTTTGAAGATATGAATAAGGCTATCGAATCCTTATTGGCAGATGGATACACTCTGCTCACAGGCGCACAGATCTGTGCTCTGTAAAGAGTTCTTTAGAATCAGCGTAGCCGGGTAATACCTTGGTTTTTTTCCTGTCAGTCTGTACAGGATGTTGGTGTATGGTTGTACGGACTGATGGGGTAACCGGGTAGTGCAGATAGTACAACGAGGTTACGTCAATGTTATGCGCTATTCACTGAATAGCTATGAATCGGATCATGAACGCGGCGCTATTTACAGGATGATTTGACTATGATTTGGCAACAGAAAGAAGAGTGCATGCCGAGAGAGGAACTCGAAGCACTTCAACTTGAACGGTTACAGAATACTCTGCAGAGAGTGGCAACACATGTGCCGTTCTATCGCAACACTTTCAGGGATATGGGGCTTGATGTCTCGAAAGTGACGTCAGTTGAGCATTTACGTGATTTTCCATTTACCATGAAGCAGGACCTGCGGGATAATTACCCATACGGTCTGTTTGCCGTACCGTTGCGTGATGTTGTTCGTGTGCACTCTTCGTCCGGAACTACCGGTATGGCAACGGTGGTCGGTTACAGCAGAAATGATATCGTCACCTGGTCTGATCTTGTCGGGCGAATTCTTTGTGGTGCCGGAGTAACTCCTGATGATGTTATACAGATAGCTTTCGGTTACGGCCTTTTTACCGGCGGTTTTGGTCTGCATTACGGTGCTGAAAGGGTGGGAGCTTCGGTTATTCCTATATCGGCTGGTAACACCAAACGTCAGATCCAGATCATGAAGGATTTCAAAACGACAGCCCTTGTCTGTACACCATCCTATGCCTTGAAAATGGCTGACGTCATGATGGATATGGGGCTGAACCCAAATGGTCTTTCGCTTCGCTACGGCCTTTTCGGCGGTGAGCCCTGGTCTGAATCGATGCGCAAGGAAATCAATAATCGCCTTGGTATCATTGCTACAGACAATTACGGCCTTTCTGAGATTATGGGTCCGGGTGTTGCTGGTGAGTGCCAGGAGTGTAACGGGCTGCATATAAATGAAGACCATTTTCTGGTGGAAGTGTTGAACCCTGAAACACTTGAACCTGTTGCACCCGGCGAAATCGGCGAGCTGGTAATCACGACGCTCACTAAGGAAGCGTTTCCGGTTATCCGATACCGTACTCGTGATCTGACACGACTCATGACCGAACCCTGCCCGTGTGGTCGTACCTTGACCAGAATGCACAGAGTGATGGGCAGAACCGATGATATGCTGATTATCAAAGGGGTAAATGTGTTCCCTACCCAGATTGAATCAGTACTCTTTGATATTGAAGGAACCCAACCGCATTATCGACTTATTGTCGATCGTGAAAACAACGAAGACAAACTTACAGTTATGGTTGAGGTTGTTGAGGGGATTTTCTTTGATGCCATGAAGAAGCAGGGGCAACTAATAGAAACTATTAAAAAACGACTGGCCTCAGAGGTCGGGGTGGGTGTTGATGTTAAACTCGTTGAGGAACGTACTCTTGAACGTTTTGACGGGAAGGGTGCTCGGGTCATTGATAATCGAAAATTTTGAAGCATTCCGCATTAAATGGACTGCAAGAAAGTTCCAGGAATTATAGGCTATCTATTTGTAACTATGATGTTAAATGTTTGTTGGTGATACTCTGATCAACCATTTGGTTTGTGCTTGAATAGCGAGGTTGAAACTTTATCTGTTGCTTAAGTTATCATTAAGGCTCTATGGAATAATTTCCATAGAGCCTTTTTTGGTAACGACCGTACTTGCCTGTTTGGTAAGTCTACTTTTTCAGGAAGTATATGATAAAATTGAGGTTCAGGAATTACTCATGAGCCGGAAAATAAATCTGTACCCTTTATGCTTAAAGATTTGCATACTCCAAAATCTCTTGTCCCATAAGAACACAAGAATCATCCATTTGAGCATAAATAAAACGCATTCTATACTCGCCTTTATAGATAGCAGCCCAGACCTCTAGTACATCGAAGCTTTGTTTGTTATTTTTTGGGTTCTTTATTGGATGCATCACCTTGGCGGTATCATCAACACTTATACTGAGATTGTGATCTTCTCCAAAGTGAAACTTAAGGAGTTTACCTGCTTGCTCTATCGCATTTTGCTCGCATAGATGTTCACCTTGTGCATAAGTGCTAGTACATAGGAGGAATAACATTATAAATAATAAATTTTTCATATTTTTCTCGCGGAATATTCACTTATGAATGGTAATGCTCTTATTTTTTAAGCATTCTATTAATGTTGATTACCCAGAAAACTCTGCCAACTTTATGAGCTTTTGAGGCATGGGTGGTGATCTTAATGTCACATAAATAAATCGTAAGCGATTATTAATGAACGAAAGATCGAGCATGTTATCAAGAAGATAATTCAGAGCAAACTCAAAAGTATCTGGTTGTATTTGTTTTATCAGATGAACCGGAATGAAATATCCCTGAGCATAGTTGTAAGGCTTGTATTTGGCCATAAAATCCATCACTTAAAAGAGTTAATCGGCATCTTAGAAACTTTGACCTAATATAGCCTTTAACTAACTGTTTTTTCAATGTCTTTTGCTTTTTCTACAGCCTCAACGTGGAGTTAAGGGGCTGCAGGACCTTAAGCAAATCACCATGAGGAATTGACCTATTTTTGATCTACCTTGAACTTGAAATAGCCGAGCCTCACGCAGTCCCTCTTGAACGTCTGGTTAAATACATAAAATTATTTTTATCAGTCAGGTAAAAGAAATACGAAGACAAACCCACCTATTGTCACACTTAACCAGTAGATAATTAAAAATTTGTTCACTGGACTCTTAAGATAAAATTGAACAAACTCATCAGTAGAGTTACGCTTATTATCAAAAAGAGCTTTCCACGGTCGCATATTGTTATATTTGTAAACAAAACTGTTGTATCTAAAAATTAAAGCAATAATTGGAATGCTTAAGGCCAGAAAGAACAATACTAAAAATATATTTACAATTTCCATTTCAGCAGTTTACATATTTATTTTTTTGATTACCCACAAAGCTCAGCCACCTTCATGAGCTTTTGAGGCATGGGTGGCGTTCTTAGAGCCACATAAATAAATCTGGGTATCAACTGTCGTAGGTTAAATCTGCGATTGAACCGATAACAAAATTCACCGAGGTA
>JBFHGS010000146.1:0-12884 GCA_041582995.1 Desulfopila sp. | reverse complement strand
TCTCTCATAACTCTATTTCAGGGCTACCAGAAAGCCTATCCTGAATATTTCGAATTCCGCGTGCTGTTACCGGACGGTTATGAAGACTGTCGCGTAACGACAACAGACATTCCCAACACAACTGATAACGAAGCTGAAAGCAGCCAGTTCGTCAAAGCTGTGACACATGAGGATGAAATATACTCAACGTTTTTTTTCAACCCGGACATACAGAAGACATCGCTTTTGTTCAGCAAAAAGATGATGCTTATTGATGCTAGCGCAAATGAAAAGACATCTCAACCGGAGCTACGCGGTTTTCTCTTTATTACAGCCGATATTGATTTCCTCAAAACTGCTCTTGCAAAACTGAGCGCAGAAACAAAGGGCCATCTGTTTTTTATCACCCCGGCCGGCAGCGTGATTGCTTCCCAGCATAACAAGCATTACGAGGGAAGCCTCAATGACGAACTGATCGATTCCTTGAAAAGGCCTGATCTCCCAAAAAGTTTCACTAATATGTATGAAGGCAGGAAAGCATATTTTCAGTTACGACGAATTCACCCCGACCTCATTCTTATCAGTGTATTACCGTCAGAGGCACTTTTAGCCGAAAGTTTTCCATTGGGTAAATTTTTGCTCATTCTGACAATCCTCACGGTTCTTGTCAGTTGCCTGCTGCTCTTCACCGGTCTGCGTTATCTGGTTCTGAAACCTATAGCTGTCCTTACAGAAGCATCCAGAAATATTGGTTCAGGAACTATCGAAGTGCAGCAGCTGAACATATCCACCAAAGATGAATTCGGTGAACTTGCCCAGAGTTTTACTTCCATGACAGAACGTCTCGCCGAATATAGAAAAAAAGTGCACGAACACCGTTTGAACCTTGAAGACAAGGTCATCGAACGAACTCTTGAGCTCCAGAAGGCAATGGAAGATGCCAAAGCTGCAAATACGGCCAAGTCACAGTTCATTGCCCAGATGAGTCATGAAATTCGTACACCGATGAACGGAGTACTGGGGATATCAGGACTTTTACGCGACACTCCGCTTTCTCCCAAACAGACAAAACTGCTCGAAATCATTCAGCACTCCGGAGAATCACTCCTTATAATCATTAATGATATCCTCGATTTTTCCAAAATTGAGGCTGGAAAACTTGAACTGGAAATTCGACCTTTTTCACTCAAAAAACTTATAAATGACACTATCCAGATGTTCCTGCCAGATGCTCAGCAAAGACATCTTCGGCTTTCCTCCAGCATCAACGCACGTGTACCCGACAATATTACCGGCGATGCATCACGACTACGGCAAATATTGGTCAACCTGATTGGAAATGCGATAAAATTTACCTCTGAAGGTGGTGTCATTTTACGCATCAACAAAGAGGAATCTACTGCTAACAGGATCTGCCTGCGCTTTGAGGTCGTTGATTCCGGCATTGGAATTTCCCGTGATAAACAGGATGAAATTTTTACACCGTTTTCTCAGGCTGACAACAGCATGAGCCGCCAATTTGGAGGCACCGGGCTCGGCCTCACAATTTCAAGGCAGCTGGTAGCACTCATGGGAGGCGAAATCGGCCTTGAAAGTGAACTTGGCCGTGGATCGATATTCTGGTTTACAGCGTTTTTCACCCTGGCTACTCCCTCTACCGATACCACTCATAAAGAAGATGAAGAAGCCCTGCATGAACGGCCATTAACGGGCCATGTACTAATTGCCGAAGATAACCTCACCAACCAGATTGTAGCTGAAGGAGTCCTGCGGAAAATCGGCTGCACCACTACAACAGTCACAGATGGACAACAGGCTGTAACTGCATTGAGGGAAGAACAGTTCGATATTATTCTAATGGACTGTCAGATGCCGGTTCTAGACGGATATCAGGCAACAGCCAAAATTCGTCAGAACGAGGCACGCACCGGCGCCCGGCCGGTACCCATTATTGCCCTCACAGCTCATGCCATTCATGGCGAAATGGATCGCTGTCTGCAGGCGGGCATGAACGATTACCTCAGTAAACCCTTCACCGAAGAGCAAATGCGACAGGTCCTGAAGCGCTGGCTGCAATAAAGTTCATGCGAAAAGTGTGCAATGCATCTATACTATGCTCCTTATCATTCAGTAAAATCTGATCACTCTTTAACTCTGCACTCCGCTTTTATTATGACACCGGCAATTACCCTCCTGAAAAAGAAGAAGATTAAACACGTCGTTCATTCCTACTCACATGATGGAGATCATCCGTCTTATGGTCTCGAAGCCGCAGAAAAACTTGCCATCCCTCCTCAGCAAGTGTTCAAAACTCTGGTTGCAGAACTCGGCGATGGCTCTCTGGCCGTGGCTATTCTTCCAGTCAATCAGATGCTCAGCATGAAACTGCTGGCGAAAGCCACCAGTACCAAAAAAGCCGGAATGGCCGATAAACACCAGGTGGAAAAAACGACAGGTTATGTTCTTGGCGGAGTGAGCCCCCTCGGGCAAAAGAAACAACTCAGAACCTTCCTCGATAGCACAGCAAAGCAATTTCCCACCATATTCGTCAGCGCCGGGCGACGAGGACTCGAGATAGAACTCGCACCGCATGACCTGATACTGCTCACCCGGGGCACAATTACCGAAATCTGTCAGGAAGAGTAGAGCTGAACATCACATTGCATATCAGGAGCCATTCTTTCATGTAGAATGGTCGTCGTTAGTACTTTTACGACATCTCTGCAAGTTGCTCCCATCTGAAACCATACCTGCCACCTGAGCACTGATAATTTCCCAATTGTATCCATATTTCCTGCATTGTATTAATGCAATATACATAGACGTTATAGACATCTTTGATGCAAGTATTAGCTTAGTACAAGAGTACGCCTTCCAGTGGCTCATCGAGACTGGCCCCGATAAATTCTACCTCATCAGACAACTCTCCTGATCTCCCGAAAAATGAGTGAGAACGTGAGCACAAAATCAAACATGAAAAAGAAGAGAGTTCTGCCAGGGATGCTTAGACTCTGTACTCTGCTGACATCTCTCATCATACTTGCAGGCGTCTCTCTTTTAAAAACGGGAATTCAGCTCAATTCACTTCATTTTGGCAATATCCATCTTTCAGAGATATCTCTTGCCTGGAATGAAAAACTTGAACTGCAGATTGGCGAACTGACATTTCCCGAGACCTCTTCCAGCTTTGAATTTACAGAGATACCCAAAGCGTTAAAAACCGCTTCCAGAACCACACACCTCTTCTCTCGGCTCATAATCAACACAATCTCGATTGGAGATAGCACAGCCAGTTTGCACTGGAGTGATGACACCTACAGAAAATCCACATTTACTCTGATCTCCGACGATCTGAAAATAAGTTCGAACCTCACCTTAAAAGATCAACTGCTCACTGCAGAAATAGAAAAGTTGTCCAGTCTGCGTTTTGGAGTGCAGGCTTCCGGCCTCATCCGGATTGATCTACTACACGAAACTGTTAACGGTGAGATCCTTGCCAATATTGCCGAAAGTCTGCCGTTGCAGCTTAACTTCACAGCTGACAGTGACACCATTTCCTTTCAAGGCAGGGAAAACGGCAGGATAGAGACAATCAAACCCGTTGTAGAGCTCTTTAACCTCGACAAAGATATCGAACCCTGGATCACCAAATATCTTTCAGGCAGCCGCTATAACCTGATATCTTTTCAAGGACACGTCCCGTGGGAAACTCCGCAACTCCTCTTGCACAATCTTAAAGCAGAGATACGGATTGATGATTGCGAGTACACTTTTGCAGAAGGTTTTGAGCCAATTAAAAGCGATTATGCAGATGCTGTTTTTGCTGAGGGACTTCTCACGGTAAAACCGCACAATGCACATTTTTACAAACAAGAAGCCGGAGAGAGCTGGCTGACTATAGATTTTAATGATCCCGAAGATATCATTCTCTCCTGCTATATCACCACAGATGCCACAGCAAATGCCGAAATTATGCGTTTGCTTGCCTATTACGACATCGTCCTGCCGTTTCAGCAACTCGAAGGCCGGACAGCTACCGATCTCACCCTGCATATTCATCTCAATGATGAACGTGTCGAGGCAACGGGAACATTTTACATTCAAGATTCTATCGCAGAATATAACGGCAAACGTTTTCATGTTACCGACGCACAGATCACTTTGCATGACAGCGAAGTAACAATAGAACATCTTATGGCGCAGTATGATAACAGTGTTACCGCAAACATTGCTGGCACAATTGATGGCGAGCAGGGTACAGGTTCACTGAAGATAACGGCTCAAGACTTGCGGCTGGCAGTCGGCGATTCCTTCCTAACCCTTAAGGACAAGCAATCCGGGCCGACAATTCAATACAGTATCTCTCCCGAGGGAGACAGTTTTCATGCAAGCTCGGCAGTCTATACCCTCGGAGCTACCGAGATTCTTATCGATCCCTTTTCCGGTCTCTTTTCAGCCGACGATTTCACCGCCACTCTGCCTCCGACCCGGGTTACTATCTCTTCAGGGATAGAGGCGGAAATTTCAGGATCATTTTCCATAAACCAGCAAACCGCCAACCTGCAGGGAAAACTCGTAAAAGTTAACACACACGAGCTGGTACTTGATAGTGCAAATATACCCTTTACCGTTCTGTACGATGGGGATCTTTTCTTCTCAATAGAGAAGATTTCGTACTGGCATCAAAGCGATACCGCAATTACGCTCAAACCCGCCGAATTCACCTATGACGGGACAACAATCAGCTGGAGCACCAGGCAGGTAGACTACAGTACATTCTTTTCTGGCGGAATATCAGGAAGCTATAACATTAAAAAAACACAAGGCGATATATTCCTGGAAAATATACAACTGAACAACGAAGATCTTGGTGATATACATGGACTGATCGCTGCTCAGAATGAGCATGTCAGCGTTCATATTCCAGAATTAAAGACGCGAGTGGAGATAAAACATACCCCCCGCACCTGGGTAGCAACCATTGATGATCTTGCACCACTCTATGAACGCTCCGCACTTCTCCGTAACTACCAACTCAACTCAGGCCACATAACTCTCTCTTCTGAGGGTAATGGTAAGAGTTACGTCTTTTCCGGTTCATTCACGTCCTCTCGACCTTTACTCATAAAAAACAACGCCCCTGTCAGCAACTTCAGCATACAGGGTACAATTGCCGGAAAAACCTTATGGGCAACATTGGCTGAAGATGTAAACATTTTTTATGGCGATAACCATCTCACTGCTGCTACGGATTCTGTCGGTTTTAACATTCCCGAAATTATATCTTTATTGCAGGGACAGAAAACAACTGACTCCAGAGATTCCGGTGAAGAAAACCGGATTACATTCTCTGTAGATGCACAGAAAAGCTTTCTCTATTTCGCACCAGACAACCGCGCACTGGCTGACCGTATTCATTTCGAATATGCGGAAGGTAAATCTTCCACAGAATTGCTGCATGGACAGGGAAGAATTATTCTCGAAAGTCGAGACAACCAGTTTACGCTTGAAGGCATAGGGCTGAACGATCAGTTCATGGGAGCTTTGCTACAGAAATCAACATTTCAGAATGGCAGAATGAGCATGGTGGCCCATGGGACTTTCGATCACTTTTCCGCTCTTATCAAGATCAAGAACACTCTTTTAAGAGAACACACAGCCTTTAACAATATCATGGGCTTTCTCAACACTGTCCCTGCGCTGATCACATTTTCAATGCCGGAATACAGCAACAAAGGCGTGCTGCTCCAGTCAGTTATTGCAGGAGCGGAAGTTATAAACGGCCTGGCAACCTTTGAGTCTCTGGAAGTACACTCCCCCCTGTTCAGCCTGAACAGTGTCGGCCAGGTTGACTTCAGCAAAAACATGATAGATATGGATGTAAACCTGACAACCAAGGCCAGGACTAATATTCACAAAATTCCACTTATAGGCTACATCATCGGCGGAGAAGAAAAATATCCATCTATCACTCTGGAGGTTACAGGCGATTTAACCGACCCGGATGTAAAAAACCCCATTTTTCGTGAAGTCGCAACGCTCCCGTTCTCAATGCTTTATCGCACCTTGAAACTGCCACTTAATCTTGTTGAAAAATTAGGTAATTGAGTCATATTCCCTATCAGCCAGGATGACAAATACTACTTTGCATAGAGAAAGTGTTTTACACATTCAACCCGAAATACTCGTGCACCTTTATAGTGAATGATACCTACTGCCGTAAAGGTGCACGCTGGTTGAGATCTATTACAACACCAGTGTTGATCACCTCAGAAAAAGTCCTTTTGCCTGCTCAAATGGGCTTAGGAAAAATTCTGAAGAAGCGCAGTATCTTCAACAGCAATTAAGCAGATAACGCGAACTTCGATTCATGCTGCAGTGCCAGTCATTGTCGAAGATCTACAGCGTAGTAGATCAGACTCTTTATGAGTCCATCAATGTTTACACGCATGTTTTGAACCGGTGCAGGCTCCTTCTGTGGCATTACGAATGTCACTTTGATGTTTAGCAATCGAAATAATTGTCTTTACCGCATTTTCAGCTTCACCCGTAAGACCGGCCTTTTTCAGTTTTTCAGCTTCTTCCACTATTGCCAGAAATGCTCCCGCGATTTTATCTGATGCCAGCATTGGTTCTCCTTTATCTTTTTTCCTTGTTCAAATGGTTATACCCGGAGAGGCCCCTATATCAGCATCCGGGTATAACAGAAATAATACAGCTGGCTGAGAATGCAAAACCACACCTCATACTTTTTTCTGATTCCCTCTCAATTTCAATACACACTGTTTTGTATACTCCTTACACCTCACAATCCTCGCTGAAAAAGAAGGGTAATCAGATACTTTTTCACACGTAGCAGCAGCTCCCCATCTAGCGCACATCGAACCACCACACCGTGGTGTATAATTAATAATTGACTTAATCAGCTATGCTGCTACCCTTTAAAAAAGACGTTAAAGCACACTACCACAGCAGTATACCCATGCAGCCGGCATAGAGTTATCTTCTTTGCGCCTAACAACAGCAATGAGGCAAGTGTAATGGTTGAGCAAAACGGACAAACAATCCGACGTAGACGCGGAGTGGTCATAGGTGGTTCCGGACTTGTTGGAGGCACAATTGTCAACTATTTCAAGTCACGGACAACCGCCCCGATTGATGTGCTGGCTCCAAGCAGTAAGAAACTGTCGATCCGGGATTCTAACGATATCCGCAATTATCTTGCCAGTGTTCGCCCTGATTTCATCATCAATGCGGCCATTGCCAATATTGATTCCGACAGCCAACTCGCCTTTGAAGTGAACTATCTCGGCTCAATCAATCTTGCCCGCGCTGCAGCAGCTTTAAAAATCCCGTATATTTATATAAGCTCTGCCGCAACGTTGCGCGATGGCCTGGATGTGACCGAAGAGGACACCCGTCTTATCAGCCCGAAAATGAGCAATTACGCAAAATCGAAGTTGATGGCAGAAACCACCCTGGCGTACATGCATGCAAACACAGGCCTGGATTATACCTGTATCAGGTTATCGGTTGTATACGGCAATCATGATCACAAAATTCAAGGCTTTCACCGGATGCTCTTTTCCATTGCCGATGAGTCAATGCCATTTCTTTTTACCAAAAAAGGTGTTTTGCATTCGTATTCCAACTGCCGCCGCCTCCCCTTTTTCATCCACCATGCACTCGACAATCGCCAGGAATTCTCAGGCAAAGCATATAACTTTGTTGATAGACAGCCTGTAGATCTTGCCAACCTCATCCTGACCATTAAATCGTATCTGCAGCTGAGTTGCCCGCGAGAGCTGTATATCCCCTATCCGCTCGCACGTATTGGCCGGGATTGTGTTTCACTACTCCTCAGAGTGCTGAGGAAAGTCGGACTGAAGGCTGATCTGCCTCCAGAACTGATCTTTATAGGACATTTTTACAAGACACAGACACTTTGCACCAGACGCCTTCAGGAATCGAGTTTCATTGATCCATTCCCCGGTGAAACCGTGTACACCCGGCTGCCTGACATGGTCATTTACTATCTTACCCGCTGGAGTCAGCAAAATATTATCAGTACCTATAATGAAGAAATAATTGCTGATCGCTCGATAGAAGAAGACTTCCGATATCGGCCTGAAGACCTGTTGAATTCTGTTCAGCTTGATTCAACCTCCCCATTTCACGATATCCTGCAGTCCCGCATGGAACCAGTGGAAAGCAGAGGTCGTTGACAGAAGCTACCCTATAGTGCAATGATGCCTCTATTGCCAAACTTCAATCATCATAGCTATATCTCTCATATTATGTACGATTAACACGCATATTCAGTTTATCGCCTCTTTGACTATATATACTATATAGATTATACAGTACGCATCATGGCACGACGTACCAGCTGCAGGCCGTGGTAACATGGTGCAGACCGATTATCGTCACACCACGTCACCACGTTATGTTCATTCAACGTTCCAGATCTTACCCTGCTACCGCGGCCCCTGTCAGGACGCTGCACGAATCAGATAATGGATTTAGAAAACAATGAAATCTATGACGTGCCTGTGCTGAACCGATAATAGCCACCAGATCCCGCTCCCGAAAACGAAAAGACGGGTCAGGATTTGTTTCGAGTTTATCATCACGAATAATACCTACGATGGAAACCCCTGTATTTTTACGGATTTCACCTTCAGCTATACTTACATCTATCAGAGGATTATCTTTTTGAAGTTCAACCCATTGAAGATCAAATTGCTGTTCAGCTGTCCTGAGCTGACTCAGAGTTTTGTATCCATTCTCGTCTTCGGAAGCAGCAGTTGCTAACAGCTGATGCCGTAGATTTTCGGTATGTGATTGAATCTCAGGAACTGGTATTCGTAAATGGAGCAGAACCTGCCTGGTCATCTCCAGACCAGCCTCAAACTCAGGATAGACCAGATCCACCACATCCAGGCCACGGAAGACATCAAAAAAGTCCGGGTCAGAAATACGTGCCACAACCCGAATTTCGCTGTTCACTTTTTTAGCATGACTGATAATAGAGCGGGCAACAACAATACCGGGAATAGTCACTACCAGAAGAGAAGCGCGCTGTATCAACAGCGCTTCCTGGACCACTTCATGACTGCCATCTCCATAAATTATTGGAAAATTTGCTTCTTTCGCTTTTTCAATACGGAGCTGGTCAATTTCCACTAAAACAAATGGTATTGCAAGCCGCTGCAATACAAGAGCAATCTGAAAGCCGATACGTCCACATCCAGCTATAACCACATGATTCCGCAGTTCGTTCGCAGGAAAATTGATGGACTCAAGTGGCTCATGCTTTGCCCATTTCTTTTTCAAACCATAGAGTCGTGAAGTCTGAGATGAAACAAATGGAGTGAGCACCATTGTCACTACAGCCATAGTAAGGAACATATTATAGAATTCACTCGTTATAGACTCACTGGAGACCCCTATCCTCGCCAATACAAAGGAGAATTCTCCCACCTGAAACAAACCGAGACCAACAGCAAGAGGAATAACGTTACGATAACGAAATACCCATGCTAAAAATGCAAAAATACATCCTTTACCAATACTTACAATAACCACTAGAAACAGGATGAGTGAGAAATGGTTCAACAGGAATTTCGGATCAAGAAGCATTCCCACTGAAGCAAAAAACAGCAGGCCAAAGAGGTCGCGAAGAGGAACTATATCACTCAGAGCCTGGTGGCCATAGTCAGACTCACTCAGAACCATACCCGCAATAAAGGCACCAAAAGCAAAAGACAAACCAACAAGATAGGTGGCAAAACCTACACCGAGGCCGATAGCCGTGATTGCCAGGATAAAAAGCTCCCGTGAACCGAGGGTGGCAATCCTTTTCAGCAGATATGGAAGCAACCGGGTTCCAAGGAAAAACATTGCCGCGAGAAACACTACCGCTTTTGTTACTGCCAGACCAAGAATTCCAAGACCGGTGGATGGATCATTCAGCTGTGGCAGAATAATCATCAGCGGTACTACCGCTAAATCCTGAATGATCAGCATGCCGATCATTACTTTACTCGAAAGAGTACCCAACCACCCTTGATTCATGAGAGTTTTAAGAATCACCATGGTTGATGAGAGTGATATCAGCGAACCGAACCAAAGAGATGTCTTCCACTCCCAACCGGAGAAGTACCCTACTGCAAAGCCAAAAATGATAGTGAATATCATCTGAAGCGGCGTGCCGATCAATGCAATATATTTTACCGGCTTGAGGTCTTTCAACGAAAATTCAAGCCCGAGAGCAAAGAGCAAAAGAGCAACACCTATCTCGGCCAGAAGCTCGATGTCGTGAATTTCTGTAACAGTCATCCCGCCGGTATATGGGCCAAGAATAACGCCAGCCAATATATAGCCCAGGATCAGAGGTTGATGCAGCCTCTGCATAATTAAACCGCAAAAGAACGCGGTCAGAACAAGAATAATGATATCGGTTGCTATACCCATGACGTTCACCCCGGTAGCAAAGAAACAAGAAAAAATTGATACAAATAATCAATTTTACAGACACCTCACAACTCACCACCCTGTCAGCCATTGTTACTGCCTGCCAAAATCAATTTGTAATACGAGTTCAGCCGACCAGAATGTATCTGATGAGTAGGTGTAAATGTAAAATGGAAAGAGATAAACTGCAATCGATACAGAACATCAACGACACGATAAGAGGATTACCTGCAGCGAAATGAGAAGACCTTTAAGAATAAAGGCTGAAAAATCGAATAATTTGCTCTATGCCCTGCTCATTTCTTATCTGGTATCTCTGGAAACCTGCAATTGAAAGTCGTATACTAAAAGCAACTCATTACAACATTCCCTCCGGCAACGCTGCTTTCTGGCAGAGAATATTGTCGTCAGCTCATTAACCTTCCACATACTACATGAATAACATATACAGTTATTCGCCATGGAGATTGCAATGGAAAAAGAGTTTACAGTAGATGTTCTATCTTTTGAAAAAATTTCTGAAATAGCAAACGCCTGGGTGGCGGATGATTACATAGCGCTGTTATCTATGATGGACATAGCTGAAGATGAACTTAGTGGTATGAATGAGTCTGAGTTGCGAGAGATGTGCCTGATGTCACTTAATGATTTCGAACACCATGAATCAGCGGGTTTTCTCTTACATCATATTTTCAAAGATGACATCACAGCAGGTAAGATAGATCAACTGAGTCATCAAATGGCTGAAGATAAACTTTGGGAAGAATATCCTGAACCTGCATATCACATGGGCCTTTTCAATGCTTATGGGCTTTTACGAAAAGCCTATAACGGAATATTTTCCGAACCGACCGGAGTGCAATTCACCCTGAAGATCAGTGCAAACAAAGAGGATGCATTTGATATTTTTGAGCCATCGCTGCACGCTGTTATTGTGAGAATCCTCTCGAAAGGGTTGGCTGAAACTGTCATCTTAAACCGTCTTTATGAAGAGCAACTTCATGGAGAGAGTTTTCCTGATGCAAAAAATATTCTCTGGATACTCAAAGAGATTTCCTGCACAGAAAATGAACATCAATATGAGATCACAAGTTCTGCTCTATGGTTTGGAGAGTTAGAAAAAGGTATGAGTTTTACCGCAAAAGCTCATGCAGATGCTGTGACAGACGGCGAAGATGATGAGTTGTAGCCTCTTTGTCAACATCTGCAGTTCCGCTTAAATACGTACAAGGTCTCCAGCGGACAAAACTGTTATATCGTAAGGTTACTGTCTATCAACACAAACTGGCAGCAAGGCCCAAGGCCTTTCATCACCGCAAAAGGGTTAAGCCATCTATAGCTTAACCCTTTTTATCGTAAGTGGTACCGGTAGCGAGGATCTCAACTGGCAACTCACCAAGGCCCGGAACAGACAAGACAACGGGTGAGGTAGAATTTTGACGACTGCTGGAGTTACCATATCAGACCGGCAAGGTTTATATCCGGGCTTGAGAGATATCAGTGCTTTGCATTTTTTAAATTTTATTGTGATTACCCTTATTTCTCAGCACGCATGGTGAGATGTTACGTGTTACGTGTTGGGTGTTGGGGTAAGGGGCGCACAACAATTCATATTGCAACCATTCAATAGTAAAATGAATGCTGTGTTGTATCAAGTTACCTGCGACGAGTGCAGTTCACGCCTCACTCTTCACTCCTGCTCCCTCACCCGTTCAAGCTGATATTCAGGGACTAATCAGCAAATCTATTGACATCTGCACCTGGTGATTTTACCATTCGGCCAATGAAAGTAACTATGATGAACGGCAAACAAAAAGCAATCGTTGAAGCAAAAGCAAATGTATTGAAAGCGCTGGGCCACCCAACCCGCTTGTGGATGGCAGAGCAGTTAGCTGATGGCGAAAAATGCGTGTGCGAACTTGCCGAAAGCATTGACGCCGACTTTTCAACTATCTCGAAACACCTCTCCGTGTTGAAACAAGCAGGAGTTGTTGCAGACGAGAAACGTGGAAAGCAAGTGTATTATAAGCTCAGAGTTCCATGTATTCTCAAATACATGGCATGCGTTGAAGCTGTCATCCAGGCGAAAGCACAAGACCACGCCGATCTGCTGGATTAATGTTTTATGAGTATTTTTTTCAACGAATTACTTGGTCATTTTGCCAAATATCTAATCAATGTAGAGTAAAATGGTATGCGCACGAACGGGTTTGGCCCTGCGTGCACCAGCATTCTTCATAGCCGGAGCCAGAGGAGTATTTGTGCATCTGGTCTGGCAGTGAATGGCAAGTGAAAAGTGTTGGTAAGGTTCCGTCTGTAGAGGGCGATGAAGTCAATTATCACGTAGTTTTACAATCTGAAAATTGGAGGATGAAATGAGTACGTTGCAGAATTGTGGTTGTGGTTGTGGTATTTCCCCAAAAGCTATT
>JBFHGS010000145.1:0-12938 GCA_041582995.1 Desulfopila sp. | reverse complement strand
TTTATCAACGCCCCAGAGGAAAAAGCCTCCGCTCAAAAAACCGATAAGGGGCGGTAACCAAGTAATTCCACCGGCCATTTCAACCATATTAATTGCCGGCGCCAATAGCGACCAGAAGCTCGCAGCTATCATTACACCTGCGGCACAGCCCAGCATGCCATCCATCACTTTTCGGTCTATCTCTTTAAAGAAAAAGACCAGTCCCGCACCAAGCGCTGTCAAAAACCAGGTAAAGCATGTCCCGGCCAGAGCCTGTTGGACCGGTGAAAGCCCCAGAAACCACTCAACCATAATCCCTCCTGTTGACGTTGATTATTGTAATACGTCGACACAGCAGTTAACGGCCACTGCTGTGTTCATATCATTTCTTTTCCGGTCTGTGTGAGATCGGGAATACTCTTTATTTCAGAAGATATTCCGAAAGTTCTTTTACAAGGATGGATGCAGCCTTTCGCAGTTCTTGTATTTTATCCCGGCAGCCTTCCAGATCTTCGTTTTTTCCCTGTGTTTCTAATGCATATGCGAGCTCTCTCACATGCTCTGCCGCAAAATGACTTACCGCACCTTTATAGGCATGAGCCCTATTCCTCAGATCAAGAGCATCTTTATTTTTAACCGCTTCCTCTACAGCAGAAAGCAACGTTTCGTTGCGCTCAAGAAAAAGGTCGGCCAGCTCTCTGAACAACTCTTCATCACCACCAACAAAACCCATCGCCGTTGCCAGATCCCAGACTGCTGCTGTACCTGAATCACTATCAACAGGCACCTCTGTCTCTACAGGTTTACTCATCTCATCGTCCAATACAGCTGTCGGTTTTTTTTCTATTGTCAGCCAGGGCTGCAGACGCTCTGCAAGCATATCGGGCTTAATCGGTTTCGTAAAGAAATCGTCCATTCCGACAGCAAGACACTGTCTTCGGGTTGAGTCCATAGCATTGGCGGTCATAGCTATAATTACTGTACGCGGACGCCCCTCTGCCTGCTCACGATTGCGAATGATTTCAGTTGCCTCATAACCACTCATTTCAGGCATTTGAATATCCATGAGTATAACCGAATATTTCTTTTGGTGTGATTTTGCAACAGCTTCATAACCGGTTGCTGCCACGTCAACCGTTAAACCGAATTTCTGCAGGATGGCAACCGCTATCTTCTGGTTGATAGGTTCATCATCGACCAGAAGCACTGCTCCAGCCAATTGAATTTGCCCCTGTACCTTCTCCTGAACCGTACGCTGTTCATGAACTTTCTCATAGAGAGGCAAGCCGGCAATGACATTATAGAGCTCAAGCTGCCGAACAGGTTTCAGCAACATTGTCCTGACTCCACAATTTTGCAACCGCGCTCTTGAATATGTAGTTGTGCTCATTAAGATTATTTCCGAAACTGCCTGACTATACTGGCGGTGCAGAATTTCGGCGAAATGAAGACCATCCATATGATCAAGATTATAATCGATCAGTACCGTATCAACTTGCTCACTCTGCCGACACATCTCGTCAAGTTTTCTCAAAGCACCTTCAGTATCGGTACAACTGGTGACCCGAACATTACAGTACTGCATATACTGGCTGATGATAGCGAGATTCGTCAGGTTGCTGTCCACAAGCAGGATATGTTTACCCTGCAACCTGTTATAGGGAATAACAGGTTCTGAATCTTCGACAATCACAAGCGGTAAGATAAACCAGAACATTGCCCCGAACCCGAATTTACTTTTGACCCCGATCCTCCCGCCCTGCTTTTCAACCAACTGCTTACAAACACTCAGGCCAAGACCTGTGCCGCCATATTTACGCGTAGTCGAACCATCTGCCTGCGTAAACTGATCGAACAACCTTTCAATTGCTTCCGGAGCTATCCCTATGCCAGTGTCTTCGACACTGAACTGCAGCTCCTGATGCATGTCGTGACGACTCACTATCGAAACCTGTAGTCGCACTTCACCTTTATCAGTAAATTTAACTGCATTGCTCAAGAGATTAGTAATAATCTGGCGCAATCGGGTAGGGTCACCTTTAACCCGACAGGGAATATCTGTCGGAATAAAGCAGGTAAGATCAATATTTTTCAGATTTACCGTATCAATAAATAACTCAGAGGTCTCTTCAAGCAGTTCACGCAGATTGAAAGGGATAGATTCAAACGTTATTTTGCCTGCATCAATTTTTGAAAAATCAAGAATATCATTAATGATCAAAAGCAGAGAGTCTGCAGAACGTGTAGCGGTGTCAAGCAGCCGTTTGTATTCTTCAGTCATCGGTGCATCACGCAGCAATGACAACACCCCGATAACACCATTCATGGGCGTACGGATCTCATGACTCATATTTGCCAGAAACTCACTTTTAGCCCGGGCGGCCGCAAGTGCTTCGTCCCTTTTAGCCCGCAGCTCTTCTGTACGTTCAAGTACCAGGTCTTCGAGATTCTGCCTATGGTTCCGCAACTCCTCATCTCTCACCTGAATTGCGTTGAGCATAGCGTTGAAATCGTCAATCAGGCGACCGATCTCGTCATGTGTGGATTTTTTTACCCGTACAGTGTAGTCACCTTTTTCGGAGATCTTTCTGGCGGTAGCCGCAAGTGAGGAAAAAGGCCGCGTAATAAGGTACTGCAGACGACTTGAAGCCAGAGCGGTAACGACGAGGACAAAGAGCAGGCTGAACAGAAGTCCCAACAGGGAACTTCGGATATGTTCAGTCATTCGATCCGTATTCGAGAGAACATATAAGGTCCCGATACGATCCTCTGCAAGATTAATCGGGTAGGAAATTTCCAGCTTGTATGCCGTATTCTGAAAGACATAGCCACTTTCAACATTACGAACATTTTTCGGCAGCAGAACAGTTTTACCATTGCTGTTTCGCTGAAACACAGCAACCGGCTTTTCTTTTTCATCAAAAATAACCGCAAGTTCAATTCCCGGATCAGCACGCAGTGTCCCGAGAATAGCATTCCCCTCCTCAGCGGAAAAGTTCGTTGATACAGTACGTATATCAGCTATTGCCTGCGATAGAACCAACAGATTATCAAACATGGCCTGACGCAGTATACGAATCTGGGCAAAAGCCGACAGAAGAGTAAAAAGAAGCAAAGCCCCTCCGGTTATACCGATGATCAACAGAAGAAGTTTTCTTTTTACAGGTAAATTTTGTAATAGTAATCGACGCATTAACTGCTTATCCCTTCCAAATAGATTCCTTCAAAACACTCTAACAACCACATATTCAGCATTGTCTATTTACAGTAAGAAGATGCCTTTATCATGTGAGATTTCTCCTTAAGACCTGCTTAAAACAGGTAAGGAGTGAGGCGTGAACTGCATTCGTCACACAACTCAACAAGCAACTCCTGGCTTGGTATTAAATAGTCGCAGCATAAATCGTTGTGTACTCCTCACGCTTAATACCTCACCATGTTTACTGAAAAAGATGTGTAATCATTTGCGGGTTGAAGTTTGTTACATCAAGAAGTTACATGGCAAATGAATAGTTACGACCTGACAACATTATTCCTTTTTGGCCTCATCTTCCTTTTTCACGGCTAAGTGATAGTATCTGTTCAGATCAAATAATCCTGCATTAAGCTTATCGCTCTGAAGAAAATCCTGTTGGAACCAATCGTAACTTTGCCAGAAATCCCCGTTCGCCCTGTTCACACCATACCGCAGCAACCCTGCAACACTCGCATCAGAACCGTCATACGTTTGCAGGAGTTTTAAAAATTTCGGGAGTTCATCAAGAGTAACATCAAAAAAATAGTTTGGATAACTTCCCACGTATCCGCGAATAAAATCGGCTTCATCTTTTTCTGCATTGAGTTTACGCTCCTCTCTGCTCAATGTACGGACATCATCATGCCAGCGATTGATAACCATTGAAACAACTTCACTTTTCTCTTCAGATATCCGTATTCTTACATAGGCGAGATTGGCATCATGATCCTTAACATGTCTGAAAAATGAGTTCCCCGGTGCAGATGCAGCATGAAATCCCTGAATATACTCCTGTTCGTTGGTAAAAAACTCCGGCATCTCCGGATACTCTTCACCAGCCTCACGATAGTTTTCATCAAAATCTATACCAGTATCCGGATTAAGATGATGACGAACCAGGTATTCGATAAACTCACGTTTTGGTTCAGCAGTTGTAAATTCTCTGCCTGCCGGCATCAGTGATGGTTGGTATCTTATCTTTTGCAGATTCATGCCTCCATACCAGTCCTGCATCAAAGGCCTGCGAACTTCAGTGGGCAGAAAATCCAGGAAATAGGTCTCCCCCTCCTGACGAAGACTATCCATATACATCCGTACGGCAACCTGATGTCCCACTGACCCATACACATCAAAACCGGCCACCAGAGCATAATAAATCCGCTCCAGTAGCGGAAAATCCATTACCCAGATTGTCCTCGGCAGATCACCAAGCGCGCCTTTATGCACTGAAGCACTGTTAAAATGCCGGAATACAGTGAGCATAGGAGCATCATCACCGTTATCCCCTGCCCATACAGCCGTATGATCAAGACCTTTATACCCATAATTTTTGTTATAATACTCCTGCCTTGCCTTGACGTATCGTGAAGCAAATTCCTGATATATCGGTACCATAAATCCTTTAAAAAGGCTGAAAAAGCTTCCCTGCTCGGTAGGAATTCTCGTCAGTTGAAGATTATCGTACAGAAAACCGGGATGCTGTACTGCCAGATCATAATCCGGATCCATGAAAAGCAGCCAGAAATGGTCCTGAATCACGTTCAGTGCCACCTGCCCCTTGCAGACCGGACCACGAATAAAAGTCATGATAATATACTGGCTGTTATCAAGAAGAAATTGATATCGTGAACGGGGTGGAATCTGCTCAAAGACAGCAAAGGGATTAGCACTCTGCTGTTTATCAAAGCCGACCCAGGCTGGCTCCCGCAACCATCGCGGTTGAATGAAGAGTTCATTATAGCGCTGCAACGTCTCGTCATTCAGTTCAAAGACCATATGTGTTTTATGAACGATAGTTGAGTAGATGCGCCGAAAACGATAATAGAACATCCCCTCACCGGGGTCGTCATACGGACGTATGGTTGAAATAATATCAATTTTTTCTCCGGAAGGCGTACGCGAACGAACCAGTTCGTAAAAGTTAGCTCCTGTGGGAGAAAAAGATATATGTGCAAGAAAAAGATGTTCATACAGGTATCGTGCTGTCATCCTGTGCTTCGCATCTCTCTCATTTAAAAAGGTCTCCCATTTTACCACATCATCAACATCCTGAGAGCCTATTGCCGATCGCTCAGCATGCTCTTCAGGACTCGGTCCATAGGCTCCGGCCTCTAACCAGCTGCTGATGCGTTCAAACTCTCTTTTTTCGAGTGGAGGGAAGCCATATGGCATGCCGCGGTTTGGATGCTTCTGCAAATATTCATCCATTTCGGTACCCGTTGCAGCGCAGGTCAGTTTGTCTTCTTCTGGCTTGTAAGAGTTACGGGGATCATGAAGATCATTTGAACAGGCGCTCTCAGGTGCTTTCATTTTCTGATCGAGAACCTTCAGCAGAAACGAATTGTTTTGACCTGCACCGGCACTGTTTTCTGTAACACTGTGAAAACCCTTTTCACGCCATTCCTTCGTTGAATCAGCATCAACAAAGAGTCTGGTCGGTTCCATGCTCCATAAGCGACTGGAGTCATAGACCTCTTTCTTCGTCGCGCCTCTATCCAGACCGTCATAGGAACTGAGTTTGAGTTGACATGGTGAGTTGTAGCAACTGTGGCAAACTGAACATCTCTTATCCAAAATTGGTTTTATTTCAGTTAAATAGTCAACGCCTCCTGCCGGCTTACTGACTGGTACGGACTTTACCGGCTTCTCCACAGCACAAGCCGACAACAGCAGCAAAAAGACAGGGATCAGTACAACATACAGTCTCATATCCCACCTCTTCTCAAGAGTTTTTCTGATCACCACTCTTTCTCAGCAAGCAAAGTAAGGTGTGAGGAGCGCACAACGATTAATATTTCAAGATATTAATATTAAAGTAAATATTGAGAATTGTCGAGTTACCCGGGACGAATGCAGTTCCCCCCTCACCCTTCACTCCCCCCTCACCTGTTCAAGCTGAAATCCCAGGCTTATCTGCCACTACTCCCCGGCGTATAGTGAAGATACGGGGTGGTTCTCCCCTCTATCGTTGATGGGTACTCATCTATGAACCGGCAACCCATTTTTTCATAAAATCCGCGGGCATGAGGATCAGCAAGAATCCTCAGACAATGAATTTTCCTTGCTGCAAGAAGATTTGAGAAATGAAGAAAAAGCGCACGACCAATACCATGCCCGATATCTTCCGGTAACACAAACATGTGATCAAGCCACATCCCGGCTTCAAGACGTAGTCCTGAAATCACAATGGCTTCATTCAAATTTACCAATGAGTAATAGGCAATAATCCGCTGCTGCCTCTCGTACACATACACCTCATGGGTACGAATATATTCCGGAGTGATCGTCAGCTCATCCTTCCAAATCTGATAATAGATTTCAGGATAGCCCCAGTGTCGTTTCGAATGGCAAGAAAGAGATGTAAGGATGTGGTGTTCATCAGCACTGGCTTTACGAATCATGCTTCTCCCTGAGAAGTATTTTGATTGTAACTTTCAGGCTACTATACGAAAACACGGCAGATTTTCAATACCTTTCATGATTCAACTGACTACTGCCGAATCTAGCACGGTGAGGTGGCAGGAAACACGGAGTCAGGTTGAGGGAGCTTGATCTGTATTCGTCGAATCCTGACCTATCTGACCGTGTCCACAGAATTTTCAGATCAGGCGGGCAGCTTTGTATACACCTGCTACCTCACCACTCTTGCAGAAAAGGAGGGGTATCTTGATTTACTTAGATTGCTGATATTATTCTGACACATCTGTATCTTTCTTCTGCTCCTGCTCCTTCTCATAGTCCGCAAAAAGCTTAACTGAACAGTCTGGACAGATCGAATGACTGAATTCAACACTTGATTTTTCACGAATATACCGTTCAATCTGCTGCCAGTACCCTGAATCATCACGTATCTTTTTACAGGAAGAGCAGATAGGAAGAAATCCACTCAACTGCTTCACTTGCTCCAGTGCTGATCTCAGTTCAGAGATAAGTTTTTCCTGAGCTCCTTCTGCCTGCCTCAACTCGGTTATATCGAAAATTACGCCGATCATACCAGCAACAGTCCCGTTTTGATCTACAAACGTCGCCTTATGAAACAGTACATTTCGTTCCATCCCACTCTTATCTTTTATCTTTGATTCATATACCTGCACACCGGGATTTTCTACAAGTTCAGCATCTCTTCGATGATAGAGATCTGCAAGATGAGGTGGTGAGAGGTCATTCACGGTTCTGCCTATTATCTCCTCTGCAGATTTGCCTAAATACTTTTCGAAACTTTTGTTACACCCGGTATAAATATACTCCAGATCCTTATAGAAAATCGGTACGGGAATCGCATCAAGCAACTGTTGCTGAAAAAAAATTGCCTCAGTATGCTTGTTCATCAATTCGCGGTGTTGCCGCATCTGCCGTGAGACTAAAAGCCCGAAAAATAGAAAACTGCTCAGGACCAGAAACCGCATGAATAAATCATTGGCTGGAATACCGCTAACATGAAAGAAATCAAAGTGAAGATCATTCAGCCACAGTCTATCCAAGAGAATATCAATACCGATCAGAAGCAGGCCCAATGACAAAGAAATAATGAATAGGCGAAGTTCTGGTTTCATCTGTTTATCATCTCTAATATGTGACTACCCACGGGAGACATAACCTCTTCAGGTATTATAGCTTCACACGTGTAACTCATTACAGGTGCGCCATATTGGGATAATCCCGGTTTCTCACAGGTAAGCGAAAACTCCGATAGTCTATCTACGCAGGAAACCACGGTCGTTCAAAGGTGGGGGTTCATGTGAGTAATTACTGTAATATCAAAAATCTCTCCGGCAACGATAAGCATTCATTCGTTGAGATATGATATCACATCCATGTTACCTCAAACAAGTATACCAACGCCCCTTGCATGAACCTCTAAAATTCACTGATTTTCTTCCCCTTTTCAAGATAGGCATTAATTCGCCTGAATGCGGCATCGCTGCTTTGCAAAATCGCGTACATTTCCTGAACCAGAGGATCATCTTCACCAAGATCCTGCTCAGTCTCCTGTAGCAGCTGTGCAATTTTTTTCAGTTGGCTGGCGAGTTGTTGTGCAATCTCTGTACGTCTCGCGTACCGAGCCTTTTCCCGCTCAATCAGTGGTAATACGCGCTCAATCGAGAATTCGACCAACGCGTCACGAGGTGTATTATATTTACTTGAGACCTGCTCAAGATTTTCAAGAGTTCGCCTTGAAATGACATATGTTTTAGCAACACGCTGCTCATTAACGGGAAATTTTTCAAATTCTCTGGCAATAGTCTTTAAAACCTGTACATCATCCACCAAATGATCAAAAAGAGATTTCTGCTTGATACCCATCTGACTTGCCAGCACGCTCAAGGCATTGATACACCGTTCAGATAGTTTGAATGTCGTGCGCACCGACTGATGACCCCTCAACTCAAGCGTCTGATTCTCTGTAAATTCAATCTGAATCATTGATCTACTCTTTCTCATTGCTTTACTCCTTACCTATTCTGCAACTTTTACATATTACTTTTCAAACTATTTAACATAAAGTAATTTACACTTATTGACATCTATATCTTTATTATTACCATTTCAGGAACAGAGGTAAACATAAATAATTGTGACAGATAAACATATAGCAACAGTCAGAGACATCTGCTGACAAAGCCAACAACCAAAGGAGAGTAATATGCAACTGATACGACACACCCCATACAACACTCAGGTCCTTCGCCAGAATAATTTCAACAGTTTCTTTGATGATTTCTTCGGACCGGCCTTCTCCTCTGTAAAAACTCTGCCCAAAGACAGCAACAGGAGTTTGCAGGTTGATATTTATGAGAAAGATAACAGCATAATTATCGAAGCGGAATTACCGGGTATAGCCAGAGAAGATATCAAGCTGGACGTCAAAGGAAAAGTAGTGACCATTGGCGGGGAACGCACATTTAAAGAAGATGTAAAAGAAGAGCATCGCTACCGAAAGGAAAGAATATTCGGTACATTTGAGCGCACTTTCAGCATGCCTTTTGAGATAGATGCCGAGAAAGTGATAGCAAAACATGAAAACGGAATACTTCGACTCGAAATTCCCAAACCGGAGGAAAAGCAGAGCAGACAAATTGCAATTAACTAAGGTAGAAGATCTTCATCAACCAATGAGAATCCTCCCTGCGGGGCAGCGCTATGCTGCCCCTATTTTTTGTTTTCACAGCGGAAATAACTATCAGATGTTTCGTTTGATCCCCCATGTTGTATCCGGCATCTCAAAAAAACGATGTGCATCATGAGACTTCTCATCTGAATACATTGCCTTGATCCTGAGGATCTCATCCTCACACTTGAAGAAGGCATCCAAAACCTTGGGATCAAAATGTATCCCCCGGCCCTCTTCCATAATCGCATGTGCTTTGCTTAATGAGAACGCAGGCTTATATGGGCGTTTCATTGTCAACGCATCGAACACATCAGCAACAGCAACAATTCTGCCTGCAAGCGGAATATCCTCACCGGAAAGCCCTCCAGGATATCCGGTACCATCATATTTCTCCTGATGCGTCAGGGCTATTTCACAGGCCATCTGCAAAACACTATTATCTGCACCGTCCAGTATTTCTGACCCGAAAAGCGTATGCTGTTTCATAATATCCCACTCTGCACTATCCAGCTTTCCCGGTTTCAACAAAACCCGATCAGGAGTACCTATTTTCCCGACATCATGCATTGCTGCGGCATGCAGAATCGTTTCGACAAAATCACAATCAAGCCCCATTGTCCTTGCAATAGCAGCTGAATAGTAACTCATCCTCCTGATATGGGCTCCGGTATCCTCGTCTTTATATTCAGATGCTTTGGCCAGTCTGTGAATTGTTTCAAGTGAACTGCGCTTCACTTGGTCGTAAAGCTTAGCATTATGTATAGCAACAGCAGCATGAGCCGCAAAATTTTCGATAATTGTGCAGTCCTGTTCAGTGAAACCCTTTTCACTCTTTTTCTTTGTCAGGTATATTACTCCATGTAAAACGGTATCAAAAATCACCGGAGTACCGATGTACGCCCCCATTGCAGGATGATTCTCTGGGAAACCATATGATCTGTGGTCATTTTCAATATTACCCAGCATCAATGTTTCAGGGTTTTCCAAGATTGCAGATATAAGCCCTTTTTGGGGTGGGCACTTGGTAATCCGCTTGACGACCTCGTCATCCATTCCTTCATGGATGAAGTCCTTCACCGAACCATTTTCGACGACCGCTATCGCAGCATAACAGGCATCTGAAAGTTTTCGTGCAGCACGGAGTGTCTCTCTCAGAGTCACTTGTAAATCCAGATTTTTCGAAACCATCAAAGTGGAATCAATCAAGGCATCTTTCAATTCCAGCAACCGTTCCTCAGCTTCCCACGCCCTGCTCAATTCGGTAATATCATGGACAAATATCTGAACACTGACGACATCTCCTTCAATAATTAAAGGCTGCATGTCACCATAAACCTTAAGTGTATCGCCATCTTTTCGAGCAAAAACAGTCTCAATCTGATGAGCCTGTTTCCGGTCAATAACACTTTGGAAAATACCCTCATAATAGCTTTTCAGTTGTGGTAACACCGAATCGGTAAAATGCGCACTGGCATAGTCTATCTCTTCAAATCCAAGGGACTGCACCCATGCACGATTAACAAAAGCAACTTTTCCATCCGGCAGTACGTTCTGAATCATTTCATGAGTGCTATCAACTATATTTTTCAACCGGGCAACTTCCTGATTGCAGGCCGTTAGCCCACTTTGCTGCATTTCGATAATCTTTTCTAACTGCTGAACCTGCTCCGACACTTGAGATGAACCATTGTTCTCGTTCATCAATTGCTCCCTTTCACAATGATGTATTTGGATAAAATTAGGATTCACAGCGATATGCACAGCAATATAGCCTTTGCCACATCAATTATAAGCCTATCATGACCATGGAGTGCAAATTATTTTTGTTATTTTCAATAATAGTATGAAATTATAACTATCGAACAAATAGGTATTTTGAATTACATGTATGCTTAAATTATCAGCATAACAATACATTATTAATGAAGTATAGCTTACAACAGACGTAATCGTGGCAACAACAGCAAGAACTCAATCAAAATCCCCGCAATACAGCAACAGGCTGAACAGCGGGGATAATGATTACAAAGCGAATACGTGTTTACTGCAATTCTATAGCGTACGTCTCAAGTTCAGGTACAGTTGAGATGATGCCCTGTCCTTTCAGAAACTCCGCAAAACGCTCATATCTCTTGTTATCAAGAGCACCGGGACGCAGGGCAAAACGTGGCAGAGTATCTGCCCAGGCCCTGCGGTTCAACTCATCATCAAGCTCTTTACGCTCACCTCGCACAAAAAGCTGCCAACTCTCAGCGGGATGGTTTACAAGGTACTGCACACCCGCTTCAAGCGCATCGACAAACTTACGCAGTTTTTCTTCCCCCAACGCGCTTCTATTGGCAACAAGTATAAGTTCGTCATATGCAGGAATACCATGCTCTTCCACAAAGAAAGCGGTACCTGGTCGATTCTCAATATCCATCTGGTTCAATTCAAAGTTCCGGAATGCCCCGATCACCGCATCTACCTGGCCAGTAAAAAGTGACGGTGAAAGAGAGAAATTTACATTGACCAGTTTCACATCAGAAAGCTTAATCCCCTCTTTTTCCAGCATTACGTTGAGCAGAACCGTCTCAAATCCGCCCACAGAATATCCTATGGTTTTTCCTTTAAGATCTGCAAGAGAGCTAATCGGGCCATCTTTTAAGACCACCAGAGAGTTGAGCGGCGTGGCAACTACTGTTGCAATACGCACGAGCGGCAACCCCTGATCCACCTGCATCTGATGCTGATGCTGATACGAAACAGCGATATCAGCTTTGCCGGCAGCCACCAGTTTTGGCGGGTCATTGGGGTTCGAGGGGGCAATCAATTCCACCTCAAGTCCCTGATCTGCAAAATACCCTTTCTCCAGCGCTACAAAAAGAGGTGCATGGTCGGGGTTAACAAACCAGTCCAGTAATACGGTAATTTTTTCATTTGCCATAACCGGACTCGCCAGTGCCAGACAGACGGCAAAAAGCACATTTCTACAAAGTACCTTCATTGTTTGTATCCTTTTTTTCCCAGAAAATTAAAAGAGCAACAACCTTATCTACACAAAAATAGAGCCCAAGTGATGCCACGGCAAGAACTGTCAGGGCCGCAAACATTACGTCTATCTGCATTCTGGCATTGGCATGCAGCATATAATAGCCAAGGCCGGAACTTGAGCCAACCCATTCACCTACCACCGCGCCGATTGGGGCAACAGCTGTTGCCACTCGCAGGCCAGACCCAAAAGCTGGCAACGCGTTCGGGATAACAATCCAGCGTAAAACGGCAACCGGGCCAGCACCCATAATGCGTGCCAGTTCCAGCAACTCCCG
The DNA here is from genome assembly GCA_041582995.1 of Desulfopila sp. Classification (GTDB taxonomy): domain Bacteria; phylum Desulfobacterota; class Desulfobulbia; order Desulfobulbales; family Desulfocapsaceae; genus Desulfopila. Next base: position 304 of record JBFHGS010000145.1, on the reverse strand, counting down.
GCGTGTGCGCTGCATACCGTAATAAAATGACGAGGTGACGGGAAAGAAAATAATCAGTACTGCCATAGCGATCTTCGAGGCCATGCCATATCCGAACCAGAGCACCAGAATCGGTGCCAGAGCAAACACCGGAATTGCCTGACTGATAACCAGCACAGGCAGAAGCCATCTTTTCAAAAGCGGCAGCGCAATCATAGTCAGAGCACAACTTGTACCCAGAAAAGTGCCGAGAGTAAGGCCAGCAATGATCTCAGTTGCAGTAGTGAATAGATGTCCCTGAAGTGACGGCCAGTGGGAGACAAGA
>JBFHGS010000144.1:0-12946 GCA_041582995.1 Desulfopila sp. | reverse complement strand
TTTACAGACTCCGGTGCCTCATCCTTATCAAAACCTGCCGGTAATATTCTATTATCCTTTGCAAAGCCGGATGCACGCAACAGGGTATATGTCACATCACCTTCCCAGTTCTCCATAATAGCTTCATAGACCTGCACCTGATCCTCAGAGTTGATCTCTGTATAATGCGGTTCATACGTATTGTGATCTACATCAGCATTAACACCGACAATCCTGCCCTCAGGGTCAGTGTCACCCGAACTGAAAAGAACTTCCCCATCTTTGTCATATACCGCAAAATGAATAAATGCCCTTCGCACGGGGATACTTGTCGGCAGTTTATGCCCGGCATGATTTGTAATATTCAGGGTAACCGTCAGGTCATTCCCGCTCCAGTCATATTCTGTAATTTCAACAGTTCCTGCCCCTGCCATATACTCCTGACCATCTGCCACAGCCTCCTCAAGGTCTGGCAGTTCCAACCCTTCAGCTTCAGCTATTGAATCAATAATATTCAGCATCATAGTATTTTCGGTTAGAAAAGAATGTCCGCGCACATCTTCTTTTGCTGTTGTTCGATTCGGGCGACTCGTAATTTTCACATCACCTGAGCTATCCATGTGACAGTATTGACACTGTTTCTCTTCTTCCGGATATGAACTCTCAAGCCACTCCTGATATGGTGCCTGCTCAGGAAACAACGTCTCGGGGGTACTTTGCTTCTCACCATCCACATCATAATAGTCGGTATTCAAGTCATGGCATGTAGCGCAAAACTCTGAATCCAGCAGATGAGAACTCCGGGCAGGCAGATAGCCACTCGATCGCGACATCGTGGTTGCAAAAAGTGGTTCATATGGGCCCCACACAATAGAATTCATACCGACATCAAACACTCCAGAATCACCTGAATTTTCAGTAATCTGATGACACAGCGTACATCCTACCCCCTGCATAGCGAGTGCATGGTAGGCATTGCCTTCATCCAGCAATCCACCAGCACCGAAAAGAGACAAAGGCACATCATCAACCAAAGCCTGCTCACTGGCCATTGGTGCATGACAGCGTATACATTTAGTCTCCACTTCAGCCGAATAATCCTTAAGCCTTAAAGCCTCACTGCGTACCTTCGCCTGCCAGAACGGATCCAGGAAACTTAACCTCATCATCGTTGTAGACCATTGCTTGACAAAAGAAAGCTCCTCACCTTCATCATCCATCAGGTTATCATGACACCTGGCACAACGCGATGGGTCTGTAAAGAGCTTAGTCTCTGCTGACGTTGAAGGGGAAGGCCCGAACCCTCCCTGCACAGGTCCCGGCCAGACAATCGGCAAGAGCATGCACCATGCGACACTGCTGCAAAAACCGACCAGCAACCTGTTCTTTAAATAATCAGAGCATTCCATACATTCCCCCATCTGGTTATCATGATTATTGTTATTGCTCTTCCGAGTTACCACCTGAAGACACAGAACAATTGCCGGGGCTGCATATAGATATAAAATAGAGCGAGGGAAAAGTCGTCCCTCCGTCGTTGTTTAAAAGAAGCGAAGACGCATCCGGCAACACTCACGCTTGTGTCCACTTGGTCAGCATACGCTGAGATACAATTCGCACAACCGGGAAACACCATAAGAAGAATTAATTTTATCCAGTAAATTGTAGCTTTCCAACCGGCACCATACAATGGCACAATGTGTCACACACGCCAACTAACATGGAGGCCAGGTCGTGATGCGAGAGAGTCTGCCAAGACGAATTATCCTGTAAGACAAACCGCATAGATCTGGGAAAAACGATAATGAATCGAACTTTTTCAGGAAGAAAAATCTGATATTTTTCTGACTTCTTCACCCTGAAACTCAGCTCTACAAACGTGATGTGAAGGGAAAGTTGCACATTGAGCAACAGAAGGGTCTCACATATTCTTTTAGATTCGGACATGTGGAAGGAAATGAGAAATAAAGTAACATCAGGCTGGCGCCTGCCAGCCACAGGCTTCGGACTCCTGGCCGCGTTTCTCTTCGGCCTTGCGACTCCTGCAAGCAAAATGCTGCTCAGTGGACTGAACCCCTTTTTACTTGCAGGGCTTCTGTATATAGGGGCCGCTGCAGGTGTCACGCCACTCATAATACGCGAACAGAATATACATCAGCTCCGCCGCAAGGTTTCCGGCAAACAGTATCTGTATATTGTTGGCGCTGTTATATGTGGCGGCTTCATGGGACCAACACTTCTCCTGTTTGGCCTCAAAGCAAGTCAGGCCTCATCGGTTGCGATCTGGCTCAATATGGAACTGGTGGCAACCGCCATCCTCGGCGTACTGTTTTTTCATGATCATCTCGGCCGTAGCGGCTGGTTTGCGGTATTACTCGCTCTGGCTGCCGGTATAATTATGACAATACCTGAAAATCAAAATGGCTGGCTGGCTGCAACTCTGGTCACAGCTGCATGCTTCTGCTGGGGATTTGACAACCATTTCACAGCCCTCATTGACTGTCTTACTCCTGCACGGATAACCTTGTTGAAAGGAATTTTTGCCGGCAGCGTCAATGTATTCATCGGCGTCTCGGTCTCGCCACAACTTCCAACGACATCCCTTATAGCGACAGCTCTCATACTCGGTGCATTCGCATATGGAGCCAGCATTGTACTCTACGTCATGGCAGCCCAGCACCTTGGTGCAACACGAAGCCAGATACTCTTTTCCAGCAGCCCGTTTTTCGGAGTCGGCCTGGCAACACTGTTACTGCACGAGCCACTGTTGCCATACCATTTCATTGCCATTACCTGCATTGCGGCTGCTATATTCTTTTCCAGCCGAATTCGACATGTCCACAACCATTCTCACAGCGAAGTCACACACACCCATTTACATAACCATAACGATGGCCACCACGCCCACGCTCACGCTCACCAGAATAACAACAGCGCACAGTCACATTCTCATTCCCACAGGCACACTGAAATAACTCACTCTCACCCGCATTATCCCGATCTGCATCATCGTCATGAACATACAGAGTGAGAGCCTGATTAGTATCAGGAACCAGGAAAAGCGTAAACAGTCACCGCTGTCGACTAAAGCTGTTTTCTTTTCCTAAACAATATCAGTACAAAAGCACGTATCCTGGGAGGGTGGTCTGTTGAAAACTCAGACAACGATCGGAGCTGTTGCCTGAGCAGGTGCTGATCAGGCAAGAAGAATTGTAGAATCAACCGCAGATACTGATTGGGTACCGGTTAGCACCATACACTGTTGCAATTCAACCATGATTGTATCGAGATACTTTTCAACACCCCCACGCAAGCCACCGACTGCAGCTACTGAAAACGGACGGCCGATCATGACAGCATCAGCACCAAGTGCCAGCAGCTTCAATACGTCTCCACCGGAACGGACACCGCCATCCGCCAGAATCTCTATGCGGCCTTTTACGGCTGCACTGATCCGGGGCAGTACCTCGGCAGCACCCGGCGCAAAATCAAGCACCCGTCCACCATGATTGGAAACAACGATGGCATCAACGCCTGCTTCAACGGCCAGAAGTGCGTCATCCACACTCATCACACCTTTCAATATGAACTTGCCTGAAATCGCGGCCCGAATCTTCTTCAGTTCACTCACGCTTTTGGGAGAAACCGGCCGCCCCATCTTACGCAGGGTCACAAGCCCGGCCGCATCAATATCCATACCTATTATATCTGCACCGCTGGCCTGTGCCTTCTCGATTTTCTCAAACAGTTCAATATCTTCCCAGGGCTTTATAAAAGGAATCCCCAAACCACCGGCATCGGCGATAGCCTTGAAACCTGACTGGTGAATAAATTCCGGGACTCCGTCACCGGTACAGCCGAGAGTGCCCTTCGCGAGACAACCCTGAATGACAGCATCGGCATACTCCTGTTCGCTGACGGCCCCACCCATATTAAATGCAACGCCACCAATAGGAGCAGCAAGGACCGGCATAGACAACGTTTTGCCGAGAAGGGTTGTCGTAGTCTCAGGTTCTTTCACGTCATGCAGAAGACGCATGTTAAATCGATAACTGCCAAGGGCGGCAATATTCGCTTTAAAAGCTGAAGCCGTTCCAAGCCCTCCCATACCGGGAACTTCACCGGCACAGGCACGCCCATCACAGACAGGACAAACACGGCAATACCCTTTCATCAATTTTCTGGCTTTATTTTGTATATCTTTCATGTGCTCCTCCAAGCATGCATACCCTCTTTTTCGGCAAAACGACAAATCGTTGCCAGAATCATACACTCGATAAATGACCTTTATTGTGTACAATTACAATTACAGCCAGGATTCGTCAAGCGACCGGTGGCGCCATTTTTTGTATTTTGGAACACAATATTCCTGCACGAAAATAGCTTGACCGCAGATCGGGCCGCACGTTATTCTCAACACTCACCGCTGTAGGTTATCAGACAGGACAAGGCATACACCATACACCTCCTGCCATTTTTTATTCCCTCTGTTCACAGGTTGTAACGTGCGTAAAATTATTCGACAGATTCTCACCTCAAGGGTATATGAAGCCGCAATCGAAACATCCCTTGACGAAGCTGTAGCCCTTTCCGCCAGGCTCAACAACAGAATTCTGTTAAAACGTGAAGATCAGCAACCGGTTTTCTCATTTAAACTTCGCGGTGCTTACAACAAAATTGCCAATCTCAGTAACGAAGAACGCGCACGCGGTGTCATAGCCGCTTCAGCCGGAAATCACGCGCAAGGCGTTGCCTTTGCCGCCCGGCAACTGTCGATTTCTGCACTTATTGTCATGCCGGTGACAACACCTGCAATTAAAATTGAAGCGGTCAAACGATTCGGTGGCAAAGTGGTTCTGCACGGCAACAACTACTCCGAAGCAGCAGACCATGTAGAAAAGCTCATACGGGAAACCGGCATGACCTTTGTCCATCCTTTTGACGACGAGCTTGTCATCGCCGGCCAGGGGACTGTTGCTGACGAAATATTACGCCAGAATCCCGGCCAACTTGATGCCGTGTTCATTCCTGTCGGAGGCGGCGGTCTTATTGCCGGCATGGCTGCATATATTAAAATGCTCCGACCCGAAGTGAAGGTGATCGGAGTAGAACCGGTGGACAGTGATGCTATGGCCCAATCACTCGAAGCTGGTCACCCGGTCAAGCTCTCTTCGGTGGGAATATTTGCAGACGGCGTCGCTGTCCGCGAAGTTGGCCGGAAAACCTTTGCGCTCTGCAAAGAATGTGTAGACGATATTATCAGGGTGAACACCGATGAACTCTGCAGTGGTATTAAAGCTATTTATCATGCCACTCGCTCAATTGTTGAACCTGCCGGCGCACTGGGCATGAGCGGATTGCTTAAATACATTCGCGACACAGACTGTGAGAACCAGACGCTTATTGCCGTCAATTCTGGTGCCAACATGAACTTTGAGCGTTTACGTTACGTGGCAGAACGCACAATGATCGGTGAACAACAGGAAGCCCTTTTTGCTGTCACCATCCCGGAAGCTCCCGGCAGCCTGAAGAGATTCTGCCATGATCTGGTGGGAGACCGCAATATCACCGAGTTTAATTACCGGCTCGCAGATCGCAATAATGCACATATTTTTGTCGGTATTTCCATCACCAACAACAAAGAGAGAGAGCTTTTCAGCAGGGAATTGACTGCGGCGGGCTATGATAACTTTGACCTGACCGAAAATGAACTCGCCAAAACCCATATTCGTTATATGGTTGGCGGGAGATCAGGCGAAGTGAAAAATGAGAAGCTGTTCCGCTTCTGGTTTCCGGAAACACCTGGTGCTCTTGTGCGTTTTCTCGACGCCACCAGAGGAGAAAGAAACATTTCACTCTTTCACTACAGACTTCAGGGAGGGGATTTCGGCAGAGTCCTTATAGGCCTTGAATTCCCTGAAGGTGACGACCCTGATCTCTACACCCGACTCGACAAACTGGGCTACACCTATTTTGAGGAAACCGACAATCCTGCCTATGCGATGTTTCTTTAAGAAGCGGCGCCTGCAGAATGACTCAACTGCTCAGCTATTGTTTGCATGAGGAGTGGACAATGTGAACGAATCCGGCCAATCGCTTTTCGTATCTGCTCCCAGTCGCCAATAGTTGCTGAAGCATTGAGATCGCTCGTAAGAGCATACATGATTTCAGCCTGAACGTTGCCAGAACTTCCTTTCAGTCGATGGGCCAGCCGTGAAATCTCGGTAAGATCTCCTGCTGAGATCGCTGCCTCAATTTCAATTACCTGTTTTTCTATTTCATCCCGGAAATAATGTGCGATAATCCGCGCATTATGAACATCACCCAGCAGTCTCTTCTCAAGCCGCCCCAGATCAAATGCCGCGGCAGACACTGCCTCCTGATCTGACAAGACGGTTACAGTACAATGTTCATCTCCTGCGTCGCCTCTATCCGGCCGGCCGGCCATTTCCGGGTCCAGTTCAGACCATCTGTCGAGTACCGTTGCCAGAGCCTGTGGCTGCACCGGTTTGGTAAGCACATCAGTCATTCCGGCACCAAGACAGCGTTCGCGATCACCTGACATCGCATGTGCTGTCAACGCCACTATCGGCACTACACGCGCTCCAGCTTTCTTCTCCCATGCGCGAATTCTGTCCGTCGCCTCAAGTCCATCCATCACCGGCATTGAGACATCCATGAATATAATATCATATGGAAAACTGTTGACATTTCGAACAGCCTCAAGACCATTACTGACAGCATCGATATGAACACAACCCAGCCTGTTCAGCATACCGACCACCACTTGCTGATTTATTGCGTTATCTTCCACGACCAGAACCCGCAGATGACTACGCGGTTCGTCACTACTCCAAACATCGGGAATTTCAGCCGCTACACATCGCTGCAGATCTTTTCCAGCCAGAAGACAACTACAGGCTGTCAGCAGGTGAGTATAGCGGACAGGCTTGGCAATATAAACGCATTGATCCGAAACATTGCCCATACGACGCACCATATTCATACTGCTTACAACAATAGTTTTTGCATCTCGCACACGCTCTAAGGTATGGACACCTGCAGCAGCACATGATTCCGAAACGACAACAAGTAAAGATTCATTCTCCCCACGCTCTTCCACGCCATCAATTCCGGCCAGAAATTCGAGAGGTCCTGCAAAAGCTCTGACCTTTGCACCCCAGGCATTCAACTGATTGCAAAGGAATGTTCGAATATTATCATTTTCTTCACCAATCAAAACCTGCACTCCAGCCAGGCAGTCCGGAACATCTGCAGCAGCCCGGCTATCTCCCTTTTCAAGCTGAAGGACAAACCAGAACTCTGCCCCCTCCCCCAGTGATGAATTCACACCAATAGTGCCACCCATCAGCTCAATGAGTTGTCTCGAAATTGCCAACCCAAGCCCAGTCCCTTCAACCGTACGAGTGAGTGAACTGTCAACCTGAGTGAAGCTGTCAAAAAGCCCTTTCTGTTTTTCAGCAGAAATCCCAGGCCCAGTATCCCGTACAGAAAACGATAATTGTGTGCTTTCCCGACTATCAACAGCTTCCACCCTGATAGAGATATCACCCTGCCGAGTGAATTTAATGGCATTGATAACAAGGTTCAGAAGTACCTGGCGAATCCGTACCGGGTCGCCCTTTACAATCTGGGGTACATCAGGTTCGGCAGAGCAGCAGAGCGTAACCTTATCATCATCAATCCGTGTTTCAACAAGATCGATAACATCATCAAGCAGACTCGGCAGGTTGAATTCCACCACCTCCAGAGACACTTTTCCAGCCTCAATTTTGGAAAAATCGAGAATTTCATTTATTATTGTCAATAGTGCTTCGCTGCTATGACGAATGGCGTTGACATAATGTTGTTGAGAAGAGTCAAGCGTTGTCCCCATAAGTAAGGTGGTCATTCCCAGTACTCCATTCATCGGCGTACGGATTTCATGGCTCATATTAGCCAGAAACTCACTCTTTGCCTTATTCGCCTTTTCAGCTGCTGTCTTTTCAATATCCAGCTGCCGCGCCCTTTTCATAGCTGAAATATCAACGACAGATCCCTCAAACATGAATGGTTGCCCTGTGCTGTCGCGTTCACAGCGAGCAGAAATAGAGACCCATATCACATTACCATCCCGGCCATGCAGCTGTGTCTCGTAACCGATTGCCCGATCCATTTCGATGATGATCCTCGAAAATCTTGCAAACTCGTCCTCCTCAAGAAGCGACAGAACACCTTCACTGTTCACTGCCGCCATAAGATCTTTCGGTGAAGCATATCCGAGCATTGCTGCCATTGCGGGGTTCACGCTTATAATCTTTCCATCCGCCACTATCTGGAAAAGTCCTTCAACAGATTTTTCATAGAGTAGTCTGTATTTTTTCTCAGAACGTTTCAGCTGGTCGTAAAAAAAGGCATTTTCGACAGCTACGGATATCTGTCGGGTCAGGGTGTGCAGTATCTGCAAATCAACAGAAGTAAGTCGTGATCTCCGAACCGTTGTTTCAGTCATATTCCCAGCCAACAGAATATGCTGGACATCATCACTTTGCCGCAGCATAAAGCAGGCAGCAACAAAGTATCGCACTTCCAGATCGTGTTCATATGGATGAAGAATAGATTCCCTGTTCTCCCCATTAACAAGCAGTTCACCCTTTTCTCCGACATAACGAAGAAGAGCAGAGGCCGGCTGCCGGCTCAGAAGAGCATCAGAGGTATAACCATAATGTGCAACGACCCCATAGCCTCCGTTCTCACGCTTGAGAATAACTGCTTTATCAAAGCCTATCTCAACCAGAGAGTGAACCACGACCTGATAAATCTCATGGTGACTCTTTGCTGCCAGAATACGTTTATTGAGAATTTGAAAAAACTGCAGACTTCGTAACCGCTTATTTAACTCAACGCGGGTTTCCACAAGTTCAGCCTCCTGACGGATCAGGGTCGCCGTAAGCTTATTGATTTCATCCTCATATGTTGGCAGATTGCGAGACTTGCTCTTGCCGGATGACGAGACGAGAACGGAACTATTATTGGGGACATGATCAATCATGCTTCAATCCCCACCAGCACACCAGTGTAATTATGGAAATAATTACGCTTATTTATTGGTGCAAACTCACCAAATGTAAAAAATCCTATCATGTTACTATCCGGAGCCAGTGATTGTTTTAAGGTATCGACATCCTGCTCCGGGTCTCCAAACAGATAGGAACCACGACCTGAGCAGTTGAAATAGAAATATGTTGCATTACCCGGTTCCCGCAACAAGCTAGTCATAGCTTCTGCCATCTCACGAGTACGTTTTAGTACCAGATCAAGATCACGACGTGTAATACGCACCTTCGCGCCCTCAGGTATTTCAACCGCAAGCCGAATCCCGCCTACAGATTCTTCTACTCCGATAATGGCACGATTCAGAATATTTCCACTGTATCCCTGCCCCGGAAACTCCTCACCAAGCTCAAAGAGATTGAGAGTTTGACCAATATCCTGGACACGTTCAGCTCCAATAAATTCTTTGAGAATATTAAGAGCTGGCTGACCATCAATTTCACAGATAACATTGCCTCTTGCCCGTGTGATAGTCCTGAACAGACCGACAGGTTTTGAACCATGTGTAACGCCTATTCTATAATTGAAATCTCCATATAACAGTACTCCGCAAACCGAATCGCTCATAACCCTGCCGTTATAAAACTGATACGTTTTACCGGGTTGAAAATCGTTACCAGCTGTCCCGCCAACGACATCTATATGACCAGGCAACACCTCCAGCATGCCCCGGTACACTGCATCCGCATTAATGGTTAAGCCGTCTGCAAAGAGAAACACCAGCGCTCTCTCATGATTTTGAATTTTCTCATCACAGACACGTCCGGCTATTTTCATCCCTATCTTCTCAGGGTTATCAGCCAGACCGGTATACATGAAAGGAACGATATTCAACCGCTTTGTAGAAAGGGCCATCAGGGCTATCGAATGGGTCGCCTCATCACTGCCATCCCCGGTAATAATACCTGCACCGGTACAGCCGCAAAGAGGAACACTTTCTGATAACGATTCGATTCCACTGATAAGCTTAGGTAGATCATGTCCTATAGAGGAAAACAACAGGAGCAGGTCAGGCTTGCATCCAGCCATCTTCTTCAGCACCTCACGTACTGCCTCCTGACCCGCCAGAAAAGAATCGGTTTCATAGCTATGATGAACTGCAGACTTCATGAAAACACCCGTCATACATGTACCTTTTGCTCTTCTGCATACATTTGCACCCGGTGACAGACCACCTTTTCTGAACCAGAGGACTATCTTTCAAAGAAAGAGAGAGGTATACGTTTAGTTTTTCACAAACTGCTACCAGATGTCAAACTGCACAACTGCGACCATCAAAGAACACGAGTTACCAAAATCAGAATATCATTCTGCCTGGCAGGTGTACAGCACAGCAATGCCATCGCAGCCATTTCAGCCCACATATCCTATATATCCCTATTTTACCCCACATAAAAACAGTCAGCACCAATGATAGAGATCAACATAGCCATACAGGAACATCGTTATTCCACGTATTTTATCTTAATCAGAACACCTTTTCAGATTCCCTTCATCTCAGGAGTTTCCATACCTGATCCGAGGGCAAATGCGAGTTACTATCTGTATAAGACTTTTTGATAATCCAATCCTGCTTGTCAACGAATAGAGGCGGCAATCCCCATTCAGTATACTTACTGCTCCTTAGCTCAACATGGAAGATACGATGGAACTGTCTGAGACTATTCAAACTCGAAGAAGCATCCGTAGTTTTCTCGACAAACCAGTTGCAATCGTTATCTGCGGAGAACCGAAAAGTTTAAGATGGCCAACCTTCTGGGTACAGGATTGGAGTGCAATAACCCAAAACTTGCTTCTTGAGGCACGTGCACTCGGGCTCGGAACTGTCTGAACAGGTGTATACCCCATGGAGAGATTCAGCCCCCAGCGAGTCCATTAAATAGCTGGCAAGACCGTTTTGGCAGTTCAGAACAGATTTTATCAGTCGTAGAATCTGTGGAACAGGCGAGGTGATCGCTGCTGCCCTGCTGGTTCTGGTCGTGAGATATAGATCTCCTTCCCCTCGCCATACCAGGCAATTATCCAATCATATCTGGTAAATACTACGCCAATCTGATGTTTATCGGGAGACAGAATTTCCATCCCTTTATAATCGACAGTTATATATGCAATATCATCGAAGCTGCCGGAACTCCTCCTGAATTCGAGCATCCATTGCTGCAGCTGTACATCACTGTCAAACTCATGCCAAAAAAGTGACTTCAGCTGATACGTTTGATCAAGCGCCAGTATAGCCAGAGGTTCCACATCCTGGCCGGTATAATAATAGCGATATCCTGGCAAAATATCTCCTGTCCGAAAAAAATTCTGCACTTCGTGATTCCTGCGCACATCCGCATACTGACGGTTCGCGACACAACCACTTAATACGGCAGTAAACAAAAGGAACATCAACAATATATTCTTTTGTGCCATTTGAGCCTCCTGACAACCATTATCACCAGCAATTTTCAGTTAACCTTTCAGCAACATACGCACACCACTATTCTTCCTGCAATCTTTATGGGGTCACTATTATACTCTACCCGTTTCTACTGTTTTGCACGTCTCTCGAAATATTCTCTTACAATATAGTTGATCAATCCTAAAAACAGTGCAATAGTATTGCCTCACCTGTCTATCAGGGTCTCGCCTCTTTTTGTACTCCTCAAACTGGCAGCCTCATTTTCAAGCATCAAAAAGAATAGGAGCAGTCTTCAATGAAAAAGCAGATGATTATCTCTGTGATGTCCAAGGATCGGCCCGGCGTCATTGCCGATATTACCGGTGCTATCTATAAGCTCGATGGAGATCTTGCTGATCTCAACCAGTCCGTACTCTGCGGCTACCTGAACATGATCCTCATCGCCACCTTTGATGGTGCAATTACACCGGAAGATGTCGTGGCTGAGATTTCACATGTGAAGACTCCGGTAAAATTCGAGGTTTCCATCAAGGTGATGGATGAACACGTTAATATAGGGTACTGCCCTCTCCCCGCTGAAACATACATTATGACAGCTCAGGGACAGAACAAAAGCGGCCTGGTCCATCGTGTCAGCCAGTTTTGTTATTCCCACAATATAAACATCCGTGATCTGGCAACCACCCTGCGTGACGATCAGTACACCATGATGCTGCAACTCGACCTCTCTGCTGTTGAATCGGTAGCTGCAATTCAGGATGCACTCGGGAAATTTTCTGAAGAAAACGGCCTGAAAGTTATGATGCAGCATAATGACATCTTTCAGGCGACCCACGAGGTCACCCTGCACTAATATCAGGATCTTTTGAGCCAGACCAGGAGTTGAACATGTTACGATCAGACCAGATTCTCGCTACAGTCGAAATGATCCAGAAAGAAAACCTGGATGTCCGCACCGTCACCATGGGTATTAGCCTGCTTGATTGCCGCGGCGGCAGCGTTGAAGAAACCTGCGAAAATATAGAAAAAAAGATCATCAGCTTTGCAGGAAATTTCGTAGCTACCTGCAATGATATCAGCAGGAATCTCGGAATTCCTGTTGTGAACAAACGTATTTCAGTGACCCCGATCGCTTTTGTCGGCTCCGGCTTCGACCAGCATGGTTTTGTTGAACTGGCAAAGAGCCTTGATCGTGCCGCCACAGCCGTAGGTGTCGATATCCTGGGCGGTTTTTCGGCTCAGGTCGAAAAAGGTATGACGAAGACCGATCTTGAGTACATCAAGTCTCTGCCGGAAGCGCTTGCTCAAACTGAAAAAATCTGCGCATCCATTAATATTGGTACCAGCCAGAAAGGCATCAACATGGATGCACTTGCCATGATGGGACACACCATCAAGGCTATTGCTGAAAAGACCAGTGACCAGAATGGTTTTGGCGCTGCCAAATTT
>JBFHGS010000143.1:0-13041 GCA_041582995.1 Desulfopila sp. | reverse complement strand
TGGCGACCGTTTGATTGTAAGTGATGAACGTGGACAAATCGTTGACGGGGATCACATTATGGCTATCTGCGCCGAGGAATTGCTCACCCAGCGTAAACTTAAAAAGAAGACTCTTGTCGCCACAGTAATGTCTAACATGGGTCTTGAAGTTGCCATGGAGAGAATGGGCGGCAAATTAGTTCGGGCTGCAGTTGGCGATAGATACGTGGTGGAAGAGATGCGCAAGAAAGGGTATTCATTTGGTGGCGAGCAGTCAGGCCACCTTGTCTTTCTCGACCATATTACCACGGGTGATGGGATTCTTGCCGGTTTACAGCTTATGGCTATCATGAAAAAGAGAAAACGACCTCTTTCAGAATTGGCCAAAGTAATGGAAAGCTTCCCTCAGGTCCTTAAAAATGTACGTATGTCCAGGAAAATACCGGTTGACACAATTCCAGATTTTCCGGAAACTGTCAGGAAGTTAGAGGAAAAACTCGGTAAAAATGGAAGAATATTGGTCAGACCTTCAGGTACAGAACCCGTAATCAGGGTTATGATCGAAGGGCAGGATCAAACCGAGATCGAAACCATGGCTGATGAGCTGTGCGAGCTTATACAAAGGGCCGACCGCAGCTGATTCCTACTATCTCTTCATAGTGCCTGTTGCTGTATTCCGCTGCTGTGGCAGGCTAAGAGAGTTGCGTGTGAAAAAATCTGATCGGGTCGAGGTCACTGTGCTTATTCCTGCTTTTAATGAGGAAAAGAGCATCGGGCAGACAATACACAGAATCAAAGAGTTATATCCTGATTTTGAAGTGCTGGTCGTTGACGACGGCTCGACAGATAATACCATGCAGGTCGCTATGGATGCGGGCGCAAATGTCTGGCCACACCCTTACAATATCGGCAATGGTGCTGCCGTCAAGTCAGGTTTACGCTCGGCGCAGGGCGAATGGATCCTGATGATGGATGCGGACGGTCAGCACAACCCTGAAGATATCAAATTCCTTCTCGCTCACAAAGATAACTATGACATGGTCGTCGGTGCGAGAAGCAAGAGTTCTGAAACATCCCTTCACCGCGATATTGCAAACAGTTTCTATAACTGGATTGCCTCATATGTGACGCATTTCAAAATAGCTGATCTGACTTCAGGATTCAGGCTGGTGAAAAAGGAGACTGTACAGAATTTCATCTATCTTATGCCTAACACTTTTTCATACCCGACTACATTGACGATGGCATATTTGCGGCTCGGTTACAGCCTGAAATATGTTGAAATACACAGCAACAGGCGTATAGGTAAAAGTAAAATCCGCCTCATGGAGGATGGAATACGATTTACGCTCATCATATTCAAGATAGCGACTCTTTTTTCTCCTCTGCGCATTTTCTTACCGCTCAGTAGCATCTTTTTATGCACAGGCATTGGCTATTACTGTTTTACCTACATCACTGAATCACGATTTACCAACATGTCTGCATTACTCATCAGCACTTCGGTGATAATATTTATGATAGGTTTGATATCCGAACAGATAACCCAAATGCGATATGATCGCGTGAAGTAGATAATGGTTGTGGGTATTTCAGAACCAATATTAAAACCAAGAATTCTTGTATTTACATCTACCTTTCCACGATGGATACATGATACTGATCCTCCGTTTGTGTATGAACTCTGCAGGAGACTTTCCGGGGATTTCGAAATTTATGTTCTCACCCCTATGTATCCCGGGGCTGCAGCAGAAGAGGTTTTTGACGGCCTGCATGTGATCCGGTTCAGGTACTTTTATAGGACCTTAGAAAAGCTTGCCGGAAAAACAGGTATTTTACCGACAATACGCCAGAAGAAGCTTTTCCTGCTGGTTGTGCCTTTCTTTCTCATTGCTTCGTTTTTTTCCCTGCTCAGCCAGACCAGGCGATTACGACCTTCTTTCATTCATGCTCACTGGATAATTCCTCAGGGAGTGATGGCATATATTGTTGGGAAAATATGCAGAACCAAATTTATAGCGACAGCCCACGGAGCTGATGTGTTTGGTCTTCAAGGCTGCTTTTTCGACTGGATGAGATCAGTTGTTGTGAAGAGTGCTTCCGCAATGACAGCAGTAAGTGTGGCTCTAAAGAAAGATCTACTGTTACGAAGTAATTCGGACAGTTCAATAGCGATACTGCCTATGGGAGTAGATTCGAAAGTATTTGGTAAGGATGGAGATGATAAGGGAAGCAATGACAGTACGTTGGAGAGCGTTGGGAAATTGCTTTATGTTGGGCGACTCACCGAAAAAAAAGGCGTAGGGTATCTGATCAGGGCCATTCCACTCGTTAAAAGGCTTTATCCTGATATTCAACTTACAATAGTTGGTTCAGGTGAACTGGAGGAAGAGTTACGCAATACATCGCTTCAATCAGGGCTTGAAAACAACATACATTTTCGAGGAGCGATTCCAAACATCCAGCTACCGGACATATACCATACGCATTCTATTTTTATAGCTCCCTCAATAGAGGCACAAGGCGGCGACACTGAAGGTTTTGGCCTTACTCTGGTAGAAGCAAGTATGGCGGGTTGTCTGGTGATCAGTACCAGAATCGGTGGGATAATAGATATTATACAGGATAGAGTAACTGGACTTCTCGTAAACCAGAAGAGCGAAGAGGAGTTGGCTAAAAGCATTCTCTATGCCTTAGAAAATCCGGAGCAGTCACGAGTTATCGCAGCTGCAGGCAGACAACACTCTATTATAAACTATGACTGGACAGTCGTTGCGGGAAAGTACTCTCAACTCTTTAAAGATGTGATTGCTCAAAATCCTTAAGCTGAGAGTCTTCCCTCTGTATCGCTTTTTCAAGTTTCAGTGCCTGGTCCTTCCAGGTTGGTATGTGTACTTCCGGTTTGATCTTATGCTGTAACTGCCCAGTGATTGTGTTTGCAAGATCTATTGAATCGTCAGCAATGTAGAGGCAATCTGCGTAATCTTTGAACACATATTGTAGTGCTCCGACCGCAGCACAAACAACAGGGACATTACATGCGAGAATCTCATATGCTTTTTGAGGAAAAGCATATTTACCAAAAGAGTCATCTTTCATACATATTACAGCAATATCCAGCGCACTGAAAAAATGAGGTATATGGGCGTGGGGGAGTTCACCAAGATAGAGAATGTCTGGATGCTCAGGAGGCGGATTACCAGCTATGGGGCCTGCCAAAACAAGACAGGCTTGTTCGTATCTTTTTTTAACTGTAAAAAAAGCGTCGTAGAGATGATCAGTCCCCCGGTTTTGTGATAACGAACCGGCGGTGCCGATAAGGAGTTTATCTTTCGGCAGATGAAGTGCCTTTCTGGCCTCTGGCTTCGGTATCGGATAAAAACTCTCTGCTGATATGGTACTTTCGATTGTCAGTATTTTCGTTTCTGGTGCTATCTCGTGGATATAGTCGCGAAGCGGGTCGCTGACGGTAAAAATCCCGTCAGCAGCGCGCAAAGCCTTACGGTATCCCCAGACCATTCCAGGTATCCTGCTCATACCAAAACTTTCGTAATTATCGTAAAGGTCGATGAAATACGGTGTTCTGGTTATACTGGCAACGATATAGGTGATAATAGCATGAAGAATATCTGAACTGCCTATTAAGACATCAGGTCTGGTCTTTGTAACGACTTCAAGTAATTTGCGAATATACCCGGGGATATGTTGACCTATCTTTCCGGCATATTCTGAATGCCAGCTCAGCTTTTCAGCAGGAGGTATGTGCTGATGTTTGATTTCATTGCCTGATGCCTGGGGTGGATATCGTAAACAGTAGCACTGCACATTATGTGAAAGGCAGGAAAGTTCATATGGAAGGTTGTACAGTCGGCCATATCTGTCGGAAATGACGTCATGGTTCATGTATCTTTGCTTGCATAAGAAGAGAACTTTCATGTATTCCCGATAAGAGGACGAAGTTTAGTCTCAAACAGATGCAAGGCATTTTCTATTGTCTGATGCATATCCAGATATTTATATTCACCGAGTCGACCACTGAAAAATACGTTAGGATGATGCTGAGCTTCTTCATGATATTTAAGAAGTTTTTTTTGATTCTCAGCATCATTGATAGGGTAGTATGGCTCTGTACCGTCGTCTAATCGTGAGTATTCCCGAATTATCAAAGTTTTATCCCGCGGGTAGTCACGTTCCGGGTGTATGTGGCGTGGCTCATGAATTCGTGTAAAAGGAACATTTGCTTCGGCGTAATTCATAACAGAAGTGCCCTGATAATCTTCTACTTCAATTATCTCATGTTCAAAGTCAAGTGTACGCCATTCGAGTTTCCCGTGTTTATAGTCAAAAAAGCGGTCGATCGGGCCGCCATAAATAATGTAGGAATTTTCAGGCAGAGATTTCCGGATATCGAAGTAATCGGTATTCAGTTGAACAGAGATGTTGGGGCTGGAGAGCATTTTTTTAAAAATAGCCGTATATCCATCCTCTGGAATTCCCTGCCATTTATCATGAAAATAACTTTCGTTGTAGTTGGTGCGGAAGGGGAGGCGGGTAATGATTTCTGCAGGTAAGTCTCTGGGGTGTTTTTGCCACTGTTTCAGCGTGTACCCTTTGATAAATGCTTCATAGAGTGGTCTGCCAACTAATGAGATTGCTTTTTCTTCAAAGTTCCTCGGACTGTTAAGGTATTCTTTATCTATTTCCTGCTGAAGAAATATCGCCACTTCGAATGGCTTGAGGTTCACATGATAGAATGAATTTATCGTCTCGAGATTAATAGGCATCTGGTAGACGTTGTTTTGGTAGGTTGTCAACACCTGATGATAGTAACCATTAAAATCTGTAAACTGACGAATATATTCCCAGACAACGGGATTAGAGGTATGAAAGATATGAGTCCCGTATACATGGTATTCTATTCCGGTTTCAGGTTCTTTGGCAGAGTAGCAGTTACCACCAATATGGTTGCGACGCTCAATCACAGAAACATTAACATTACAGATATTGGCTAAACGTTCTGCTATCGTCGAACCGAAGAATCCGGCTCCCACAATAAAAAATGTTCGCTTTCCAGTTGGGTTGCTCATGGTTACGATTTCCAGAGTGAAAGGTGAAAACGTAATTTATATACAATTGTAAAAGTGTATCTGAATACTGTACCAGTAGTATTACAAACCCCAGTAAAGATGCCTGCATCCTTTCTTATTTAATAATCCATCAATCATTCCGGTTAGGAATGCTTTTGTCTGAAGCCATTTCTCATTTTCATAAAGAAAAGTAGCAGTATATCGGAGGAGAGAACTAGGTATAGTTTGAGAACAAAGAACGAAAGTGCCGTAATGCTTTTTGGCAAGAAATAATCGATTTCTTACATCATAGTATCTTTTCCAAGGCGAGAGTTTCAGGCAGCGGAATGTTTTGAAAGGTAATTGTAAAAAATACAATTCTGCAGCAGGGTGATGTATCCTGCTTGTTGCTATGACAATTGTTTTGAAACCAGCCTTCCGGGCTCTTAAACAGTACTCAACATCGTCAGCAGCGAGAAAGTAATCTCTATCGGGCAGGCCAATATTATCTACGATTTCTCTACTAATCAGAATTCCAATAAATGGCAGAAACTGTACTTCCATTAAATTGCAAACATCAGCAATATAAAGGCCTTGGTCTTTTTCATGACGGGTGTTGTTCAAGAGTGTGAGTGGCCAGGATAATTCGGTACCATCGGTTGCCATCGATCCATATATCGTTTTTGTGTCAGATACATGTTGTAGTAAGATTTCAAGACTATCGACTTCAGGTATCGCATCATCATCCATTAGCCACATGAAATCAGCCCCAAGTTCGACAGCAAGTTTGATGCCGAGACTAAAACCTCCAGCACCCCCAATATTCTCGGGCAAATTGACTATTTTTATTCGCTCATGACAGTCCCATTTCTGTTTTTTGAGCATCTGATCTGTTCCGTCGGTTGATGCGTTATCAATAATTACAATTTTATTCGGGCACTGTGTTTGATCAAGAATTGCCTGAATGCATTTCTTTAAGAGCATCTTTCTGTTGTATGTAACTACAATAGCGTAGATATTATGTTCGTCGCAGTTCATTATGATGAAGCCCCTAAATTAATAGCAATGCATATAGAAGTTCGAAAAAAGAGGTAAGCAAAAAACGTTCGCGGACTAAAGGCGTCTGCGATAATCCCAACCTATATGGTTGCGCTGAGTGTCTCGTAAAAATCTTGTTATTTTTCTGGGTATTGCCAGAATTATTTCCAAAAGCAACGGATGGACATGTTTAATCATGATGAGGTTGAAAAAATCATGATCGGGACGACTTTCTGGAGCAATCTTTAGCGTTTTGCGAGCTACGTGGGTCCAGTATATCATGTCAAATGGGAAGCGTGAATGAACGTAATGCCAGAGAAGTTTCGTTAATGCTTGAGATCTTTCGTCGGTCATACGTTCATTTTCTATCAGTTTTTCATGAAGATCAAAAAGGGTGTTGATGACTTGAATAGGTTTGTCACTGCGTAACTTCATGGTTGAAAGGCGATTACCATCATGTTGAAACCATACTCCCACAGGTTTTGGCAGGTGAACCCAGTTCCATTCTTTTTGCCGGGCAAGGTCAATCATCCACATGAGATCCTGCGCACGCGAGAGGTCCTCTCTCCATGCAGCACCAATTGATGTCAAGGCACTTCGGCGGAAGAGATTTCCAACAGGAAGCAGGAATCCGCTCAAAGAAAGTGATGCGGCTACAAAATCAGAAGTTTCAGGAAAGGACAATATACCGAGTGATGAGAGATCAGCATCTACATTTTTAATAAGACCAGAGCATATCTCTGCACCAGTTTGGTTAAGTAAATCTGCCTGTTTACATGCGTTTTCAGGTAAAAGAAAATCGTCATCATCTAAAAAACGAATATATTTTCCACGGGCGAGTTCAAGCCCGAGATTACGTGCGACATTGGCATGTGCAGTATTAATCGGTTCCACCTGAAGGGATGGATGATCCATAAATCGGTTAAGAGCTTTTCGCCACGATGTACTCGGGCCGTTAGGAACTACAATTACTTCAACTTCGCATGATGCCCCTTGAGAGAGCGCACTTTCAACCGCGCGTGGCAGATATTGAGGACGGTCAAAGGTAGGAATTATGATACTGATGAGTGGTTCTTTCATTACGTGTTGGCGTTATTGCTTCTTGAAAGATGAATCCTGTAGCATCAATTAATGTAGATAATGATGTCTGGCCTGATTTAACAGCAGAGAATGAAAAACGGTCAATTTTGCTGTTTGCATTTCAATATAGTACTGAAGTGTAGAATAAAATTATTCCCGAGGTTTACTGGTTAATATACCACTTCGATAGAGCAAGAGAATCAAGTGCCATATGTAGTGAGCATAATAAAAAACTATGAGAACCTGGATTCGTTCGGCAAATGAATAGCCTTCTTTATGAGCCACAACCAAGAGGTATCCGGCTCTCTTCATCGGAGGAATGAGTAATCGCAGCAAGATGTGCTGGTATGAGGTATTGAGTATATCCTGATACCCATCTTTTTTTAACTGTAAGAGGCCGGCTATAATGCGCTTTGACTTTTTAAAGAGTTGTGAAAATGTAGATCGAGCCTGATGGCAAACTATGGCACCCTTGCAGAATTTAACAGGTATGCCAAGTTTTTTAGCTCTTAACCCTAATTCCCGGTCACCACCAGAGTAGAATTGGGAGTTGAAGCCACCAAGACGTTTAAATGTCTGTCGCTCAACAAAGAGATTCCCGGCTCCGGAAAAATGGTATTCTTCTATGTATCTATTTTGTGGAAAGGCTGTCAAATAATCATAACGAGAGACCATTGTGGAAGTACTCAATTCACAAATTTCAACTTTTCCACCCATGATTATGTCAGGATTGTGCCGTACGAAATGTAGGCCCTGAGCAAGCCAGTCAGGGTTGGCAATGCAACCTGAATCCAGAAAAACAAGAATATCTCCACGCGAATGCATAGCACCATGGTTTCTGGCTGCATATGAGCCCGGTTTTTTTGCGATGAGAAGTGACACCTGAGGAAATTCACGAAATCTGTCGATCGTGATTGGCTTCTGTGAGCCATTGTCGACCACAATTACCTCATAGTTTTCCTCCGTTTTTTGCGCGAGTACGCTCAAAACAGAGTCGTTTACTTCCTGTTGGTTATTGTATGCAGGAATGATGATAGACGCTATCATGTTTCCTTCTGACGTTGTTGTATCTCTTTTGGTATTGATAGTGGTCTTTCCCTGAATTTGAGATTAACTCACGTTAAATGCGTGTCATGTTTTATGGAATTTAGGCAGGAGAACCTCTTGCATAGTATTAAACCAGGATCGATTAAAAACCATGCTCAAGCCGAGATATGCAGTTATAAAAATAGTGGTTCCGACAGCTAACCGGAGCAATGGCTGAGGTAATAAATGGAGAACTGGAAAAGCACATGCTCCAGCAAGTATAGATATACCCAGAGGAGCAATTAATTGTGAGCAATATTCCATAAAACTAGCACCGCAAATAGAAAATACCAGCAGACGCCATGCTAACAGAAATATGAGTAGTTGCGAGAGAACCAGAGTGCATGTTAACCCAATTATTCCATTCGCATACATGCCAACTGCCAATAATATTGGCGTGACGACTAACAGACAGATATTCCACCAGAATGCGCGCTTGGCTCGCCCGGTAGCTATAATGAGGCTACCGACCGGGTTACCGATAGAGCGGATTAGTCCCCAGGCAGCAAGAATTGCAAGGTAATTGGCTGTTGGTTCCCAGCCGGGCCCATAAAGCAGAAAAACTATATCATGTGAAAACAGGCCGAGAATCACATACAGTGGAAAATTAATGGAAGATACCATGTGAAGCATGGCCAGGTAAATTTTTTTTAATTTAAGATTGTCATGTTGAGCATCAGCCAATGTCGGTAATCCTACGCGGGTAACAACAGGATTGATTACTGTGGTTGAAAGTTTGAGTGATAAGTTACGTGCTAATGAATACATGCCGACTGCTGCTGAGTCAGCCATCATCCCACAGATAAAAATATCCATTTCCATGCGAAGGGTATTCGCAAGGCTTTCGCCAATGAGGTAACGCCCGAATGCCATAAATGGTTGGATTTCAACCATACGCATTGATAGGTTAGGTCGCCAGCCAGATGAAAGAAAATAGCATGCGAGACCGCTGTTAACAGCAGTTGAGACCAGTGTTCCCAACACCAGAGAATAGACCCCAAAATCAGCAAGTGCGAATCCTATGGATGTTATTATGCCTGTCAGAGTGGAGAACATCTCAATACGGGCTAATGGTGCAAATCGTAAATCTTTCTCTGCCATAACACGAAATTGTTGTCCTATGGCGCTGAGAGGGAATATCAACCCTCCCAGCATTAAGACAGGTGAGAGTACAGGTGACCCAAAAATTAAAGATATGACTGGTGCTGCTACTATCATTGCAGCAGCAAGTCCGACTGAGAGAAGAATGGTAAACCAGAACAGGCTGTTTCGTGCCTGATCAGAGATTTCACGAAAGTGGATGAGAGCTCTGCTTATGCCAAAATCGGCGAGTATCCCCAATATTGATAAAAGAGCTCCCAATACTGCCATAAGACCGAAATCATGAGGTTGTAGCAATCGTGCAAGGATGGATATCTGCAGGATCTGGAGTGCGAATCTGGTTCCATGAGATACTGCGGTTGCCCGAACCGCTTTATAGATGTGTTGTCGTAAAATCATGGTTGATTGAAAATTGCTTTTAGCCAGATGAGATAACCGATTGAATAATATCCATGAGTTCGTCGGGGCCTGAATTGATTGGAACTTGCACTAAGACGGGAGTTATTCCGGAGAGTGCCTGTATTAAAACAGCTTCGATTTGATCGTTAAATTCGGCAATTGTCGGAAGCAGGTTCAGGCAGCCCACAAGAGAAAGAGCAGCAGATGTAGAGATGAGAGGACCTACTTCTTCTGGCATTATTAATTGGACACGGCGTATAAAGTCATTTAATGCCAACGTAGTTACCTTGTACGTTTCTATATGTGACCGTTCCAGAAAGAACACGTGTTTGAGTGAAGCGTTTACCACCACGTTACTTTTTCCAAAGTACGATTCAGCCGAGATACGACGTCTAACGCGTTGTGGTCCTCTTCTGTAGAGTGTTATGTGCCATGATAATCTATCAAGGAATGACCTGTTACCCAGCAGCAGGGAGGACAACTGGGGTTGATCAATGCAGTTGTACGCATAAATCTGCATACGCAATGGTGTTCGCCATATATTGCCATCAATGTCAAGAAGGCAGAGATCATCACTCAGGTAACTCCAGCCATGTTCAGTTACAAGTTTAAGCAGTGCTGTGGTTTTACCGGCACCGCCACTTGCAACGATTGCCACACCTTTGCCATTTTTCGCAAAACTCGATGCATGTAGATAACAGGTCTTGCCTGATTGCACGAGCGAGATTGCTGAAAACATATTGAAAACACCATACATGATGTTTTTTGCAATAGTTTCCGCTGGTGTAAGGAAATTCCAGTCTCTGAAACGGGATACCGCGCTTTTCCATCCCTTTGAATGCGCAATTATACTCTCATTGATAGCGATATCGATATCGACAGTTGAACCGTTCTGTACTACCTGATAGGACATGCCGTTGCCTTGGCATTGGAAACCTTCCTGCCAGCCGGTTATCATCCGAGTTGTGATGCTGGATTCAGGTGGTTGTGGCAAAGTGCTTACTATAGAAAGGCGCAGATCAGGCTCGGATTGGCTTTCTGGGAGGCAACGAAATTCTGACTTGAGGTAATCATACACCGGTCCTGATCCAGATAAAGAGAAGTTCAGGTGGGCAAGTTGGTAGCATGGCATGCTAATTTTTAACACTTAATTGTGTGTAGAGATTTTCTAATTGTTGTGTACATGAATTGATGTCGAATTTCATCTGTGTGTGTGTAATACCTGCTCTGGAAAATTCCAGAAGTTGGTTCTCATTGGAGAGTAACTCCAGGATACTTTCAGCCAGTTGGTTGGGATCATTTTCAGGAACACAATAACCGTTCACACGATTCAGAACTGCCTCTTGGACAGCACCTCTTGCAGAAGTAATAACAGGGATTCCGCAAGATTGAGCTTCAAGAATAGCAATTGGCAAGCCTTCAGCGTCTCCGTTAGCAGCGGTCACACTTGGGAGGCAGAAAACACGCGCTTGCTGCAATTGGGCACGCACCTCATGGCTAGGTAATGCGCCCGTAAATGTAATGTTTAAATGTAATTGTTGGGCACGCTGAATCGCTTTATCCTTAAGCGGGCCATCGCCAACCATCACCAATTCTGTGTCAGGGCTTTGGGCATGGATCTTGGCAAAGGCATTAATAAGTATAAGAGGCCCTTTTTTCTCAACCATCCGGCCAACAAACAGAATTCGCTTCTTGCGCTGTGTCAGGGGTAATCCTGAGGGCCTGAAGCGTTCTGTATTGACACCTATATAACAGACCCTGATTTTCTTTTTCGGAATACCAAATTCAATAGCACGCCTGCGGATCGCTTCAGAAACTGCAATAAAATGTACATTAGAAGCATTTGCCATCGAAAGCAACTGGCGAGGATAGTATAAGCGGAATTTTCCGCCGAGACCAGATTCCCACCATTCACGCCGGATATTTATATCGTATCCATGCAATGTGACGACTAGCGGAATATTCAACTTTCTGGCGATTGGCCAGATGTATGTTCCCTCAAAGCCAAAATGAGCGTGGATAAGACTCGCCTCGATATGGTCTATGAACTGAAGGTGTGGAGGGTACGGATAGCTGAATCGCTGGCAGTAGCGGTGGAGTATCCTTCGCACACGTTTTGATTGTGTATCCGGTAAAAGGCGAACATCCAGATCATTGAGCGGCAACCCATTGCTCACTTTGCTCTGTCCAACGAGTATCGGATTCCAGTTATTTAATGCACGTAACTGGTTTTGGATAAATGTTTCCGATAAACCGAGAAGGTTGCTGCGGAACACTATGACAGCAGGGGTATTGCTCATAAAGATGAGTAATCTTTTCGCGATGGAGAACATCTTCCATCCGGCAAATGGGTTTAACTTTCTTTGGGATATCTCCAGCTTTGATTACAGTTTTTATAGTATGGATGTGGAGTAGGACCGAACTCTTTGCAGTAAGTGTAATATAGATTAAAGTAAAATCATACGAAATGATCAAGTACTTGGCTGGAGAAAGCTTTTAGATATTATTTTTTATTACCAGGATTTTTCTCAGGATTCGCAGACATGTTGACGAGTTTAGAGGTTGTGTAGACCCTGCCTCCTGGAGCGATGAAGAATTTACCGCCGTATGGGTCTTGAGGTACCTTGTCTATGATTCCGGTAGTAACTAAATCTTCTGGGTATTGAGGCAATGAACCATATTTTTCGTTAAATTTTCTCACTCCGTCCTCAAGAAGATAGATGGCTCGTAAACCTTCCAGTCGCTTCATCATATACTGACGCATCTGCTCATCATTGGTGGTTTCGATGATATTTTTAGTATAGAGCAGAGATGCCTCAAGTTGGCCGGAATATAAATGCATTCTGGAGGCCAGAGGCTTAAGATAGGTTGGTGATCCTGATATATCTGCAGCTTTTTTGAGGTACTCTGTTGATTTCGGAAGATCCTTTAAAAAATGATAGTGGTTGTACCAGAGGAAAAAGTAGGGCCTGTAATCATTCGGCCGGTACTGGGCGACCTTCTCCAGAAGCGTGTTGGTTTCTTCAACCATCCCGGCTTCCCAGGGCAGGGTCGTAGTGGCGAGTATGAAGGGATCAGTCGCGCGCGGATCAAGGTTGATAACAGTTTCAAAAGCTTTGTAAATAATCTTCCATTCAGACTCAGTGGTTTTCTCCTCTTGAAGAACCTTTTCACCTAAAAACGTCAGAATGTTCAGCATCAGATAATCGGCTGTAAGCGATTTAAATTCCAGGCTCACAGTCTCTGTAACTGTAAATGGTAGTTGTGACAACGAAGGAATAGAGAGCACAGG
>JBFHGS010000142.1:0-13070 GCA_041582995.1 Desulfopila sp. | reverse complement strand
CTGGCTCACCATTGTTACTGCTGTTTTACCAGAAAGAACCCAAACCTAGTCCGGAGCAGACAACCACATCGACATGTCAGATACCCCTTTAAACCAACAATCAGATCGGAAAAAATGCGACGGTTGCGGCGGGTCCGGCCAGATAGCTTTTTTCAGAGGAGTCAGCCGGTTTGTGATGGACTGGGACGATTGTCCAGACTGCCTTGGCACCGGCTACACTGACGCACCGCCTGCAGAAAGTGAAAAATCCTCTGATAATAACACAATCGAGCCTTCAGATTGACCTGTATAACAGTCACTGACTAGCGATTACAACTCAACCACCATTGCTCTCTCAATTCCATGAAACACCAGATACTCAAGATAATTTACGACACATTTGACGACTGGGCTGCAGACGACAGTTGGGCCTGCAAAAAAGGCTGCACTTCCTGCTGTACCCAAAATGTGACGATAACCGCCCTGGAAGGAGAGGCTGTTCTTCGTTATACCATAGCCCAAGGTCGTCAAAAATGGCTGATGGATAAATTGCAGGGTGAACTCTCCCCGCAACGCCCCGGTCAGACAATCAACAGCTTTGCAAGATCCTGCATTGCTGGTGAAAATACAGAAAATGCAGACCAGACGTCATTCTCACCCTGTCCCTTTCTTGACGACGATTGCTGTTGCTCAATCTATCCGGCCCGACCATTCAACTGTCGATGTTTTCTCTCCCTTCACAAATGCGGGCCGGAGCGTCCTGCCCTCGTCTCTGAAGAATATCTCGCGGCCTCAACAGCCGTCAACCAGTTGATCGAGCATCTGGGACAACGGGAATACTGGGGCAATATGCTCGATGTGCTGCCAGCTTTACTCGACATCTCAGCATACCATTCCATTCGCCAGCATCTACAGGATAGTACCCGCATTATCAAAGCAAGGGCAAGCACTCTTGTTGCTCAACCACTCCCCGGTTTCATGCTGTCCGAAGACGATTTTGAAAAAGTATCACCCCTCCTTGAAAAGATATTCAGGCAGAAGGTCGACGGGAAAAGCGTAGAAGATATTTTGAATGGAAAATAAACGGCAACTGCTCACAGGTTACAGTTTTGAGGCGTAATATATCAACACATTAGGTATCCAGTACCTAATTACAAAATGAAAAGAGGAATGTCATATTCCTCTTTTCATGACCAACTCTTGTGCCTACTCAAACAGCTTAAGATACCTGCCGTATCCTTCAGCTTCCAGCCGTTCAACAGGGACAAATCGTAGTGCCGCTGAATTAATGCAATATCTCAGTCCTGTAGGTGCCGGTCCATCATCAAAAAGATGCCCTAAATGAGAGTCAGCTGCTGCACTTCGCACTTCAGTTCGAACCATAAAGAGCGACCTGTCAGAATGCTCCACAACATTATCAGGTTCAAGCGCGCGAGTGAAACTTGGCCAACCGGTTCCTGATGAAAAGATATCCTGTGAGCTGAAAAGCGGTTCACCTGAAACTATATCCACATAAATCCCGGAATCTTTATTATCCCAATATTCGTTATTAAAGGGTGGCTCGGTCGCATCACGCTGGGTAACGTCATATTGCATTGGTGTCAGTTTTTCGCGCAATTCGGCATCATCAGGTTTAACATACGCCTCAGCTGTGGTTTCTTTCCACACCCTTTCCAGAAAACCTGCACGACCAGAGCCAACCTTATATGCAGAATAATGCAGAACATTTTTCAGATAATAATTCTGGTGATATTCTTCGGCAGGGTAAAATGGCCTGGCGGGCAGTATACCGGTGACAACAGGCTTTTCAAATACTCCTGACTTCTCCAGCGCATCACGTGACTCTTCAGCAATTCGTTTCTGTTCTTCGTCGTTATAGAATATTGCAGTTTTGTAATGATTCCCGCGATCAGCAAACTGGCCACCTTCATCTGTTGGATCTATCTGACGCCAGAAAACATCTACCAACTGCCGGTACGAAACTTTATCAGGATCAAAAATGACCTGTACAGCCTCTAAATGCGAAGTACGCCCGGACGAAACCTGTTCATACGTAGGGTTCTTTTCATCGCCGCCTGAATACCCGGCCTGAACATCTATCACCCCCTCTACCTGCTCAAATGGAGGTTCCATACACCAGAAACAACCACCTCCAAAAACAGCTATCTCCCGTTTTTCCTGTGCCAGGGCTTCGCCGGCCAAACCACTTGCTATCACGACAAGTAATGCACATAAAATAAGTGACGAGTGCATAGTATTCCTCCATGGGTTGATGAATTTGATACAATGAAAGAATATACACTGAATTCATGGTTCACAAGCCGCCCCTTGGAGCACTTGTGAATGGCCTGGCCATTTTGTTACGATATTGGTATATTTCCTGATTTCATCTTTCGGATTCATCCACCACTTTTCTATTTAAAAAACCGAGCTCGATTGCTATAGTGCCGGACATGAAAAAGACACAGAATACCAAACGGACCAAGTTCATTTTCGTCACTGGCGGCGTACTCTCATCCCTCGGGAAAGGCCTTGCATCAGCAGCCTTGGGAGCATTGCTTGAAAGCCGTGGCCTTACAGTAACATTTCAAAAGCTCGACCCTTATATCAATGTCGACCCGGGTACCATGAACCCGTTTCAGCATGGAGAGGTTTACGTTACCGACGATGGCGCGGAAACCGATCTCGATATGGGACACTACGAGCGATACACCAACGCCGTCATGGGCCAGAAAAATAATTACACCTCCGGGCGTATATATTTTTCTGTTATCAGCAAAGAACGGCGTGGTGAATATCTCGGCGGTACCGTTCAGGTCATTCCGCACATTACCGATGAGATCAAAGCTGCTGTACTGCAGCTTGACGGCAGTGCAGATGTGGCGATTATCGAGATCGGCGGAACAGTCGGCGATATCGAAGGGCTGCCGTTTATCGAAGCAATCCGTCAATTACGCGGTGATCTTGGTCGGGAATATTCTCTTTTTGTTCATCTCACTCTGGTGCCGTATATCAAGACAGCAGGTGAAGTGAAGACCAAGCCGACCCAGCACTCCGTTCGAGAACTGCGGGCTGACGGTATTCAGCCGGACGTCCTGATCTGCAGAACCGAAGTTCCTTTGGATGACAGTCTCAAGGCTAAAATTGGTCTGTTCTGTAATATCAAAAACGATGCGGTTATCACAGCCATAGACTGCGACACTATCTATGAACTGCCGATAAATCTGTACCGCGAAGGACTTGACAGTAAGATTCTTGAGCTGCTGAATGTCTGGACAGGACAACCGAACATCAAACCGTGGGAAGATCTGGTTCACACTATCAAGAACCCGAAAAATACGGTCACTATCGCCATTACAGGTAAATACGTTGACCTGACTGAGTCATACAAGAGTTTACATGAAGCTCTCGTTCATGGCGGTCTCGCCAACGGCACCAAAGTTGAACTGCGATATCTAAGCGCTGAAGACCTCGAAATAAAAGACCCTGCAGAATTGCTTGATGGATGTGACGGTATTCTTGTTCCCGGTGGTTTCGGTAAGCGTGGTGCTGAAGGAAAGATCAACGCCATCACCTATGCCCGTGAAAACAAGATCCCGTTTTTCGGAATTTGCCTGGGAATGCAGCTTGCTGTCGTGGAATACGCCCGGAACGTTGCCGGTATGAGCGATGCCAACTCAACAGAATTGGATCCGAATACAGAGCACCCGGTCATCTACCTGATTAAAGAGTGGTTTGACTACCGGACCAATAAGACACAGACAAGAGACGAAACTTCTGACATGGGTGGTACCCTGCGACTCGGGGCATATCCATGTGTATTACAACCGGAGACCAACGCTCTCAAAGCCTACAAGCAGGAAGCCATCTCTGAACGTCACAGACATCGCTTTGAATTTAATAACGAGTTCAAGGATGTTCTTGAGGAAAGCGGCATGAAGATTGCCGGTACATCACCGGACAACAATCTTGTTGAAATCGTTGAGATAGAAGACCACCCGTGGTTCCTCGGCTGCCAGTTTCACCCGGAGTTTAAATCCAAGCCAATGAAACCACACCCGTTGTTCAAGGATTTCATCAGCGCGGCACTTAAAAACAAACAAAAAGGCTGATCTGATGACAGAGATCAAACCTGTAACAGTTGCACACCCTGCCGGCACAGATATCTGCGTCGGCAGCGGCCAGCCATTGCTGCTTATCGCCGGGCCATGTGCCCTTGAGTCTGAAGATCTTGCCAGAACTGTTGCCTCCACAATGAAGGATATCTGTGCCAGACTGGGCATCAGTTATGTCTTCAAGGCATCCTTCGATAAAGCCAACAGAACATCCATCACCTCGTATCGCGGGCCGGGAATAATTGCAGGCCTGAAAATCCTCGGAAATCTCCGAGACGAGTTGCAGGTTCCTGTTATTTCTGATATCCACGAAGCTCAGCAGGTAGAAGCTGCTGCTGAAGTTCTCGATATACTTCAGATTCCAGCGTTTCTCTGCCGTCAGACTGACCTTCTCTCCGCTGCTGCCCGTTCCGGAAAGCCGGTGAATGTCAAGAAAGGGCAGTTCGTCTCCCCCTGGGACATGCAGAATGTCGTTAACAAACTGCGTGAATCCGGTGGAAAAAATGTGATGCTGGTGGAGCGTGGTGCCAGCTTTGGTTACAACAATCTGGTGGTTGACATGCGCTCACTGCCAGTGATGCGCTCACTTGGCTGTCCCGTAATTTTCGATGCAACCCACTCGGTACAATTACCTGGAGGGGCCGGCGGATCTTCCAGTGGTCAGCGTGAATTCATAGCGCCACTCACCCGGGCAGCAGTTGCTGCGGGAGTTGACGGACTCTTTATGGAAGTACATCCTGATCCGGACAACGCTCTCTGCGACGGCCCAAACTCCATTCCTCTGGACGAGATTGAAGCCCTGCTGGTGCAGATTTTGCGCATCCGTGAGGCTGTCAGTGGAATCTTCTGAACATAGTTCCATAATTTTAGGCTCTTCAGAATCATGACAGAACCCTGCTCTCCCAACGTACCGGGCAGTTATCCTTCCGACTGCGAAGTAATGGATGGTTACCGCCAGATGGCACGTGATCGAAAAGAAAATCCCGCACCAGTTGGCGCAAGCCAGCTGGTTATGGAAAAAGCCGGACATATCCGGTTGCTGCTGCTTGATGTCGACGGTGTCCTCACTGACGGTACCCTGCTCTATTCCAGTACCGGCGAAGAATATAAAGCCTTCAACACTCAGGATGGTTTCGGAATAACCCTGCTGCGGCAGGCTGGTATCGAAACTGGTGTCATTACTGCCAGACGATCAGAAATGGTACAGCGTCGCGCTGAAGAATTGAAGATGGCACATATCTATCAGGGTGTACGAAAAAAGAACGTAGCATTTCGGGAAATTCTGAAAACGACCGGCCTTAAACCCTTTGAAGTCGCGTACATGGGTGACGACTGGCTGGATCTCGTTCTACTTCAGCAGGTTGGTCTTTCACTTACCCCTGCCAATGGTGCAGATGAACTCAAAGAAGCTGTTCACTATGTCACCCCCCGCCCCGGAGGTCATGGCGCAGTTCGAGACGCCTGTAATCTGATCCTCGGCGCTCGTGGCGTACTGCATAAACTGCTACGGGAATATACTCTGGGATGATCAAGCGAAGAAACCTCATCTGGCTTATTCCTCTGGTTCTTATTGCCACTTTTCCAGCTTGGCGGATACCTCTGGGTAATTTCCTCGCGCCCAGTGGCACATATGATACGGCGAATACTCAGCCCAATGAAAATGTTCAGAACTTCAACATGGAAACAGTGAAAATCCTGCAAAGCAAAAATGGCAGGATAACCGCTGAGATCAGAGCTGTATCCGCTTTCACTACTGAAACTCCCAATGAATATATTCTGGAGCAGGTCGATGCTGATCTTTTCAATACAGAAGGAGAGCGGACCAACGTCATCGCAAAACGCGGTATTTTTGATGGCGCAACCCAGCATCTCACTCTGATGGATGATGTAATTATTACAAAGATAAGTTCGAATCAGCGACTATATACCGACCTTTTCTATTACGATGATAACAAGCAGAAGGTCAACTGCCCCGGTAATACCAGAGTTGAGGGTGAGGATATTCAAGTCACAGGCTCCAGTCTCGATTATGATATTGAAAAAAGCTATTATGAAATGGGCGGCAGAGTTCTCTGCCTCATCAAAGGCTCTATATCTCAGTAATAACCTCGCAACTCAGCACTTCAAATCCTTCTGCAGTAACACACCAACGCACATTTACGTCCCAGAAAAGTACACCATACTCTCTGCCTATCGTTCGCTGACTTGCTGGTCTTGGGTCATACCTCAACGTCTGTACAATCAGTTCTTTCAAGTCACGGCCCGTTTTCAGGTTGTAATCATCACAAAATCTTTCCACTTCCGGCAAAAACATGGCTGGGACTTCAGGTATAACTTCACGGGTGTAGCCACACCCGGCATCTTCAAGGCTGTCTGAATATGGCACGTAGGGTTTAATGTCAACGACAGGAGTGTTATCCAGCAGATCAACCCCTGAAAGTAAAAGCCTGGCCACCCCTTTGTCAATAATCAGCTGTTCAAGCTTTACTACAGACATTCCCAAATGGTTTGGTCGGTGCGGGCTGCGACTTGCAAAAACTCCAACTCTTTTCTGTCCCCCGAGGCGTGGCGGACGCACTGTCGGTTTCCACCCCTCATCAATAGTCTGGTGAAATAAAAAGAGTATCCATATATGCGAAAAATCTTCCAGCCCCCTGAACATTTCCTCTCGATCATATGGAGGATTAAAGACAAGTTCAGCGGTCGCGGCAGTAACCAGGCCTGGTTGCTTTGGAATGCCGAATTTTTCAGTATAGCAGGAGTATATCCTGCCGATAGGTTGAAAAATATATGAGGAAGGAACATTTTTTTCCATAAGTCACTCTATGTACGTATTTCAGTTTACTTTTACCTCTGTTGCCAGAACCAGTTACAGCAGGTATTGTTCCCTAATCCGAACTTCTCACAGAC
Organism: Desulfopila sp.; assembly: GCA_041582995.1. Taxonomy (GTDB): domain Bacteria; phylum Desulfobacterota; class Desulfobulbia; order Desulfobulbales; family Desulfocapsaceae; genus Desulfopila. Next base: position 6,066 of record JBFHGS010000142.1, on the reverse strand, counting down.
ATTGTGTGTTGCCTGACCTGAAGAGAAATCCGGTCAGCCGGTGAAGATACCACACTCTGCCAGCAAGAGGAATCCTTCAACATGAAACACATTGCAGCATTTATAACCCCCCACGGATTCGGCCATGCAACTCGGGCTATTGCTGTTATTGAAACACTGCAGCGACGTCATCCTGAGTTAGCAGTTGAACTGTTTACAACAGTACCTGAACATATTTTTCAGGAATCCCTGCACAATTTCAGGCTCCACAAAGTTCCTGTAGACGTAGGCATTATTCAACACAACGCATTACATAACGATATCTCGGCAACTCTTGTCGCATTAGACCAGCTGCTCTCAAATTCGGAAGAACTGATTCTGAATCTCACCCGCAAAGTGGATGGTTGTTGTGCTGTACTTTGTGACATTGCTCCTCTCGGAATTAGTGTTGCCAACGCTGCAGGCATCCCTTCCGTACTCGTTGAAAATTTCACCTGGGACTGGATATATCAACCGTTTTTGAAGCAACACCCAGAGCTTTCCAAGTACATAACACTACTTGCAGAAATATACAGGAAGGCTGATTTTCACGTACAATGTACTCCTGTCTGTAACCCCACAGACGCAGTTCTTCATTGTGCACCAATTAGCAGAACAGCTCGAGTTTCTTCAAAAAGTGTCAGAAAAAGTCTCGGAGCACGTGATCAAAAAATCATTCTCATTTCTTTCGGTGGTATAGATTTCACTCTTCCCCGCTGGCAGCAACTTGACACGTTGAGTGAATACCTGTTCGTTCTGGCAGGTCAACCTGAAAGCAGACGTATTTCAGACAACTGTTTGGCGCTCTCTCCATCTTCCACCTACTACCATCCCGACCTTATCCAGGCTGCTGATCTCGTTATCTGCAAGAGCGGCTATTCAACAATGGCTGAATGTCTGCATGCCGGAACAAGGATTGCCAGTATCTGCCGACCCACATTTGCGGAATCAGCAGTACTTTCAGATTTTATCACACAGAAACTGCACGGTACTCTGCTTACAGAAAATGTATTTATGGACGGTCGGTGGATTTCTCACATCCCCGAGATGCTCTCCAAACCTTGTCCTTCTGCGGGAGATATAAATGGTGCGGAGCAGGTTGCAGATCTGCTGCAGTCACTCCTGTGCTGATCGTTCTGCCACCTTCATTATTTTGGAGCAGTCATGATAATTACAGACTATCGTTCTTTTACGATTTGCCTTTTAGCTGCTATGCCTGTTAAAATGGTGGGTTTATGTCATCCCGCGTCTCGCAAATCTGTTTGTGTGAGTTAATTTTAGCAGCAGGAGCTATCTGTGCCGACAATCGCCGGATACACAACTACCCAAAAGATATTCGAAAATCCCGACACTGTCGTTTTTCGTGCCAGCCATCCGAAATCAGAAAAGTCATTTATACTGAAACTACTGAAAGCTGATCATCCGGAAGTTGATAAACTCGACAGACTAAGGACGGAGTATTCCCTCCTCACTACACTCGACTCACCCTATATTGTTAAAACTTACGGACTTGAAAAACATAACAACAGCCTCGTTCTGATTATTGAGGATTGTGACGCAGATTACGGTCTACTGAAAGATACAATAACACAGGAATGTTTTGATCAAAAAAACGTTATAGTTATAGCCGCAGAAATAACCAAAGCCCTGGAGGTCGTTCACAACAACGGCATTATATATAGAGACCTGAAGCCGGACAATATCCTGTTGCATAGAAACAAAACCCACGTAAAGCTTTTTGACTTCAACATATCGACTGGCCCGCACAACAACAGAAAAGTTACATGTACTTCTGAATTGCTTGAAGGTTCCCTGCCATATATTTCTCCGGAACAAACCGGCAGGCTCGGCATGGTCATTGATTATCGTACAGACTTTTATTCACTTGGTGTAACGCTCTATCAGCTGGCCACCGGTATACTGCCCTTTGTCACCAGTGACCCGGGAGAGATAATCCACGCCCACGTAGCTCAAATACCAGTGTCACCGCACAGTGTAAATACAGATTGTCTTCCGGGACTTTCAGCAATTATCCTGAAGTTGCTGGAAAAATCACCAAAAAAAAGATACCAGCACTGCCATGACATACTTTCGGATCTCAACAGATTAAAAGCTGATTTGAGCCCCGGTGGATCTAACAACAATACTTCTGCTGCGTACAACGCCCCACCTCCCAATCTTAAACATCCTGCCAGATTTCAGTGTCATGAAACAGAGATCAGTATTCTCGCAAACGGACTCAGTGATGCTATTGCTGATAACGCCGTCTTTATTTTACTTACAGGGCGTTCAGGAGTCGGGAAAAGCTCTCTTGTGCAGGCGTTCAGAAACAGCCACATCAGGCAAAAGGTTTACTTTATTCAGGGCTGTTTTGAATCCGGATCTCATGAAACACCGTACGCTGCCATATTGGCGTCTCTTCGGCAACTCATACATCAAATTCTTGCGGAAACCAGTGATTCTATACAGTGGTGGAAAAAAAATCTGCTTCAGGTTTTAAATGGTGACGGGCGAATCCTAACTGATTTTTTACCTGAGCTTGAATATATTATAGGTCCCCAGCCTCCAACTGCCAGGACATCTCCCTCAGAAGCTGAACAACGCCTTATCACGACCCTGCAGAAGGTTATTCAGACCTGCTGTCATATCGGCCCCCCGCTTGTATTGTTTCTGGATGACCTACATAGAGCCGACGATGCAAGCATCCGAATTGTTGAGAACATTATACTCTCACCCGATCTGCTACGCATTCTCTTTATAGGTTCTTTTCGCACTGAAGATTCTGAAATTCCACCATTTTTGCAGCAATTCCAAACAGCGCTCTCAACCCGCAACGTTCGAACAATACAGCTCAATAATCTTGAACGAGATGAGGTATGTTTGTTCCTGCACGACAATTTAGGAATGGCCCTCCAGGACGATACCGGTCTTGCCGAAATATGTTATCAGAAGACCGGAGGTAACCCCTTTTATCTCAAACAGTTTCTTCAATCTGTAAAACACGAAGAGCTCATATGGTATTCTCAAACAACTGAACGCTGGGAATGGGATGAAGCAGCTATACGCAATAAACCATTAACAGAGAATATTGCCGATCTGCTTATTCAGAATATCGAGACCCTGCCGCCACAAAGCTGGGAGATCCTGCAAACAGCATCCTGCCTTGGAAGTACCTTCGAAGCAGAACATATAGCTATAGTACATAAAGAATCTGTTTCCATTATCACTACACACCTTCAAGCAGCCATTCTAGCAGGATTTATTTTACAACTGGACAGTTGCAGGCCGCTATGCGAAAAAGTTCGTTATCGGTTTTCTCATGAACAGATCCTGCAAACTATCTATTCCCGGCTGTCTGACTCAGAAAAACACTACATCCACTTCACACTTGGTAATCATCTATTTGAAAAAACCGATGCCGGCAATTACCAGCAGGACCTCTTTCAGATTGCAGCTCACCTTAACAAAGGCTCCAACCTTGCACATAGCCGTGAAGAAAAGCTACGCATTGCCAGAGTGAATAATGATGCAGGTAAAAAAGCCCAACTGGCAACAGCAAATTCGACAGCGCTTCTCTACTTTCAGACAGGACGAAATATTCTACCAGATGATGCCTGGCACACTGAATACGAATTGAGTCTCGATCTTCATGAAAACACTTGTGAAACTGCTTACATAGACAAGGATCATCACCTTCTGGAAACAGTTTTTTCTACGGTTTGTCATCATGCCAGAGATATATTAGATACGTGCAAGGTTTACAGTATCCGTATCCAAAGTCTCAATGCACAGAATAACGCTTCCGGTGCAATTGCAACCGGCCTTGAAATTCTCGCCCTGCTGGGTATTCACTTGCCTGCATCCCCCGGTAGATTCCATGTACATAAAGCCTTCACTCTAACCCGATTGCGCCTATCGACCTGCAGTCACAAACATTTGTTGAATCTTCCGGAAATGACAGACCGTAAAGCACGGACAATAATGTGTTTTTTGCAAAATATTGGAGTTGCTGCCTACTCAACTGTCCCTAATCTGCTTCCTTTACTAAGCGCTCAGGCAATCCGGTTGTCTTTAAAATACGGCAACTGCCTCGAGTCAGCACGTATAGGGTATATTATTCACGGTTTACTACTCTGTTCGATTTCCGGAAATGCAATCAATACAGGATATTCATTCGGAAGACTGGCTATTGAACTGCATAAACACTTCTCAGCCGAAAAAAACTCATGCCTTCCCTTATCTGTACACAGTAGTTTTATCAGACACTGGAAAGAGCATATTCGTGAAACGCTTCCTGAGCTCAGGAGTGCTATTCAGAACTGTCAGGAGTCATTTGATATAGGTATTTCAGCACACATGGCCTGCGCATGCTCTTTTCGCATATATCTACTCGGTACCAATATTAACCGCGCACGAAACGAGATTGAAGATCACTACAAACACGTTCTAAAACTCGGTCAGCTTTCTCAGCTCAACAGGTTGAATATCTGTCGCCAGGCTATAAGCAACCTGCTCAACAAGAGTAATGATCCAGCCCTGCTTCAAGGCAACTATTATGACGAAAAAGTTATGTTGTCGAAACACCATGCTTCCGGTGATTATACTGCCCTGTGTCTGTTGTATATCGTAAAGTTGATACACTCTGTAATTTTCAACAGATATACAGAAGCGGTTGAGATGTCAAAAGAGGCTGAAAAATACCTGACCAGCATCACAGCTTCTGTCTTCATACCGGTATTCTTTTTTTATGATTCTCTTGCCAGGTTAGCCTGCTACCACACTCTCAGTCCTCTACAAAAAATAAAAACACTCGTTGTAGTACGACGTAATCAAAACAAAATGAGAATCTGGGCTCATCACGCTCCTCAGAACTACGGTCACAAATTCAGTCTGATTGAAGCGGAATTTCAACGGGTACGTGGCAACTCCGAACGAGCAATGGAATGGTATGACAAAGCTATTCATCTTGCCAGGGAACATAACTATCTTCAGGAGGAGGCTATTGCTTATGAATGTGCAGCTCGATTTTACTACAATCGTGGAAAATCACATATAGCCAGACCTTACATGCGAGAGGCACGGTACTGCTATTATCGCTGGGGGGCAACCGCCAAAATATATCAACTCGACAGTAAAGAATGGATAGTAACCTCCAGCGGAGACAGCAGCAACTCTGTCAGACCAGAGTCCATACCGCTTTCCAGCACTCTTCTTCCGGGTATCGGCGGCTCCCGGCTGGATATGATGACAGTTATCAAAGCTTCAAGGATTCTGAACAGCGAAATGGTTCTTGATGAATTGCTCAAAAAGATGATGCGGATAATGCTTGAAAGCGCCGGAGCCCAACGCGGATTTCTCATTTTCAAAGAAAAGGAAGAGTGGAGTATCAGGGTTCGTGGATCTATCTATCGCAATTCTATAGTTACCCTGACAAACACCCCGGTCACGTCTCAAAACATCGCCTCCGCCGCTATCATCAACTATGTGATTCATGCCGCAGTTGATGTTGTTCTTAACGATGCCTGTAAAGAAGGTCTCTTTACCAACGATTCATATATTATGCAGAAGAAACCACGCTCGATCCTCTGTGTACCTATCATTCACCAGTATGAAGTTTTCTGCATACTCTATCTTGAAAACAACCTGTCGACCGGTGCTTTTCCACCCGACAGACAGGAATTACTGCATCTGTTGTGCACTCAGGCAGCTATTTCCCTTAAAAATTCAAGATTGTTTGAGGAGCTGGAATCCACCGTGGGCAAATTCAACTCTGAAGTTGAAAAACGCCAGAATACTCAACTGCAGTTACTGCACGCTGAAAAACTCAGCGCTCTCGGCCGACTGTCAGCTTCGATTGCCCATGAGTTCGGTAATCCCCTGATGGGTGTAAAGTATCTGCTGGATGATTTTTATAAGAGGAAATCTCTGAATGAAAGTGACCAGCAACTCCTTAAACTAGGTATTGAAGAATGTGATCGAATGAAAAAGCTCATTCAGGACCTGCAGCGTCTTAACAAGCCATCAACTGGACAAAAGGCTTTTATCGAT
>JBFHGS010000141.1:0-13297 GCA_041582995.1 Desulfopila sp. | reverse complement strand
GCCAGTGCATAGAGGAAAAGATGGTCAAGATAGGAAGAATAAACAGGCTTACGGTAAAAAAATCGCGGGACTTCGGTATTCACCTTGATGGTGGTGAAGCGGGTGATATTCTCCTGCGGGATAAGTTTGCATCAAAGAAGTATCAGGCAAACGATGTGGTTGATGTTTTCGTCTATGTCGACAAAGAGCAGCGGCTGGTGGCTACCGTACATAAACCATATGCAATGGTCGGAGAAGTTGCCACGTTACGAGTGGTGGCGACTTCACCGGCAGGAGCTTTTTTGGGATGGGGACTTGCCGACGACTTGTTTGTACCCAAAGGTGAGCAGCAGAACAACATGAGAGTCGGCAAATCCTATGTTGTATTTGTTTTCTTAAGTGAAAAAACACACCGTATAACAGCCTCTTCAAAGCTGGATAAGTATCTTGATAGAGAGCCTCCGGAATATGAAGAGGGCGAAGAAGTTGATCTCATTATCTACGGTCAGACTGATCTCGGTTATAACGCGGTAGTCAACAATTCTCATGTCGGCATTATTTATGAAAACGAGGTTTTTCAGAACATTACCATAGGCCATAAATGCACAGGTTATGTCAAAAAGGTTCGTGACGATTTTAAAATCGACCTGCGCCTGAATCCGACCGGTTATCAGCAGGTTGATGATATTTCTCAGGCTCTGCTTGATACCATAAAAAAATCCGGCGGCATTGTTCGGGTTACGGATAAAAGTCCGCCTGAAGAGATTTATGCCATGTTCGGGGTAAGTAAAAAAGTTTTCAAAAAGGCGGTTGGGGCACTGTATAAAAAAAGGCTGGTTGTGATTGAATCTGATGGAATCAGTCTTGCGGAATGAAATTAATATTGAGTGGTTGCATCATGAATAGTTATGCCCCCTGACACCTGACCTTTAACACCTCACTTTGCCTGCTGAGAAGAGGGGTAATCAGATAATTTGATTTTAAAATTCCTGGGAGTTTAAAGATGGTTTTGGTGCAGAAATCTCTGTTCAACCATGTATCGGACAAACACAATGAACCCTAAAAACAAGAGCTCTCTGTGTATTAAGACGAAAATCTGGATTGAAAATGACAGCAATGATCTGCTGTTCGGCAAAGGTAAAACTGAGATTCTCGAACTCATAGAGCAGGTAGGTTCCATTGCAAAGGCTGCTGAAGAAATGGGTCTGAACTACAGAAAAGCCTGGTCCCATATAAAAATTCTTCAGGAAAATGTTTCTGATGAACTGGTTGTTCCACAAAAAGGTGGTGGCGGTAAAGGAGGAACAGTTCTTACACCCAAGGCGAAAGAACTGATTCGAAATTACAGGTTGTTACAGCAGGAGATAGAACAGTTCTCCAATAAGCGGTTCCGCGAAATGTTCCTTGAAGAACCGGATGCGCATGCTGACAAAAATAAGGCATAAGGGGTGAAGTTCTCAAAACAACATGAGAATCACGACAGGCAGCAGTGTTTTCACACCTTGTCTTTCACCCCTTACGCTTCATTTTAAACAGTACATTAGATCTCGCTCTGTTGTTTCAATTTCTTATAGAATGAACTATGCAGATACATGACCTCGTCGTGCTCTTTATAGCCGGTAATTATGCTGTGTATCGCGCCTTTGATCGCAAAAAGCGACATATATGCATGTGTAAAGAAAAATGCTGTAATCACCATCCCTAAAACATTGTGAAGAATTACAGCGGCCCTCAACAGATTAATCTGCGTCAATCCAAGTCCTGCAGCTATGCCATAATTGAAATCCTGCAGATACATTGCTGCTCCGGTCGCGATCATGACGAGTCCACCAACTGAGGACACCCAGAACCACATCTTCTGACCTGCGTTAAATTTTCCGGCGGGGATTTCTTTAATTTCTTTGCTGAGGTACCCCCCGAGTATAAAGACCCACTTGATATCATCAAGTGTCGGCAACATATCCACGAACCAGAACAGGAACATCGGTATCAGGGATATGAGGAAAATGACTGTGGCAATGCCGTGTAAATGACGTGCCAGTTCAACGAGAAAACCACCTCCCAGATATTTACCGAAAATAATCATTAGCCCGGTCGGAACGAGTATGATAAAGGCAATCGCTGCCAGGAAATGAATAATCCGTTTAAACAGCGAAAAGACATAGATCTTCTCACCATCATGAGAAAATATTTTAGGCCCGATTATCAGGTAGTGCAGCAGAAAAATTGTGGGAACTCCCACAAGAATACAGAAAAATATTGTAGAAAAATATCCACTTTGCAAGAGCACGAAAAGAGGACCAAAGTTGAGACCGTTCTCTTTTCCGTAATCGGGGATATTGGCAATCATCGCTTGACCCCAGATTTGGCTATCAGCTGCATGAGCAGCTGATGCCAAACAGAGGAAAGTGATGATAAAAAACGAAAAGTTTTTCATCACGTTTTATGCTCCTTTGCCTCGAGTACTCACTCTTTTCCTATAGATTGCAGATACTTCTTCAGCATCACCGACTAAAAGAGCATTTGTGGCACAAACAGCGGCACAGATGGGTACTTTGCCCTCAGCTATACGGTTGTGGCCGTAGAGTTTTCGTTCTTCCGGGCTGTTTGTTTCCTCAGGTCCACCTGCGCACATGGTACATTTATCCATGGCGCCTTTGGTTCCGAAGGCACCATCCCTCGGGAATTGAGGGGCACCAAAAGGACAGGCATACAGGCAATAGCCGCAACCGATACATTTGGTTTTATCGTGGAGCACTATGCCGTCTTCCCGTACATAAAAGCAGTCGACAGGGCAGACCCTTTCACATGGTGCATCCGTGCAGTGCATACAGGATATTGAAGTTGAATATTCCTTACCTTCAATACCTTCAAACAGGGTGATGACCTTTCTGCGACTTATACCCACAGGAAGTTCATGTGCTTCGGCGCATGCAACAGTGCAGCCGAAGCACTCGATACAGCGATCATTATCGCAGAAAAACTTCATTCGAGCTTGTTCGTTACTCATTGTTCCCCCTCCTTATGCTTTTTCAATGCGGCATAGACCTGCATTAAATTCCGGGATTTGTGTGATAATATCAAATCCATAATTGGTGATTGTGTTCGAGCTTTCACCAATCGCATAAGGCCTGGTACCTTCGGGGTAGTTTTCACTCATATCAACACCCTGCATCACACCTGCAAAGTTATATGGCAAGGCGATTCTGTCTGGCGTAACGGTTTTGCTATATTGAGCCTTAACCTTTATTTTTGTGCCTTGTGGAGCGTGAAGCCACATCATGTCGCCATCACGAAGGCCATATTGCAATGCGAGATCCGGGTGGATGTTCGCAAACATTTCCGGAGTGATATGTGAAAGATATTTACTTGTTCTCTCAAGCATACCGGCACCACTGAGGTTCACGACACGCAGGGTCACAAGCATTGTCGGGAAATCTTTAACCCATTCCTGGGCCTGTTGTTCAGAAATGAATTTGACATCGACCCTGAAGTTATTTTTCTGGTCTTCATAGGTCGGATATTTCTGAACAAGATCAGGGCGTGAGGAATGCAGAGGTTCCCTATGCAGAGGTATTGGATCAGGGAATGTCCAGACAATAGTACGGGCTCGAGCGTTACCGTATGGTGCAACTCCGGCTTTTCTGCATTTTTCCTGGATAATTCCACTGTGGTCGACTTTCCAGTTTGCGCCCATTTTCTCTTTTTCTGCGGCTGTAAGCTGGATGCCGAGAACCTGTTCGATGTTCTCTTTTGTTATTTCGGGATAACCGCCTTTGACGTTTGAACCTTTCACAGTGACAGCGTCAGCAGCGAGCTGACTTACACCTTCATGTTCAAGGCCAAATCTATTTCTGAAACCCATACCGCCCAGGTTTACTGGGGTTTCCGTGTCATAGAGAATAGGACTTCCAGGATGTTCAGCATCCCAGCTCGGCCAGGGCAGACCATAATATTCGCCTTTCATCGGCCCCATACCTTCCAGAGACAACGGATCAAACATGTGCCAGTTTTCCTGATGTTTCCGCAGCCTGTCAGGTGTCCATCCACCGAGACCAATGGTTTTAAGGGTTCTGCCTATCTCTGAGCACGCATCATCGGGCCAGGAGAAGTCATTTTTTACGACGGCAAGCTCACGGTCTTTTACCGCCATGGTCATGGCCCGGGTATACTGTTCATAGAAGCCAAATTTTTTGGCAAATTCGAACATGACGTCATGGTCGGTTTTAGACTCATACAGAGGATCAACAACTTTGGTTCTCCACTGCGAGCTGCGGTTTGTAGCGGTTACGCTTCCTTCAGTCTCGAACTGGGTGGCAACCGGCAGGATGTACACATTATCTTTTTTGCTGGTAATGACCGCTGCTTCGTTTACAAAAGGCTCGGCGATAACCAGCAGGTCAAGCTTATCCAGCGCTTCCTGAATTTTAGCGGTCTGCGACATCGAGGTGATACCGTTCCCCTGAACCCAGAGCGCACGTATCGGACTTGAGGAATATGTCTGTTCTTCCTGAAGAACTCCCTGCCACCATTTTGCTAAGGAGAAGCCTTTGGCATTCATCCACTCAGGTGCTGCGAACCTGTCTTCGAGCCATTTGAAATCGACACCCCAGGATTTAGCAAAATATTCCCATGCCCCTTTGGCAAGACCGTAATAACCGGGCAAGCTGTCGGCAAGGCAACACATATCTGTTGAACCCTGAACGTTATCATGACCCCTGATGATATTACATCCACCACCCTTTTTGCCCATGTTGCCGAGGACTAATTGCAGGATAGGTAAGATTCGGGTATTCGAGGTACCGGTACTATGCTGAGTAATACCGAGGGCCCAGACGACTGTCATGGGCTTGGATTTTGCCAGCAATGTCGCAACCTGAATAATCTGTGAGGCAGGAATACCTGTGACATCTGCTGTGACTTCCGGAGTCCACTTTTTTGCCTCGGCTTTGATCTCATCCATGCCGTAAACGCGGCTCTCGATGAAGTCTTTATCTTCCCAGCCATTGGCAAAGATTATATGGAGCAGACCATAAACGAACGCAACATCTGTACCTGTACGGATGCGTAAATAGTGATCTGCTTTTGCAGCTGTTTTGGTAAAGACCGGGTCTACAACTATGAGCTGCGCATTATTTCTGTCTTTGGCTTGAAGAAAATGCTTCATGCCGATTGGATTTGCTGCGGCTGAATTCGCACCTATAACCAACATAGCCTTCGAATGTGCTACAACATCACCAAAATGGTTTGTCATTGCACCATAACCCCATGTGTTCGCCACACCGGCGACCGTTGCGGAGTGTCAGATGCGGGCTACGTGATCAATATTATTGGTGCCCCACATAGCAGCGAATTTTCGAAAGTAATACGCTTGTTGCAGGTTGAATTTTGCAGAACCGAGGAACATTGCCACATCAGGTCCGTTTTCCTGCCGGAGTTTCAGCATCTTGTCTGAAATTTCAGTAACAGCCTGTTCCCAGGTGATGCGTTTCCATTCTCCGTTGACTTTTTTTAAAGGATGTTTGATGCGTTGCTTGCTTTTGATCAGGTCAATCTGGTCAATACCTTTACAGCAATGACTACCTTGACTTATCGGGTGATCCTGAGCTACATCCTGACGGACCCAGACACCGTTGTGAACTTCCGCTACAATTCCGCAACCGGCTGAACAGATACTGCAGATGGTTTTCACTCTCTTGGAGCCGGGAAACGGATTCTTTACCTCTTCGTCAGTTGCAGGTCTGATTGCTTTATCAGAAGCAAACGCCGAAGTGGCGGTGATACCAGCCCCGATGGTCGCAAGTTTCAGAAAAGATCTGCGGCCAATTTTCGAGGACATCTTACTCAATGGATTTTTCATCGAACTTCTTCCTCCTCTTAATACGCTGCTTTATAGTACATGTCCCATTCCGGGGTCTTTTTGTACAAAATTTCCTTTTTCGGCGATGTGCCGGTTATGACACCATTCGAACTGCCGCCACTCTTACCATCGCTGGCAAGACTGTATTTTGCTGTAAGAAGTGTTCCAACCCCTACGGCTCCGGCAGCGAGGGTGGTTTTTAAAAATGTCCTTCTTTCCTCAATCATGCGTCCTCCTTTAATTCATTAAAGTTTAGTACTTAGTAAATATGCAAAAAACGCATATTTTGTATCGCAAAACAAGGTTCATTATGAGATACAGCCACTGTTTCCCAGTTTGACACATCCCTGAGACTGCTTTTTACTTTTCTTGATCTGGGGTTTTGCATGTGTTTTTCTGTCGATGTTGCCGGGCTTATTGATGTTGAAATAGAATCTTTCAAAATCAATAAATGAGCGTAAGACCAACGCTACCTGTTTAAATACAAGGCTCTTTTCATGGTTAAACAGATTGTCAGCGAATTCGTCTATGATGTCATTGAGAACATTGGCGAAAATCTTTTTGGCTAACTGATTACTGAATACGTCTCCATTGATTTCTTCAACAATCAGTTTCTGCATAAATCGAAAGATGAACTCAATATGATCTTCATGTTCTTTGTATTCAGCAGAGTTTCGTCTGAATTTTGACTCTGCGACATATTGAATCATCTCAAGTCGTTTGCTGCCATCGTCTCTTTGCTCGATATAATAGGAGGCTGTCATTGGCACAAATGTGGATGTCGGACTGTAAAAGACCCGGTCGCTTTCTTGTTTGAGACCGGCAAAACCGGCTTTGGTCAGTCTGCGGTGTATTTTGGTGAACGCTATTTCACTTTGTTCATCAATTGGACTTTGGAGAAGGAGTTCTACAGATGAGACAAGCACTTCATAATCTTCTTTCGTTATATTGAATGAAAAAAAAGATGAAAATAATCCGTAATATATCACCCGGGCTTTATTTATAGCGTCATGATCCATATGTTATCTTCCTGTTATTGATAATGATTCAAAGTTATCTGAACCGGTAGCGGTCATCCCTCTCGGCGATGAAACGTACGTGTTACATATCCTGTGCTTCAAGCATCACAATTGCCTTGCAATCCGGACAGCATCGAAGCGTTTTTACTTTGGTTGCCTCGGCACCGAATAGAGGTTCCATTATACGTATGATTTTCTCAATTGATTTGGCAGGCGCAAATCCAGCTCCGCACCGTACACATGAATAGAGCTCATCCTGTGCGACGAGAGCATGAAGGAAGGTCAGTGGTGAAAGCGACAACCGGTGTGGAATGACTTTCAGACAGTTCTGCTCAGGACATGTCAGTTCGCAATATCCGCAGTGGGTGCATAACGCAGACTTGAGCCGGAGTGAATTATCTTCCGGGTGTGCAGTTAATGCTCCCATAGGACAAGCATCTGCACAACTCAGGCAGAGAGTGCAGGACTCGGGGTTGATAGCTACCGAGCCATAGTGAGTGTGACTGTCGGTTTTGATTGTTCCTAGATCACTTTCCCCTACGATATAGGCAAGACGGGAGGAGAATATATCCCGTTTGGTTAACTCATTTTCATCAAGTTCATAACGGCTGTCAGGGATAGGAGAGATGTTTTGAAATGCACTATAGAGGTCATCATCCGTCGTGCATATGAAGATGGCTTGTCTGTTATATTTTCTCCTGTAGACCTCGTTTACCAGAGCTGAAATTGCATGTAAATCCGCGGAGACAGTATCAGAGTAGAGAACAACAGGTTTACCGGTGGTCTGCAGCAAGGTCATGAAGTGCGATTCATCGAGAAAATCTACACTGTCAAGCAGAAGGGGCAGAACTCCTGGCGGTAATGGCGCAGTCCATGAAAGTAGATCAATTGTGCCCGGAATAATCAACGCAACAGATGCAGCATAGTGAGAACAGATGCTTTTGAAAGATGCTCTTGTGACAGGAGCGTAATCAATGGCACCGGATGGGCAGTTCTGCACACACTTACCACAACCAATGCAGTCTATATCAGATATCTTGAGCTCTTTGGCATTTGGCCTTTTCCTGATGCCGTTGGTCGGGCATATGTCTGCACACTTTCCACAGATATCTTCACGCTTATCATGCAGCAAACACAGCGCAGAACTATACTTTATAGAGTTCCTGAAATGGTATTTGCCTATGTTGGCCGTAACAGCTTCAAAGACTGCAGTTACACTGGAGTCAAGCGGGTCATAAATACCGCTGTGTTTCATCGCTGCTGCGGGAGCATCGAACCAGATGATTTGATCTGTTTCGAGAATATCTGTTTTTGTCCCATAGGCGATGGTAACGCTGAGATTACCAATATGTCCATCCAGTGCCAGAAGGTCTGCAGGCGTAAGCGCCATTGAAAGCATACTATGTTTTTTCAGATCTTCCTGCAATGCATGCTGCTCCTCATTTGAAACTATGATTATTTTTCTGCCGACAGTAACGGTCATGTCGGTATCCTGGGCTACATCATACGCTGTTGCCCGGACGTTATAGAGTGTAGATATGTTTTCATTTTTGGCAGAGTTGTCATCGCTGGTTTTCTCGAGATAAAAGTCGATTTCCGGAGCATATATTTCTGCCTCAACAGATGCAGTATTTGCTACCAGATATTTGACGCCTGTTGCAGGAGTAGTTATTTCAAAATTATCGTTCAGTTGAAGGTCGAGTTTGCCGGTATTATCAAAAAAATAGTCTTTTACCATTCCATCCATCCTGAAGTGTAAATTGAGCGGCGCTACTAAACGCCAGACTGGATCGATTGGTCAAAAGATCCAAAATCATGTTGTCGGGAGATACCGGTTTATGGTCAGCCACGATATCCTGACAGTTGTGCAGTCTATCTCCATGTTTGTGCCAAACAAGACTTTCCCGTAAAATGACGAAGAAAGACCTTTTCATACGCACAAAACCAAAAAATAGCTAAAAACCAGGTGTTTGAGTGAGGTTAGGACTTACCTGTAGTGTAAGGAAATGACTTACACGACAGGCAGGGGATAGACAGGTGATGCGATGTTTGCACAATGTTTTTAGGTGAATGGTGAATGGTGAATGGTGAATGGTGAAGGGGGGAGGAGTTAGGAGTTAGGAGTGGGGAGGATGATGCTTCTCTCCGAGGCAGAGTGTCATGGTACCTTTGCCGCAGGAGTGTTCGCTTACCTGTGAGATACCGTGCTTGTCACAATATCGTGCACCTGTAATCAGTTACAGGATTGAGGCTTATTGTATCAAGGAGTCCCGTATCCTCCTTTTCCGGAGGATACGAGTGAATAATCATGGCTGAAATTAACTGAGGCGCATAGCTTTTTCCGGGCAGATTTCCTGGCAACAGAAACAGGCAATGCAGATCTCCGTGCTAACCACAGGAAGGACTCCCTGCATGGTAAGTGCAGCAACCGGGCAATGATCAATACAGGCTCCACAGGCTGTACATAGTTCGGGGTCAGCCTGAGGGGTAACGTGAGACTTGGCATTCATGAGCTGCTGAATCGCTGTATTACCAACTATGGCTTCACCCCCTAGGGGAGGAAGCTTGAAATTTTCCAGAACTCTCATTTCCCCATCTATCTGAATCGTCTGTGATTCAAAATCACCGAGGCCGAATTCTTTGGCTTTTTGCAGAAAACGGAGTAAGGCAGGTTCTACTCCCATCATCCTGGCAACTATGGCATCAAGTGCTACACCATTGTCAGCAGCAAGGATAAGGCCGATATCTCGCAATTCCGGGGACGCCGGCCCATTTCCTTCCATACCGACAACGGCATCCATAATAAAGAGATCAGGTACCCTCAGACGGAAAACCTCAACAATGAGTTCATGAAAACGTTCCGGTGTACCTGCCAGTTGATGCAGTCGGGCTTTCTGAGCTCCCGGCAGGATCCCGTAACTGTTTTTTATGGCTCCCGTGAGCACGGTCAGGCCGTGTGTTTTAAATTTTGGCAGACTGATGAGGATATCTGCATCCATAATTTCTTTGGAAACACCAATCTCAGGCATATACTCCGGGTTGAAACTGAGATGTTCGGTGGTGTCGCCAAGGTTTTTATAATATCCTTTTGCAGCGGTCATCAATCCGGTTTGTTCAAAGCTGTTTTCATTATCGCCATAATTGAACAATCCGGGATTATCTCCAACAATTATCTCACGCGGAGACATTGACTCAACTTTCTCGATTACGGCCACCAATAAAGCGGGATTGGTGACAATATGCTCTTCAGGTTTGGAGGTGCGTAGAACATTGGGCTTGATAACAACTTTTTTGCCGGCAAGTTCCTGTGGGAAAAGCTGAAAGGCCCGATCCACAGCTTCTCTACAGTTTTCATATGTTGCCGGATGTACCATTACACGTTGCATATATCCTCCTGGCCTCGATTTTACCGGTAATTAGTGCCATTATTCATATCGAATACTTCACCATTTATACATGCCGGCGCATCGGTTGCGAGCCAGCAGACGGTTTCCGCAACCTCTTCAATCGTACAGAATCGCTGATTGATTGTTGCGGCTTTTAGGCGGTCTTTTCGGTCCTGAGGTATTTTCTTCATTATATCTGTTTCTACCGGTCCAGGTGCCACTGAGTTTGCGACAACACCTTGCGGCCCGAATGTTCTGGCCAGTGATCGCATCGCGTTCACAATTCCGGCCTTAGAAATACCATACCAAATGTCAGGGTGGCCGATGAGTCCGGCTATTGACCCCATGCTGACAATGCGACCACCGCCGTTATTTGCCATTTGTCCAGCTACGTGAACACTGAGCCTCACAGAAGTAATCAGATTTACATCGAGAATATGAAGAATATCGTCGCGACTATAGTCTTCAGCCGTTTTCGTATTCAGGATCCCTGCATTATTGATGAGCACATCAGCTGGACCTATTTTTTCAATTACTTTCATGGTTTGATCGTAATCAGAAATATCCGCTACCCACGAGGTGAGTCCCTGCGGGCAGGAATCAAGACCTGACCGCGATATAACATGAACGTCAAAACCCTTCGCTAAGAGCTTTTTTGATATTTCGAGACCGATTCCGCGGTTACCACCAGTGACAATAGCCTTCATTTCTTTTTCCTAAAAAGTGTAAGTAATATATGTGCGGCCAGTTTTGCTCAGATGATCGCTGGCAAATACAGCGCTTGAACTCCAGCACTATTTCCCGCAATTGTAATTTTTGTCAATTGATGTATTGGTGCGGCCGGCGAGGTTCCAGTGAACGTAATTGAAAAGATGCACAATGGTGAAGCTGTGAGATTTCCATCAGTAACGGTAAAGGATAGTGGTGTAGAAATGTACGCAATAATAAACATTTTGGCTTTGTAGGGGATTGCAGATTACTGAGGTTTCGAATTGAAACAGTTGCAAAAGCTATATTGGCTTAATATTACGGTGCATGTAATCGTAAGTCTTGAGCCAGCGGTAACGTAATGCCGATTATGTAGCCGTTTCTATCAATAAGCTCATTGAGCTCTTCAATTCTGTTTTCGGGGTGCGGGTGTGAGGCCAGCAGATAGGGTAATTTCCCTTTATCTGTTGTGGCCAGACGACTGAAAAAGTCGGTACTTCCACCTGCGTGGCCGTAATGCCGTGTGAGCATTTCCAGACCGAAGCTGTCTGCTGCAGATTCCTGAGACTGCGAGTAGTTCACCTGAAAGCTCAGAAGTGTTTTGGATACCACCTCACTGGCAGCACTATCTCGACCAAACAGCAGGGCGGATGCGACAGTAAGACCCAATCCCCGCCCCAGGCCGCGTAAATGATCACGATGGGCGAAATGGCCGAGTTCATGGTAGAGCACCATTGCCAGTTCATTTTCGGATTCGACCTGCCGGAGAAGACCGGAGTAGACGACAATATTTCCGCCTGGCAAGGCAATAGCGTTGACGTCATTGTTCTCAGAAAGAAATACCTGAAATGTATAGGCATGCAGAGGGGAGTCGGCTGGCAGGGTTGTCAGCAGGCTGTTCAGGTGGCGCTGCAGGGGAGGGTTCGGGCTTGCGGGGAACCGTTTGAGCGCCTGTTTTCCCAGCCAGTTTTCAACTCGTAAAGGTGTTTTTGTTACAGCCAGATCGGTAGCGAAGCCCAGGGCGGTGAAGACAATTCCTGCCATGAGCACGAGTCCTCCGAGTAGCCAGAATAACTCTGCCAGAGGGTGGGTTCTGGAGACGTTGACATCATGGTCAGGTAGTTTAGGCGTAAATTTCATGTGTCACGGTAGATGAGGGCTGTTCCATATGCTATTACTTCAACGCTGCCTATCTGACGCTTGCGGTTGGCATTCTGACCAATGGCCGCGGTTTCAAGTCGTAGATTAACAATAATATCAGCACCGAGTTGGCTTGCAGTGTCCTTCATACGGAGGATAGCTTCACGGCGTGCCCGATCAACCAGTGATTCATAGGACTTCACCGGCCCACCAAAGATGTTGCGGAGAATGGCAAGCAGTCGCTTGAAATAATCTATTGAAACTACGACATTGCCGGAAACCAGTACACTTTTTTCGATAGGTCTGTCGAAAAATCCTTTACTCCCGGTGACGACCGGCAGGTTCAGGAACTGTTCTTCTCTGGCCTTGATAGAGGCATAATGACGTTTTTCTACCCAGGTACCGGCTCCGTAACCGAGACAAACCAGAAATAAAAAAATAAAGAGATCAGGGTATTGCAGGATAATGTCCATGCTCTCTCCTATTCGATTCGAACAGCTGTCCCGTAGACAAACAGTTCCGCTGCTCCCTGGGCAACTGATGAGGTGGCAAAGCGAATGTTGACAATCGCATTTGCCCCCATTTTCTGAGCTTGTTCAGCCATCCTGTTCATTGCTTCTTCCCGCGAGTCCTGCAGCAGTTCGGTGTATCCTTTCAGTTCACCGCCTACAAGATTTTTCAGTGAAGCCATAAAGTCGCGACCGACATGTTTGGCGCGCACTGTAGAACCCTGAACAAGCCCCATATGTTCAACAACTGTTTTGCCGGGAACACTCTCAATATTTGTGAAAATCATCCTCACCCATTTGCTCCTGTATTTTACGACTGATATGAGACTTTGCAGTAAATTTATATGTTTGAAACTCTTTAGGATTTTCTAGTGTATTGTCAGGGTGGTGTCAATTGTAAAGATAACAGGATGCGTAGCGGCAACTTCACTTATTTTTCTTTTTGCGAGAGGTAATTATGCCAGAGAATTCGTGTTGCAACTGAGCGCCAGGGCATCCAGGCTGTGCTGATTTTCTCCATTTCATCGCTGGAGGGGCGCTCAGATAGATTTTTGAGTTGCTGGTAAGATGCGGCAAGGGCTATATCGCCGCGTGGCCAGACATCCGGGCGCTGCATGGCCATCAATAAATAGATGTTTGCCGTCCAGATACCTATGCCCTTAATACGGGTTAGTGCAGCGCGTATTTCGTCGTCAG
>JBFHGS010000140.1:0-13344 GCA_041582995.1 Desulfopila sp. | reverse complement strand
TTTTGCCTGAAGAGCCAGCGGCATATCACCTATCTCATCCAGAAAGAGCGTACCGTTATTTGCCAGTTCAAAAAGCCCCATCTTCCCTTTATTGCCCGCCCCGGTAAATGCGCCCTTTTCATAGCCGAAGAGTTCGGCCTCGAGCAGATGCTCAGGCAAAGCTGCACAATTGATTTCTACAAAAGCTTTTTTCCTTCGCTTACTGTTTTTATGAATCAGCTTGGCAAGCAGGCCCTTGCCGGTTCCGGACTCACCGAGAATAAGAATATTTGAAGCTCCCAGATGAGAGAGTTTCAGTGACATCTGCAGGATTTGCCGCATCCTGCTGCTTTCGGCAATTATTGCGTTCCGCTCAAGTTCCAGCAGAGAAATTTCCGAGAGTTCCTCTGTGAATTTCTCGTTAGCCTTCTGACTTTCTTCCACCTGCTTTCGCAAGATATTCAACTCAGTCATATCCCGCTCATTGATAACAATCAGGTCGATGTGGCCATTCCTGTCAAAAGATGGCGTGCCGGTGGAAAGCAGAAATCTTTTCGTTCGGGAGATATACTGCATAACCGTTTCCTGCCGGCCGCTGGCTATAACCTTGGCCGTTACCGATTTATCAAATTCTCGGTCATCCAGTAGATCATTGACATTTTTTCCGATGACTTCAGTCGGTTTTATGCCATTGAGTTTTGCTGATGCGGTATTGATACTGAGTACTTTGCCCTTACCATCGCACACCCAGATACCATCTGAAGAAGAATCAAAAATAGCTTCAAGATGACGGTTAAGAAACTGCAGGGCAGTAGCGTCAGGCGTTGCCTGATCGAGATCTGCAGGTTCATGCAGGTTGCAGACAACAGCGAGCTGTCTGCCATTTTTGACAACAGGCGTAATATCAAGGGAAAGCTGTGATCCATTAAAAACTACAGGAAGATCGCGTAAAGATCTGCCGCTCATAAGACAACGCTGCACCAGATCATTGATAGCCGGCAAGATCGTTGAGATATTCTGATCAGCATGGTCTTTGAGGTCAAGACCGAAATAGTCCCCGGCCATCTGATTGCAATATAGTATTGCCCCGCTGCTTTCAACCACGAGGATAATGCTTCTGGTGAACTGAAGTATGTTCTCTGAATTCATTGTCTCACTCAATTCCCGATATACATAGAGGGGATAGTGTTAAATCGTAACTACTCACGGGATACATAATCCTTTGATGCATTACGCTTCAATCCTGTAACTGATTACAACTGCACCACATTAGAACATATACGATTTCCCGCCAGTGACGCACGTAGCATATTTGTGCATACCTTAAAATTTCATTTCGTGCTTTAAAGAAGGTGTGTCATACAGGTAGTCAGACCGTTCATCGTGATTGTGTTGGTATCTGCTGATGATGCTCAATATACTTTTTCGTTATGGCATCCGTTTCATTATTTTCGAAATGGAGTATTTCTGGATCAAGTGTTGCAATTGGACTCAGAATACATGCCGGTTTGGGCTGAATGATATCAGGTCAGTTTTTTTATGCCGGCGCTTTACCGCAAAAGGGACAACGCCTCAGGTTGGAGTAATATGGTCTTGTGGAAAAAGAAATACATTCTCATGGTAGTTCTCCTGTCGACAGTGATTCTTGTTTTCGCAGGAATCAATTACAGGATTACCCAGCATATTGTTGAAAAAACTATTGCGGGCCAGCAGGAGGATCTTGCAGTTAAAGCTGCGGATACTGTTGAAATCTGGCTGGACCAGCAGATGAAAATCCTCACCGCCACAGCTGACTCTATCCCTCTGCTCAACATCGCCATAGAAGATGACACATTAAAACCACTGCAGATGGCCATGAAAGCAGGCCATTTCACCGATGTGTATATCGGCAGAAATGATGGAGTTCTTATCGATGGTGCTGAATGGATCCCACCGGACGATTACGATCCCCGAATGCGTCCATGGTATAAACGGGCACTGGAAACAGGTATCATCAGCTTCACCACACCCTATATCGATCTGGTGACGAACAAACTGGTCATCGCTCTGGTTAAACCACTGATATTTGACAACCGTATTCTGGGAGTCATTGGAGCCGACACTGTTCTTGACACGCTGGTCAGAAATGTCCTCAACCTGCGAGTCGGTGACAGCGGATACGCATTTATTATCGAAAAAAGCGGTACGATTCTGGTTCATCCCAATCAGGATTACGTCATGAAAGAAAAGTTACAGCACATAGAACCCGGCCTGGCAGACAGCATAGAAACAGCCCTGGCCGTAAATCTGGGAACTGTCAGGTACCCGGATGCCGACAACCGGGAACAGGTTCTCTCGTTCAGCCGGATCGATAACTCAGACTGGTTCCTCTGTGTGACAGCTCCTCGTGATGAGGCATATTCACGAAGTCGCAAATCAACGATGATTTTTGCCACCGAAGTGGCTTTTAAGCTGCTGGCAATACTGGCTCTTACCGCACTGGCTGTTGCTGGAGTGAGCGGACTGGCAGTCTTCTTTTTCAGTAAGAGATACAGTACTGCTGTCCAAAAACACCAACTTGAGCTGACTGGCATTAACAAGGATCTGGAATGGAATATAACCCGGCGAAAGGAGGTGGAGACCTATTACCGCACGCTCTTTAATGTTGCCAATGACGCCATCCTGATCAGTAAGGGAGCACTCTATTCAGAATGTAACCAGAAAGCCTGTGAAGTGTTTGAGTTTACGCGGGACGAACTGGTCGGTAAAAGTATCCTCGACATATCTCCTGTCCATCAGCCTGATGGAGGTTTGAGTGAGGCTACATTGCAGAAAATCATCCAGGCAGCCCACGAAGGAGAGCAGCAGGCATTCAGATGGTCATTTATCAGGTCGGACGGCAGCGAATTTCCTGCCTCTGTGAGTCTAAAAATATTCCGGCTCGATGAAGAGGACCTGACACTCTCCAGTGTCCGCGACATATCAAAACGCGTCGACGCTGAAGGCCAGTTGATGCAGGCTCAGAAACTTGCCGCAGCCGGTGAAATGCTTGGTGTTATCGCTCATCAGTGGAGACAGCCTTTAAATACCCTTTCCACCTATATTTCCAGCCTGCAAGCGGCCCAGATGAACAACATGCTGACAAAATCATTCGTTGACAAGCTTGTGACCGGAGCCAGCGGCCAGATTCATTTCATGTCGAAGACTATTGACGATTTCAGAAATTTTTTCAAACCCTCAAAAGCGAAAGGCCCGGTGGATGTGCTCAAAGTAATTATCAATGCTGTCAAGCTCATGGAAGCACAGATGACCCATACCGGTATATCTCTGATCGTCAGGAATACCACCGGCGAGCATAGCCTGATAGTATATGGATATGAAGGCGAATTTATCCACGTCATTGTCAATATCCTTGCCAACGCTAAAGATGCGATCGTGCAGCAGGTCGAGGAATCTCATGACGACGTTCAGGTATTGAAAAAAATTGCTATCACTGTTATTGCCCGTGACAATGAAATTCTTATGGAAATCAGTGATAGCGGTTGCGGTATACCTGAACATCTCCTGCCGCGCATATTCAACCCGTACTACACCACCAAAACAGCTTCTTCAGGTACAGGAATGGGCTTATATATGTCTAAAATGATAGTAGAAAAAGAAATGAACGGGGAGCTGACTGCAGAAAACACAGAGTCAGGAGCCAGATTCACCATTACCTTAAAACGCATGATTATAGAACGCTCCCAGTGATTTTCCGGTGCCATAACAGCCGCAACTTCAAAGATTCATGCTGAGGAATGTGATTTTTTTGTACGTCAGTTGACGTGTATTTTTGGTTTTACGAGAGTAGCAATGATTGATTCAAAATTGAAAAGCTGCCAGATACTCCTGGTAGATGATGAACAGGCCGAACTCGATGCATACAGTCTGCTGCTTACCTCGATGGGTTGCAGAAATGTCAGAACCATCAATGACAGCCGTCTGGTATTGGCAACGGTTGAATCTATGCAGACCCCTGTTGTTTTTCTCGATCTGAATATGCCGCATATGACCGGCCAGGAAGTCCTGCGGGAACTGAAACTCAAAAAACCCCAAATCCCCGTAATTATCATCACAGCAGATTCAGAGATTGAAACAGCGGTAGAATGCCTGCGGCTCGGGGCGCACGATTATCTGGTAAAGCCCATTGATCTGAAAATGTTCAGCTCTGCGCTGCGAAACGCCCTGGAAATTGGGTTGCTCCGTAACGAAGTGATGACCCTTAAAGGAATCTCGTTTAGCATCGGGGATTATAATCATGAAGCTTTTGCCAAAATTATTACCCGCAGCCCGGTTATGCTCGGAATATTCCAGTATATCGAGTCAATTGCCGGTAGTGGTCTGCCTGCACTCATTCTCGGTGAGACCGGCTCAGGCAAGGAACTCATCGCCAGGGCTATTCATGATGTAAGCAATCTTCCCGGTCAATTTGTAGCGGTAGACATCTCCGGCCTGGACGACACCCTGCTCTCAGATACCCTCTTCGGCCACACCAGAGGTGCCTATACAGGTGCTGACAAAGCCCGTTCAGGTCTCATTGAAAAAGCGGCCCACGGCACACTTTTCCTTGATGAAATTGGTGATTTGAGTGAAGCTTCTCAGGTCAAACTGCTCAGACTGCTTCAGGAGAAAATCTATTATCCTCTCGGTGCGGATCAGCCTAAACAGTGCCACGCACGCATTGTCACTGCTGCCAACAAGGATCTGAGTAAGCTGGCGGGCCAGGAAGGTGAATTCCGAATGGATCTCTATTACCGCCTCAGCACTCATCTTATTCGGGTTCCACCTCTCCGGGACAGACGTGAGGATATTCCCCTCCTGGTTGATCATCTCATTACAGAGACCGCCACAAGCATGAGTAAGCAGGTGCCGGCAATAAGTAACCAGGCAATGAACCGCCTGCTGCGTCACCCATTCTGGGGAAATGTGCGTGAACTTAAGGCCTACATCTCCGATGCCGTCGCTCGCTGTCAGCAAGGCTATATAGATGAAGACCTGATAAGCGAACGCCTTATGGGTTCTTCCCCGGTCATAACTGAAACTGCCGGCGAAAACCCACTGGAAAAGCTCTTTGGACATTTTCCTACACTTGAGGAGCTTGCTGAATTTGCCATTGAAACAGCACTCGCCGCAACTGATAATAACCAGAGTCAGGCTTCACGTTTGCTCGGTGTCTCCCGCCAGGCTCTGAACAAACGACTCAAAAAACGACACGAAGGCTGAGTCGTAAACCATCGCTTTCACCGCTCTCTTCTAACAGACAAACCACGTCAACTCTGGTTTACATTGTCAACCAGGGTTGACGCTCATGGTTGACATGAGTACACCAGACGCTCCTCCCGGCCCGGTCTTTAGAAACGTGCTGACTTCCCACACCTGAAGACACTAACCCAATTATATCAAACACATTTACTCTATAATCGAACCGATCAGGCAAGGGGTCTTTCCCCCGCCCACCTGACACCTCTCCCATTACGCCTTTCCCCTCACACCTTCCAGCTGATTGCAAGGCCCTGCGGTCATCTTCGACGGTATAAGCAGCACCAAGCCATCTGTGGCACATTAATTGCCTATATACGGTTCAAGTACAACCTGTGCTGCTGAAAAAACCGGTGATACACACCGAATTGAGATCTCCAGGTTATTTCAGGCACATCAGGAAATATGCACCAGGCATGACAGCTGGATGTATCAACGCCTCTTCAGGCAAATCCATTCGGGAGGAGAACCCATGAACGTAATCCGCAAAATCGTAGTGCCGACACTGGCAGCATCACTGATCGCCACCAGCGCCATCGGTGCCCTGGCAGAAAATGTCAAGATCGGCAATATCATTCCCCTTTCAGGACCTTCGGCTACAGTCGGACAACAGGGAAAAGCAGCTCGTGAAATGGCTATTGAAGAGATTAACGCAGCAGGTGGTATTCAGTCGCTGGGTGGAGCCAAACTTGAGCTTCTCTACGCTGACTCCGAGTCCAAACCTGAAAAGGGTGTGGCTGAAGCCGAGCGACTCATCAATACCGAAAAAGTAAATGTTCTCACCGGTTGCTGGAACAGCGCCGTTACCTATCCGACCACAGCTGTAGCTGAGCGCTACGGTATTCCTTTTGTTGTGCCTGTCTCCGTATCTGACAAGATTACCGATCAGGGTTTTAAAACCGTCTTCAGAATAGCAGCAAAAGACAGCTGGTGGACCCGTGACCAGTTCTCCTTCCTGCAGGACATGGAAAAAGAGTTCGGCACAAAGGTCGAAAAGCTGGCCTTTGTTTATGAGAATGGTGACTGGGGTAAAGGATTTGCCGGCCAGTGGAAAGAGTTGGCTGAAAAGGCCGGTTATCAGGTTGTTCTCGATGAACCGTACCCTTCCACCGCTACTGATTTGAGCCCGGTTGTTCAGAAAATCCGCCGTTCACGGGCCGATGTGCTGATGCTGGTATCCAATGCGGCTGATGCAATCTTACTGACCAATACCCTTGCTGAGTACAAAGTCGACCTTAAAGCAATCATCACCAGTGGTGGTGGTCATGCCGACCCTTCATTCCTTAAAGCTGCCGGCAATAGTGCCCGGTATCTCTTCGATATCGTCGAGTGGGAAACCGATGTGAATAAGCCTGGAGCCAAAGAGGCAAACGAGAAATACAACGCTATAAACGGTCAGAACCTGACCGGTGAGGCAGTTGATGCCTACGTGGCCATGTATGTCATTAAAGATGCACTCGAACGTGCAGGCTCCCTTGACCCTGCTAAAATCCGTGAAGCTCTTGCGGCAACCGATATGACCTCCGGACCCGGTATGATTGTCGGTTACGATGCCATTAAATTTGATGCAACCGGCCAGAATGAGAATGCTTCTCTGGTAATGGTACAGGTAAATGATATCGGCAATGGTCTGGAAAGAATTACCATCTGGCCGAAATCTGCGCGTCGTGCCGGATACACTCCTGTGTTCCCGATGGCTAAAAAGTAATTTCAGTCCGGATATATCCTCCTGGGCAGAGCTTCAGTTCTGCTCAGGATTCTTTCTCATTCTTTTAAGCTGCTTCAGGGAGGCGGTCATGCTCTTTATCATTGAGGACTCCATAAACGGCATCCTTATGGGATCAATCTACGGGCTGACGGCGATGGGTCTGACCATCATCTTCGGTGTACTGAAAGTGATCAACTTTGCCCACGGTTCGATGCTGATGGTGGGAATGTACGTAACCTACTGGGTAGTGGTCCTTACCGGTGTCAATCCATACCTGGCAATTTTCATCGTAGCCCCTGTCATGTTCCTGTTTGGCTATTACCTGCAGGACATCGTGATCAAGCCCATTTTCATTGCTGAAAAAAACGTACGCGAACCGATCACCGTTATCATCGTCACCACAGGTATCTGGTACATACTTGATAATCTTGTCCTGCTCGTTTTCGGGCCGCAATACCGGTCATTGCCCGAAAATCCACTGCGTGGCCAGATGCTTCAGTTCGCTGATATGTTTGTTTCAGTTCCGAAACTCTACGGTTTTATCATATCCATAATTACCGCTTCGGCGATTTACTGGTTTTTTCAGAAAACCACTATGGGGCGGGCAATACGGGCTACAAGTATGGACCGCGAAGCAGCCAGTCTCATGGGTATCAATCAGTTCAAAGTATATAATATCGCTTTCGGGATAGGCGCAGCAACCGCAGGCATCGCTGCTGTTACGCTGGTCCCATTTAATAACGTATTTCCCACCGTGGGCGTATTGTTCGATATCAAAGGCTTTATCATCGTTGTCCTTGGTGGACTCGGGTCCATTGGCGGAGCGCTGATCGGCGGCATAATTATCGGCCTTATCGAGTCTGTCGGGCCACAGTTCATGACAGCGACCTGGACAGAAGCCATTGTTTACGGCCTCTTTCTGGTGGTCCTGTTTGTTAAGCCGTCTGGTCTTTTCGGCCAGAAAAATGACTGGTAACCACGAAACCAAGGAATCACCCAATGAATCGATCGCAAATTAATAAATTGGCTGGCATCGGGGTTCTGGTCGCCGCCTTTGCCCTGCCACTCATTATCAGGAGCGCCACCTACCTTCATATTCTGGTACTGCTCTATTTTTACGCCTACCTGACCACCAGCTGGAACCTGGTCGGCGGCTTTGCCGGTGTTCTGCCTCTTGGCCATGCAGCCTTTGTCGGAATTGGTGCCTATACATCAACAATACTTTCCCTCCAGTACGGAATCAGCCCCTGGCTCGGCATGCTGGTTGGTGGAGCAATCGCAACAGTTGTCGGAGTTCTGATCGGCCTGCCCACCTTTAAAATGCGCGGTGCCTATTTTGCTCTGGCAACCATTGCTTTCGCTGAAGGCATCCGGGTTATCGTCGAAAACCTTGATTATCTCGGGCCGTTCAATATAAACGGGCCGCGCGGTCTGCAGATCCCGCCGCTTGAGACAGGTTTTACCAATTTCATGTTTGCCGGCAAGGAACCGTATTACTACATAATTCTTGTGATGTTACTGGCGGTACTACTGCTGACCTGGGTTATCTCCCGTTCGAAACTTGGCTACTATCTGAATGCTGGCGGTGAAGAACCAGAAGCAGCAATGGCACTTGGTGTAAATGTTGCGCGTGCCAAACTTATCGCCATGGCCATGAGTTCTTTTCTAACGGCCCTGGCCGGTACATTTTACGCCCAGTTCTCTCTTTACATCCACCCTAAGAGCATAATTTCACTCGATCTCTCCTTTGAAATTGCCTTTATCGCCCTGATTGGCGGACGCGGTTCTATAGCCGGTCCAATCCTCGGAGCCCTGCTGCTGAGACCGGTAGGGGACTTTTCCCGAATCTACTTTGGTGACACCCTGCCCGGTATGCATCTGATCATTTTCGGCCTGGTACTTATCCTGGTCATGCATTACCAGCCACGAGGACTGCAGGAACCGTTAACCAGGCTGTATACAGCCCTGGTAGATCGTCTAATTCAGAAAAAAGAAGTAGCCGGGAGGGGAAAACATGGCATTGCTTGAAGTGAGCAACATGACAAAAGAGTTCGGGGGATTGCGGGCAGTCGACACCCTTAATCTGCATATTGAACAGGGTCAGATTCTTGGACTTATCGGCCCGAATGGCGCGGGCAAGTCAACCGCCTTCAACTGTATTGCGGGTGTATTTCCGCCGACTGTCGGCTCCATCCGTTTCGACGGCAAAGACATAACCGGCCAAAAGCCCTGGAATCTCTGCAAGCAGGGACTTTCCAGAACATTCCAGATCGTTAAACCATTTGGCTCAAAATCGGTATTATATAATGTTGTGGTTGGTAGTTTTGCTACCACAAACAGTCGTACAGTGGCTGAAGAAAAAGCTGTGCAGGTACTTGAATCACTTAATTTCGCAGATAAAAAAGATGTACTTGCAGCTAACCTCACTATTGCAGACCGCAAGCGACTTGAAATAGCCAAGGCACTTGCCACAGAGCCCAAACTTCTGCTTCTGGATGAGGTTATGGCAGGACTGCGACCGGGAGAAGTCGATGAGATGGTGGAAATCCTGAAAAATCTTCGTGACCGGGGCATAACAATTTTCGTTATCGAACATATTATGCGGGCGATCATGGCCCTGTCGGATCGTATTGTGGTTATCCAGTTTGGCAAGAAGATCGCTGAAGGAACACCGGATGAGATCGCAAACAATGAAAATGTCATCAAGGCCTACCTGGGAGAAGATTATGCCGTTGCTTGAAATCGACAAAATTAACGTAGCCTATGGCGATGTTCAGGTGATATATGATCTCTCGCTTCATGTCAACAAAGGGGAAGTGGTCAGTATCATCGGAGGTAACGGAGCCGGGAAATCAACCCTGTTAAAAACAATTTCCGGTCTCATGTCTGTCTCTTCAGGCACCATTGGTTTTGAGAATACAGATATCCACAACCAGCCTCCTGAAGATATTGTCACCAGCGGTATAGTGCATGTGCCCGAAGGTCGCCGTCTTTTCCCGTTGATGAGTGTCAAAGATAATCTCATGGTCGGGGCGTTCAACAAACGGGCGAATAAACAGGCAGAAGAGACACTGCAACAGGTATACACCATGTTGCCGAGGTTGCAGGAACGTGAAAGCCAGCTGGCTATGACGCTTTCCGGTGGAGAGCAACAGATGGTTGCCATCGGTCGCGGCCTTATGGCGCAACCGCATATCCTCATGCTGGACGAACCGTCACTGGGGCTGGCCCCCATCCTCATTAAAGATATCTTTGAGACGGTACGAAAGATAGCCGATCAGGGCACCACTGTTCTCATGGTCGAGCAGGATGTAAAGCATTCCTTAAGTCTTAGCGACCGTGGCTATGTTCTTGAACATGGCCGGGTGGTGATGGAAGGAAAAGCAACGGACCTGATTGATGATCCTCATGTGAAAGAAGCGTATCTCGGAATCTAAAACAGGAAGCCTTATTCCTAGTAAAGAAGAAGAAACGATAATGAGCAGATTAGCGAGTATCAGCTGTTCTGCTCATTGCTGTTTGCTATGTCATCAGTCGCGTTCAAGAATTATGGATATCCCCTGACCACCACCAATACACGCGGTGGCACAACCATATCTCGAGTTTTTCTCCGCCATAATTCTTGCAAGAGTACCGGTTAAACGAACTCCGGTTGCGCCGAGCGGATGCCCCAGGGCTATACCACCACCATGAATATTTACCTGTTCAGGATCGATGTTGAACTCACGCATGCAATTGAGAACAACCACACTGAACGCTTCATTAATTTCCCATACATCTATGTCTTCCGGCTCAAGACCAGCTATTTTGAGTGCTTTTCTGGTTGCTGGAACGGGGCCGACTCCCATCAGGGTCGGATCCACACCGGCAATCCCTATCGAACGAATAGAAGCTAGTGGTGTAATACCACGTGCTAACGCCTGTTTCCTCGTGGTAAGAAGTATCGCCGCCGCTCCGGTACTAAGTGGAGAGGCATTGCCTGCAGTTACCTTACCATCAGAGCGAAATACCGGTTTAAGGCTTGCGGTACCGACCAGGTCTGTTCCCGGCCGTACCCCCTGGTCGCGGTCTACAGTTAAAGAACTTCCATCCGCCTGCGTGGCAGAAATAGGGAGAATCTCATCGGCAAAGAAACCTGATTCAGCAGCCGCAGCAGCCCGGTGATGAGATCTGACTGACCAGAGATCCATCTCCTCTCTCGTAATTCCGGCTAGATCAGCAAGCTTTTCTGCAGTCAGCCCCATGTTCATTGTGGTTGGCATATCCCAACCAGCATATTTTTTAGCGGAATAAAGATCCGGGTTGACTGACATTGCACCACTCTCAAAAAGCGTAGGGCCCATTGGTACTCTGGTCATATGTTCCATACCGCACGCCATTACCATGCCTGCAAGACCTGTCGCAATTTCCATAAATCCGGTCTGGACAGCAGCCATACCTGAACCGCATTGCTGGTCAATGAATTTGGCAGCCACTCCGGCGTCCATACCGGCTAGAAAAACAGGAGTTCTGCCGCCGAACGTCCATTGTTCAGAAACACCCAGTGCAGAACCGATGATCAGATCATCTATTGCCGCCGAAGGAATGTCACATCTGGTAAGTATTGCAGGAATAAGGCGAGCAAGCAGTTCATCCGCCCGTAATTGATAAAACCAATCACGCTCCGGCATGGAAGGCCGTGAACGCGATTGTGCTGTGCGCAGATAATCGGCAATGACGACATCATTCATCTGAACATTCTCCTTGGGAAATGTTGTTATCGTGTTTTTTTATTCTGCAAGCTTACACCAGCGAGCCAGAAAAAGAGCATAGGTCCTGGCTACGTGCATAACACTCTCGAAGTTCACCCGTTCATCCACGCCGTGGATGCTTTCGGCTACAGGCCCAAAACAGGTTGGTTGACCTGTACCATAATAGTGGTAGGCGCGCAGATCCGTTGTGCAGGTAGAAATGTAGCTCTCAGCTGCAGTACCTGTCAGACTCTGATGGCAACTGTTCAGCGTGTTGAATGCAGGCAGGTCTCTCGGCAGACTATGACCTTCTGAGCGAAAACCATAAAAATCAACCTGCGGGAGGTTGAGCCGCAACCAGTCATCCTTTTGAGCTGCAACAGTGATAGCGTCTGTAATACGAGCGCAGATATCACTGTAGTTCATGTTCGGGAAAAACGAGAGACGCCCGTGGAATGTTGTCTCGGCAGGTACAGTGGATGGCCAGTCCCCGCCTTCGATTATACCAATGTTAAGGTTTATGGGGTGATTTGTGTTCACATAGGTATCCGGTACGTTTACACTATTTAGCTCCTCTTCGAGGTTCCGCAAGGCAGCTATCAGCGGATAGCATTTCTCGATGGCATTGACGCCACTTCTCGCCTGCAGAACATGCGTAGGTTTACCGCAGAGACGAACTTTGAACCATAGAACTCCTAACTGATTTGTCAGGATAGTTGGACCAAATGGTTCAGGAATAAGGATCGCCTCAGCATCGTAACCTGCAGCAAGACAGGCGATAGCACCGTTGCCGCTGCACTCCTCTTCAATGACCGCAGCAACAGTCAGCGGGGCGCAGAGAGAAAAATCTGCTTTTGCAATAGCATACGCCGCATAGGTCATAGCAGCGACACCAGATTTCATATCACCGGCACCTCGCCCATACAGCCAGCCATCAATTTCAGTCGGAGTAAACGGGTCTCTGCTCCAAAAATCGCGGTTACCTGCACTCACCACATCAAGATGACCGTTAAAAAGAGCACTTCTACCACCTGCAGCTGCTGGTTGAAAACTACCTACAACATTATGGCGGTCAACAGGAGACCAAGGCACCTCGGCATACCCTGAATGATTGATAAGAGCATCGCTGTTCTGCGGCACAGATGATGTCGTAAACCCCAGTCTCTGTAATTCTTCTGTCATCACTGTGACTGCTCCCGCCTCGTTACCGAGTGTGCTCGGTTGAGCAACCAGACGGAAGGTAAAATCACAGATGTCATCCGCAAGGGAATCGACGGTTGCCAGCAGTTTCCTTTCCTGTGTATTCATAGCTTAAAAGGTCAAAAGGTTATCGGCTACTGTCAATGGTGCTTCAGTGGCACGAAGTACGGTTTCCAAATCAGCTTCTTTGGCAATTTCCTGTAACATCATTCCAGTAGTGCTCACCGTTATTACTGCAAGTTCTGTAATGATCATTTTGACACAACCACTGGCAGTGAGCGGCAAAGTACATTTTTTCAATATTTTTGGTTCACCTCTTTTCGTTGTATGGGTAGTGGTGATCACTAATCTACGAGCCTTTTGTGCCAGTTCCATGGCACCGCCTATTCCCGGCGCAAATTTGCCGGGGATAATCCAGTTAGCCAAATCCCCAAATTCAGACACTTCCAG
>JBFHGS010000139.1:0-13373 GCA_041582995.1 Desulfopila sp. | reverse complement strand
GCAAGTCCGCCGTCTTTGCTGTAACAGTTCTCGAGATTACGGATGCAGCCGGCTTTTCTGTCCAGATCGGCATCGGTATAGGTAGTGTTCTGAGAACCCATTACAAGATTGAGCCCTGTCGAGGCGGGAGATGCTTTGTAAAAATCGTGTATTTCCGGACTGCAACTCTCGCTCATGAGGTCGTATTTTGCCAGCGTGTCAGCAAGGGTCGGGCTGTCAACGCGGCTGACGCTGCTGTCGATCAGGTTTGCCCTGTTAAGTTCGGCAAGTATGGCCATGATGCCGCCAGCCCTGTGTACATCCTCCATATGATAGCGGGAAGATGGAGATACTTTGCACAATACCGGCACTTTTCGTGAGAGTCCGTCGATGTCATTCATGTTGAAGTCGACACCAGCTTCGTGTGCGATTGCCAGCAGATGCAGGACGGTGTTGGTTGAACCGCCCATGGCGATATCGAGGGTCATGGAATTCATGAAGGCCGCCTTGCTGGCGATGGAGCGTGGCAGTACGGAAGCATCTTCATGCTCATACCAGGCTTCTGCCATTTCGACAATTCTGCCCGCAGCTGTTTCGAAAAGTTTTTTTCGACCGGCGTGCGTAGCGACCAGGGTGCCATTGCCAGGCAAAGCAAGGCCAAGAGCTTCGTTCAGGCTGTTCATTGAATTTGCGGTGAACATACCCGAGCAGGAGCCGCAGGTAGGGCAGGCACTGCGCTCAACACGTTCGACATCGCTGTCGCTTACCGATTGGTCAGCTGCCATGACCATCGCGTCAACGAGATCGTAGCGCTTATCACCGTCGACACCGGCCTCCATGGGGCCCCCGGAAACAAAGATAGTCGGGATATTGAGACGCATGGCAGCCATCAGCATGCCCGGGGTGATTTTGTCGCAGTTGGAAATACAGATCAGTGCGTCGACTGTGTGGGCGTTGCTCATGTATTCAACACTATCGGCGATCAGTTCACGGGAAGGGAGCGAATAGAGCATCCCTGAGTGGCCCATAGCTATTCCGTCGTCGATAGCTATCGTGTTGAATTCAGCGGCAAAGCATCCTTTTTCGGCAATGATCTTTTTGATGTGCTGGCCGATTTCGTGGAGGTGTACATGACCGGGAACAAATTGGGTGAATGAGTTGACAATACCGATGATAGGTTTGCCGAAGTGTTCTTCTTTCATGCCGTTTGCACGCCAGAGGCTTCGTGCCCCTGCCATTCTTCTACCCTGAGTTGTCGTTGCGCTACGCAGTGGAATTGCCATAGGTTACACCTTGTTTGTCGAAAAAGGATGACCGTGAATGGTCTTCGCTTTATGGTTAGCAGTAAAAAAGTTATTGAAATTCTTGTTACTTTATAGACAATATACTATGAAAATAAAGGGTGTGGCACATTTTTCCAGGAGACTGTTATGAAAAAGACAGAAATAGATTACTGGATTACAGCAATGCTGGAATCTTACGGCAATGTGTCCGATCTCAATGTGACGGTCGGCAAAACATTGCAAGTTGAATCAGCCGGAAAGCTTGTGCCTGTAAAGGTTCAGCCGCCGGTAAAGGAACTGACCCCTTTCCAAACCGAAACCTTTGCTCTCAATCTTATAGGAAATAATCGCCGCTTACTCAGGGATTTGCTGGAAAGCGGGTCATGTGATATGTCCTATTCACTTGGAGATAAAGCCCGATTCAGGGTGAATGTATTCACTCAGAAGGGCTACTTTACCACAATTCTCAGAAAGTTGGAAACAGAGGTTCCCTCTATCGAAAGCATGCAGTTTCCGGATTGTTTCGGAAAAATGGCAGCTGAGCTTAACGGCTTGGTGTTGTTTACCGGTGCGACGGGTTCTGGTAAAACGACATCCCTGGCAGCATTGCTGAACAGGATAAACGATACCCGGCCGGTACATGTGGTGACGCTTGAGGATCCGATCGAATATGTACACCAGCAGAGACAGGCGACTTTTAATCAGCGAGAGATGGGTAACGATTTCAGTACTTTCGCTGTAGGAATGCGAGCGGCACTCCGTCAGGCTCCGAAGGTTATTCTGGTTGGTGAGATGCGAGACAGAGAAACAATGGAGATCGGTCTTTCGGCTGCTGAAACCGGTCATCTCGTTTTTTCAACACTTCATACGATTGACGCCGGGCAGACGATAAACCGTATTCTCGGTATGTTTGAGCAGGATGAACAGCCACAGATACGACATCGACTGGTTGATACAATCAAATGGGTAGTTGGTCAGAGATTGCTGCCAAAAGTTGGTGGCGGGCGAGTTGCCGCTATGGAAATTCTTCGTACCAGTCTGCGTATTAAAGATCTTATTATAAATGGTGAGACTGAGGAGAAAACTTTTTACAACATCATTAAAGAGGGTGCCACTCTGGATATGCGCACCTTTGATCAGCATATTCTTGAACTCTTCAGTCGCGGTCTGATAACTGAAAAAACAGCCTTAACCTACTGCTCGCAACGCAATGAAATCACACGTGGTCTGGATAAACTGAAAGCTGAGCGTGGTGAAGCGACATCGACGCTCAGTGGGCTCAGCATGGAAGAAGAGGAAAATGAGCATGGGTTTTCTCGCTAAAGCCAGTTTGAAGTCTGACGACGTGAGTAAACAGGTTATCTGTTTTCGTTAAATCTCAGGATGAGAGGGTGTCATGAATGTGAGTTGTCCCCACTGTGGAAAGCAACTGAAACTGAGTGATAAGTTTCAGTCCAGTCTGAAGAGCATGAAGCCTGACCAAAAGGCGAGGGTGAAGTGTACTCAGTGTGCCAAGCCATTTCAGCTGGATTCGAGTACTATGGTTGAAGGTTTGGAAGACGCTCCTTCAGCTGGCAAAGGGCCGAAGCCGACAGGTATTACCGTGAAGCCGCCAGAGGCGCCGGATGTGTCATGGTTAAAAGATGGTGTTTTTGAAGATCAGGAGGTGGTGGAAGAAATACCACTGGCGCTGATTCTGATGGCTGAGGAGGCAGGCAGAAGTGAAGTTGTGAAGGCTGTCGAGGCGCTCGGGTATCGGGCCGAAATTGCGGGCTCTGTGGCATCAGCTCTGGAAAAAATGGATTTTGTCAATTATTCAAATGTAATTCTGCATACAGAATTTGAGCCGGGTGGCTTGGATGGTGGCAAATTCCATGCGTATATGTGTAATATGAGCATGAGTAAAAGGCGCTATATCTTTTATGCACTGATTGGTAAGGGGCTGAATACTCTTTTTGATCTTGAGGCTCTGGCATACTCCGCTAATATCGTTGTTAATGAGAGTGATGTATCACATTTTGGCACAATTTTACGTAAAGCAATTCCGGAATATGAGGCTTTGTTCGGGCCTTTGATGGAAGAGTTGAGGGTGTTGGGAAAATAGCAACTGTTTACCGTTTGTTGTTTATAGAGTATCTATCCTGCCTGATCGAAAACGGATTTTTTCATGATATCCTATTCCTGCATTTTTTTAGACGGTTCCAGCTGATGTCAGTTGCAGAAAACAGTTGATGCTGTTTTGGGGACTTGTGTTTGGAATGGTCTGAGAATTGCTGGTGTAGCCTGCCTTGCTGCCGGATCAGAAAGACTGAAGCCGGTTTCGTGTTGTATATAATTCTGCCAAAATGCAGTTAATACTTATTGTAGTTAAATAGTTTTCGGATGGAAACGTAATAGCTGTTCTTTATGTATCCGCTGGCGCAGGGGCGCCAGGCGTGGATGCGTGTCAGAGGCTAAAGCCAGAGATGATTACATGATGAAAAAGTTTATTGCTCGCGCCGGGGAAAGAATAAAGAAATTTGCCCGCGCCGGCATTCTCGGGAAAAAAAGAAACCGGGATCAGGATGAGGCCGTTCCAGCCCGGTCGGCCGCTGGAACTGCTGACGATGCTGTAAATGTAGCTGAAGTTGCAGCAGGAGTTGTCGAAACCGGGAATAAGGTCGTTGAAGAAAAAGCCGATCTTCGGCAAAAGGAAAAAAGTGGTGGCCAGAAAAAGCCGCCCAGAAAGCGCAAGCCGCGCTGGACTCTGGATAAATTCGAAGTTTCACCACGGGAAGGGCTTTCAAGGTTTCATGATTTCAATCTGCCGCTTTCAGTGATGCATGGTATCGCTGATCAGGAATTTGAATACTGTACACCTATTCAGGCCCAGGCGCTTGCAGGGGTTCTGGCCGGTAATGATCTGGTGGGTAAGGCCAATACCGGAACAGGTAAAAGTGCTGTTTTCCTGATCGCTATTTTTTCACGACTGCTGCAGGAGTCTCAGAAGAGTTCCCAAAAAGGATTTCCCAGGGCTTTGATCATTGCACCTACGCGTGAACTTGTAATACAGATAACCAAAGATGGCAGAAAAATCGGCCAGCATACAGGGTTACGAATTCAGGCTGTATATGGCGGCGCAAAGTATGAAGCTCAGATGAACGATCTGCGGGACCGTGTGGTTGATGTCGTTGTGGCCACTCCCGGGCGTTTGCTCGATTTTACCAACAAGAATATCTTATCTTTTAAAGATTGCGGCATAATGGTGATTGATGAAGCTGACAGGATGCTGGATATGGGGTTTATTCCCGATGTGCGACGGATCATCAGCCGACTTCCTGCCAAGGAAGCGCGTCAGACACTCCTTTTCTCTGCGACTGTTTCAGATGATGTCAAGCGGCTTGCCTATCAGTGGTGTGTAAAGCCTGTGTATGTTGAGGCGGAACAGGATCAGGTTTCGGTAGAAAGTATCGAGCAGCGGGTATATCTGGTAACCACTGACGAGAAATATTACGTGCTCTACAATCTGATCAGGCAGCAGCCTGATGACCGGATCATGGTTTTTGCCAACATGAAGAGTGAAGTTCGCAAGCTTGCCGATAAGTTGCAGCGGAATGGTATTGACTGTGTACTGCTCTCGGGCGATGTACCGCAGGGGAAACGTGAGAGCCGACTCGAGCGATTCCGTGACGGTAAAGTAAAAGTTCTTGTGGCAACTGATGTGGCTGGCAGAGGTATCCACATTGACGGTATACGCTACGTGGTTAACTTTACCTTGCCGTATGAGCCTGAAGACTATGTGCACAGAGTTGGTCGTACAGGAAGAGCAGGTGCAGATGGCGTGTCTGTAAGTTTCGCCTGTGAGGAAGGGGCTTTTGTGCTACCCGAGATTGAAGAGTATATCGGGCATTCGCTTGAGTGCGTAGTCCCGCCTGAAGAGCTGATCGTACCGCCACCCGAGAGGACAGCTGCAAAGCCGGATGCAGGGGGGCGTGCTCGGAGGCCCGGCAAGAGGCGGCGGCCGCAATCGAAAAAAAATACAACAAAGGATGTTCCTGTTTGATGAAAAATAGCTGGCTCCACTTACTTTGCAGACCGGTTAATGGTCTGGATATACGTGTATTCGTATGTGTTGTTCTATTCGTAATGTTGACTGGCTGCTCAAGTGACCCGGCCGGTGATGACAAAAAAAAGACTACAGAAAGTTCATCTGAAGTCATTCTGCCGTTAGAGCCTGAGTTTGAATCTATATTACCTCGCGAAGCCTCTGACCTTCTTGCACGTGAAAAGAGCGTTCTTATCGTTGATGTGCGAACTGAAGCTGAACGGGAGCAGTTACGGATTCCGAATTCGATTGCTGTGCCGCTTGGGGACATCATGGGTGGACAAGCTGATCTGCCTCGCAATAAACCGTTGCTTCTGGTGTGTGCTGTCGGTGGCCGAAGCTACGCAGCAGGATTATATCTCAGCAATGAAAAGTATCCGCTTGTCTATAATCTCCGGGGGGGAATCCTGGCCTGGGAAAAAGAGGGTTTACCTCTTGAATACGGAAAGCTCTGATATCACAAGGTAATGTGATTCTGTGATCTGACTCTCCTTCCCATCTTTCCAGTGTTCAGCGGGTAGTATATGTCTGTTCAGATACTGCCCGTTGACAGTCTCATGTTAACGGTAATCCAGATTCGTTTGCACCCTTTTTGTCGATCTTTGTAATGTCTTATGATTCAGGGTGTTTACACTGTTGTTTTAGTGTGTCTTTAGTGAAGGCAAGAATGGGTGCTGGCCGTCTCTATTTCCGGAAAGTCAATGTTTTAATTATCTTGAACGGGTTTTCAGCTTTTTTTGATGTCAGTCAACGAAGTGCTTGTCCTCTGGTTGATTTATTGGTATAAAGTAATGTTTCAGGATTAAAAGGTGCCACCTTTTTTAAGGTGACAAAACCATCAACGTGACGGCGAATAACCGACACACAACAACCTTAACCGCGTAGCCTCTTTATTTGGTCTACTGCATAAGAGTAAATCCACATGACAGAAGAATTGAAACAAGCAAATCAGAACAGTGGCGAAGAGTTGAGCTTTGCAGAACTCTTTGAGATGGAAGAAAACAGCACTGTGGTTGCTGTTGGTGATGTTGCAATGGGTACCATCATTGGTGCTGAAGATGACTACTTTCTTGTCGATGTTGGTGACAAAGCAGAAAGTTACATCGCCAAGTCTGAATTCCGCCTGGAAGAAAATCAGGAAATAACTGTGGGCGACACTTTCGAAGTGTTTGTAGAACGCCGTAAAGACGAAGGCGGCCTGCTGCTCTCCCGTGAAAAGGCTATTGCAATTAAGGTTTGGGAAGATATTGCCAAAATCCAGGAAGATGATGGAACCATCGAGGGTAAAATCGAGAGCCGTGTCAAAGGCGGTATGTCCGTTGATATCGGTGTTCCTGCATTCCTGCCATACTCACAAATCGATCTCCGTCCGGTCAAAGACCTTGATGGACTTATCGGTGAGTCATATGAGTTCAAGATCCTCAAGTTCAACAAGAAGAGAAACAATGTTGTAATTTCCCGCCGCGCGATTCTTGAAGAAGAACGCAACAAGCTGCGTGAAGAAATGCGTTCCAAACTTGAAGAAAATCAGATTATTACCGGTGCTATTACCAATATTACCGATTACGGTCTGTTTATCGATATGGGTGGTATGGACGGTCTTTGTCACATTACCGATCTTTCCTGGGGCCGCGTGTCTCATCCTGCCAAAATGTACAGAGTTGGGCAGGAAGTCGAAGTCAAGGTTCTCAAGTACGACAAAGATAACGATCGTGTTTCCCTTGGTATCAAGCAGCTTCGCGAAGATCCGTGGGCTACCGTTGTTGACAGATATCCGCTCAGCCAGAAGACCGTTGGTAAAGTTGTTTCTATCACCGACTACGGTGTTTTCGTAGAGTTGGAAGAGGGCGTTGAAGGCCTCATCCACGTTTCCGAGATGACCTGGTCCAAGAAGCCTCGTCACCCATCTAAGATGGTTTCCGTTGGCGATGACGTCGAGGTTATGGTTCTGAACATCGAGCCGGAAACCAAGCGTATCTCCCTTGGTATGAAGCAGCTTCAGCCTAATCCATGGGATCTCGTAACCGAGAACTATCCGGTCGGTTCTATCATTGAAGGTAAGATCAAGAACATCACTGATTTCGGTGTATTCATCGGTATCGAAGAGGGTATTGACGGCCTTATTCATGTATCCGATCTTTCCTGGACCGAGCGCATCAAGCATCCTTCAGAGAAATATGCCAAGGGTGAAACCATCCAGGCTGTTGTCCTGAAGATCGATCGTGAAAACGAGAGATTCTCTCTTGGTGTCAAGCAGCTGGTTCCTGATCCATGGCAGGCAGCATACAACAACTACCCGTCAGGTACTGTTGTTGAAGGTGAAATCACCAACGTTACTGACTTCGGTGTATTTGTTAAGCTGGAAGAAGGTATTGAAGGTCTGGTTCACGTTTCAGAACTGAGCAAAGACAAAGTGAAGACTCCGGTTGGAATGTACCAGGTAGGCGATACCCTTAAGGCTATCGTTATCAATGTATCTTCCAAAGATCGCAAGATCGGTCTTTCAGTGAAAACCCTTGAGGGTGATGGTGACAAGGAAGCTTCCGAGTCATACAGCGGCGGTGCAGATTCTTCCGCGAGCGATAACGCACCATCTACCTTTGGTGACCTCTTGAAAGCTGCTGCAGAAAGCGGCGGAACTGGTTCTGACGAAGAATAAGTCTTCAGTACCTGAGAGAGTAGTTTTGTAGTGCCAAGGTTGTTTTGCCGGTAACTATCCGGCAAAGCAGCCTTTTTTTATACATAAATACAATCCGGCACCTTCAGGTGATTTCGGTTCCAATATAGAAGATAAACAGATGCTGAAAAAAGATATTGTAAATAAGGTTAGTGATCATCTCTCCATGCAGAAACAGGATGTAAGTGTGGCTGTGGATATTATTCTGGAGACTATGGCAGGAGCGCTGCAGGAAGAGCGCCGTATTGAACTGCGTGGTTATGGCAGTTTCTCTGTAAGGCAGCGTAAGCCGAGATGTACAAAAAATCCGCGTACCGGCAAGATGATGGATATCCCGGAGCGTAACACGCTGCACTTCACCATGAGCAAGTCTCTGAAAGAGGCTCTGATTACAGAAAAGGAGTAACGTCTCCTTTGCCTTCACGGAGGATTTCAGGATTGTCACCCGTCAGATCGATAACAGATGACGGGTCGGTGAAAACAGCTCCTCCGTCTATAATTAAATCGACTCTGTTGCCCAGCAGCAGGTCGATTTCAAACGGCTCTGACGGTGGCATATCATCTTCTGCCGGCAGACTGGTGTTTACTATTGGATTGCCAAGAGTCTCAATCAGTAACTGACAGATTCTGTTATCCGGCACCCTGATACCCACAGTTTTTTGTCTGGTGACCATGACTTTAGGTACTACTTTGGTTCCGGGCAGAACAAAAGTGTATGGACCCGGCAAACGTTTACGCAATAACCTGTAAGCGGTGTTCGACACATGAGCATAATTGCTGATGTGTGTAAGGTCCGAACACATGAACGAAAATGGTTTTTGTGATGGGCGATGTTTAATCTGTGTAACCCGCTTGATAGCTTTAGGGTTAAAGATGTCGCAGCCGATACCGTAACCGGTGTCGGTGGGATAGCAGATGACAGCACCGCTCTTGAGTTTATCAACTACCTGTTGAATAAGGCGTAGTTGAGGGTTGTGAGGATTTATTTCCAGTAGCATTGTCTGAGGTTCCTTCATCGGGAAACGGCAATCGCGAGCACCCGGGCTACCCGTCGCCAATTACCGGAAGTTATCCGGCGTTGTATAAGAAATTTTGCACATTGTCTGCAGAATGCTTTACCGTTATATTCTAAAACATTTGGCAGAAAAGGGTATATGGTACAACAGGTTTGTCAGGGAATTGCAAAGCAGTCAAAATCCCCTAAAGGGTGAACTGACCGTGCCGTTCCTGCTCCTCATGCCATTTACTACATGCCACAATTCCTGACAAGGAGGGACTATGTTACCAGATAATATTGAAACAGCACTAACATTTGATGATTTACTTCTCGTTCCCGCAGCATCTGAGGTCCTTCCAAATGAAGTTTCATTGGCCACAAAACTGACAGACACAATTACTCTTAATACCCCGCTCGTCAGTTCAGCAATGGATACTGTTACTGAGTACCGCACCGCTATCGCCATGGCGAGAGAAGGCGGTATCGGCATTATTCATAAAAACATGTCAATTGAGCAGCAGGCGATAGAAGTTGAGCGTGTAAAGAAATCAGAGTCGGGCATGATTATTGATCCTATAACTGTGAATCAAAATCAGTCTGTAAATGAAGTGCAGGAAATCATGGCCACCTACAAAATTTCCGGCCTGCCTGTACTGCACGAAGGAAAACTTGCCGGTATCGTTACGAACCGAGATTTGCGTTTTGTTTCCGACAATGATCTGCGTGTGGCTGATGTCATGACCAGTAAAAATCTGGTGACAGCAAAACCGGGTATCACTCTTGAACATTCCAAGGCATTGCTGCATGAGCATCGCATCGAGAAGCTTCTAGTGGTGGATGATGCCGGTGCGTTGAAAGGGCTTATCACTATAAAAGACCTTGAGAAAATTAAGAAATACCCATTGGCGGCCAAAGACAGTTATGGCCGCCTTCTTGTTGGTGCTGCACTCGGAGTTGGTGCTGATATAGAAGCTAATGCCGAAGCACTGATTAAAGTCGGAGTTGATGTTGTCGTAATTGATTCTGCTCACGGTCACTCCCGTGGCGTGATTCGCGGCGTGGAGATGGTGAGGACAACTTTCCCCAATCTGCAGATTATAGCCGGTAATGTGGCAACAGAAGAAGCGACTGAAGATCTCATTAAGGCGGGTGTCAATGCCGTGAAAGTCGGAGTTGGGCCTGGGTCGATCTGTACCACACGAATCGTTGCAGGTATCGGTGTTCCACAAATGACTGCGATCTGCAATTGCGTGAAGGCAGGTATGCGCTATGGTATTCCGATCATTGCTGATGGCGGGATCAAACATTCCGGAGAGCTTGCCAAAGCCATTGGTGCTGGCGCATCCACTATCATGATCGGCAGTTTGTTTGCCGGAACTGATGAAACACCAGGTGAGACATTCCTGTATCAGGGACGTACCTACAAAGGGTATAGGGGGATGGGTTCACTTGGAGCTATGAGTCAGGGCTCTTCAGACAGATACTTCCAGTCAAATATCAACACCACTTCAAAACTGGTGCCGGAAGGTATAGAGGGGAAAGTACCTTATCGTGGACCGATTAATTCTGTTATTTACCAGTTACTCGGCGGACTGCGTTCAGGCATGGGGTATGTCGGGGCTGCAACCATTGAAGAGCTGCAGAAGAAAGCGAAATTTGTACGTATCTCGCCAGCGGGTCTGCGCGAATCCCA
Organism: Desulfopila sp.; assembly: GCA_041582995.1. Lineage (GTDB taxonomy): Bacteria > Desulfobacterota > Desulfobulbia > Desulfobulbales > Desulfocapsaceae > Desulfopila. Next base: position 2,660 of record JBFHGS010000139.1, on the reverse strand, counting down.
TGTACATGATGTTATCATTACTAAGGAAGCACCGAATTACCGCACTGCATAACGCATATCAGGACACGGCAGAGTGATTATGCCGTGTTGCAGTACCAAACTCTGTATTTGAAAAGAGCATACACATGGATATTCATAGCGAAAAAATACTCATTTTGGATTTCGGCTCCCAGACCACTCAGCTTATAGCACGGCGGATCAGAGAGCAGAAGGTGTACAGCGAGATTCATCCCTTCAATATTTCCCTTGAAAAGATCAAGGAGCTTAAGCCGACAGGAATTGTTCTTTCCGGTGGCCCATGCTCCGTATATGACACTGATGCGCCTCACAGTGATGCTGGTATCTTTGAGCTCGGTGTTCCTGTGCTCGGTATCTGTTATGGTGCCCAGCTTATGGTTCAGCAACTTGGTGGTAAAGTTGAGAAAGCAGATAAGCGTGAATTCGGCAAAGCTGAACTGAGTGTTGAGTATACTCAAGGTATCTTTGCCGGTCTTGAGACTGGTGAATTTCATCATCAGGTATGGATGAGTCACGGCGATCGAATAGAGGTTCTTCCTGCCAGTTTCGAGGTTACTGCTACCAGTGCGCATTCTCCTTATGCAGCTATACGCCATAAAGAGAAGCCGTTTGTCGCTGTTCAGTTTCACCCGGAAGTCGCGCATACTCTTATCGGCAACGATGTATTACGGAACTTTATTTTCGGTATCTGTGGCTGCAAGCCGACCTGGACCATGCATTCTTTTATCGAGGCAAATGTTGAAGCCATTCGTGAGAAAGTTGGTAAAGATCATGTGATCTGTGCACTTTCAGGCGGTGTTGATTCTTCAGTTGTAGCAGCTATCGTCCATAGAGCCATCGGAGACCAGTTAACCTGTATTTATGTCAATAACGGTTTGATGCGTACCGGTGAGTCTGAGTCTATTCTTCGGTTCTTCAGAGAAAAAACCAAATTGAATGTGATAAGTGTCGATGCCACCGATTTTTTCTTAAGTGAGCTTGATGGTGTGCTTGATCCGGAAGTAAAACGCAAACGAATCGGCCTTGGTTTTATCAAGATTTTCGAAGAGGAAGCGCATAAGATCGGTCAGGTTGAATACCTTGCTCAGGGCACCCTTTACCCTGATGTTATTGAGTCTGTATCCTTCAGGGGCGAGGCACCTATCAAGTCACATCATAATGTTGGCGGTTTGCCGGAGATTATGAAACTTGATCTGATTGAGCCGTTGCGAGAACTGTTCAAAGATGAAGTCCGTGAACTCGGTCTTGAACTCGGTTTGCCTGAAGAAGCGATTTACCGTCAGCCGTTCCCTGGTCCCGGGCTGGGTATCAGAATTATGGGAGAGGTTACCCGCGAGCGTCTCGATATCCTGCGCCAGGCTGATGTTATAGTACTCGAAGAGATGAGAAAAGCCGGCTGGTACAGAAAAGTTTGGCAGTCTTTTGCCGTGCTGTTGCCGATTCAGACTGTAGGTGTTATGGGTGATGGGCGTACATACGAGAATGTTATCGCTCTTCGTGCCGTTGACTCCAGAGATGCTATGACAGCAGACTGGTCAAAGTTGCCTTACGATCTGCTTGGCACCATTTCAAGTCGTATCATTAATGAGGTTCGGGGTGTGAATAGGGTATGTTACGACATTTCTTCGAAGCCACCTGCAACCATTGAGTGGGAATAAGCTCCAAGCAATCTGAATGGAGAAAATGCAATGCTGAAAACAGGTATCTATGTTGATGCCGAGAATATCCGGCTGTGCGGCGGCTATGGTATGCGGTATGATGTACTGGTCGATCTTGCGCATGCCGGAAATTCTGTCATGCTGCGGGCTAACTCGTATCTGGCCGAAGATCGGGAAAGAACGAAAGACGAACCTGAATACCGCCAGAAACTCTATCGTTATCACGATGTACTCAGACAGTGCGGTTTCAAGGTCATCAAAAAATTTGTAAAGCATTTTGTCGATGATGAGGGAATTATCACCACCAAGGCAAATGCTGATATGGATCTGGCTATCGATGCCTTACAGCAGGCCCGAAATCTCGATCGCGTGATTCTGCTGACCGGTGACGGTGATTTTATTCGTCTGGTAGTTGCTTTGCAGAATATGGGTTGTCGGGTGGAGGTTATTGGTTTCAATCATGTCAGTCATGAATTGAAAGAAGCAGCAGACAGTTTTCTCTCAGGATTTCTTATTCCCGGCCTGCTGCCTCTGCATTCAAGCAATGGAGATAACCGTCAACGTGGCTTTCCTATCAATTACAACCCGGAAAGGGGATTCGGGTTTATGCGTTACTATTCCCTTACCGCCAAAGGGCTTGTGCCGCAATCCGTATTTTTTCACTGTTCAAAAGCTCCGGAAGTAAACGATAATCTATTTGTGGATTCTACTAATATTTTTGAATTTACAGTCGTAGCTAACCCGGATAACGGTAACCGTACCGAAGCCTGGGATATTCGGTCTATTGAGGACTGAAAGCAGAAGATTATGGGTAACGGAAGAACGACAATACTCCCGTTACCCATAAAAAATGATAAGCTATCTTGAAATGTGCTTTTCATCCACTCGCAGTTCCTGCCTTATTTTGTCCGAAAAAGCTATTTTTCACTATAGCTGATATGGTTCTTCCTGAATCTCTATACTGCATTATCGATTGATTTTTCT
>JBFHGS010000138.1:0-13533 GCA_041582995.1 Desulfopila sp. | reverse complement strand
GGGATTACTTTATGCACAGGGAGCGTTTGCTGAAGCGCGAAGTTGGCAGATTGACCCTGCGCACTCCGGTTTCTACTTTACAGTTGATCATATCTTTTCAAAAGTACGAGGACAGTTCAATGCGTTTACAGGCAGTGTCAATTTTGATCCTGCTAACCTGGCTGACAGCAGTATGAATTTTGTGCTGGATGTTAAGAGTATAGATACTAATATCGCTAAGCGGGACAAGCATTTACAGTCCGCAGACTTCTTTGATGAAGCCAGCTTTCCCGAGATGCGTTTTGCGTCAGTTTCTATTACGACAACGGGCGGCAACGAGTATCTGGTAGCTGGCAAATTTACCGTTAAGGGCAAAAGCTATGATCTGACTCTACCGCTGGTACTTGCAGGTATAAAAGATCATCCTAGTGAAAAAGGGAAGCAGGTTGCAGGATTTAACGGAACCTTTGTTATGGACCGCCTGGCGTACGGGATCGGTAGCGGTAAGTTCGTCGATTTTGGCGTGGTTGGCAGGAATGTTGAAGTCCTTGTCAGCTTTGAAGTGCTGAGCGACAAGTAATTTCACCGCTGTAATAACAGCAATGCAAAAGGGGCCGCAGTTGTGAACTGCAGCCCCTTTGTGATTAATATACAGAGATATGAGGTCTACTGCTTGTAAATATAAGTACCTACATGCTCTCCATTCAGGGCTCGGGTGATATTGCCGGGCACCATTCCATTAATTACATGTAATTTCTCTATCACTTCACTATTTTGTAAAATCTCGAGGCAGGGGCGTTCTATAACAAGATCGTCCTGGCCTTTTTCAAGAAGATCCCGGGCGCCGATTTCGGGAATAAACTCAGCAGCAGGGTTCTTTTTAGGGTCGTCGGTATACAATCCGTTTTCATCTTTGATAAAGAGAGCGGTTGAGGTCCCAATAAGATCTGCGAGAATGACAAGACCGACATCTGTGCGGTGGATTGGAATCCTGCCCACCTTCGGTTTAATGGCAAAATAATCATACGGCGGCATGCCGTGCATCACAGGGATGATCCCTTCTGCGAAATATGTCGGAAGTTTGACGATATCAGCATGGGCAATTTTAACACCTCCCCAGGGAGAAAGCAGGGTTGCGATCATCAATGCATTCTGTTCGGATACCATCGAGCCGAATTTGGCGATGACACCTGTAGGCATACCCATCTCAAGACCAATAGTGTAAATATGACGACTGCGTGTACCACCACCGGTTGTTATCAACATTTTGTGTTTTTTGCGGTTCTCAACAAGTTCCTTCAGAATCGCAGGGAGTGCTTTTGCACCCCGGTCACAAATGGACTGACCGCCAATTTTCATCACCATCACATGAGGGTAAAGTCTCTCCTGGGGGGCGATATCCAAGCTGTTGATAAACTCATCGCTGACAAGACTCTCTCCCATCAGCGTGCTTTTTACATGTAATCTCTTTCCGTCCTTTTCCCGGACCAGTGCCATAAGTTTCTCCTTGTTCTGATTGTGTTTTCCGATGATCCCGGCAGGTTTACTGATATTTTTTCGGAAGATAGCTGTTTTTCTCTACTCAGAGGCGCAGGTCGGATAGCACCTTTGTCCTGCTGGGCTGCATCAGGCATTTCTGCGCTGATGCAGCCGATCCAGTCAGGAAGGAGAGAAATGAAGAGATATTTCCGAATATAAACTATCTATGTTTTTCGCCACGCTCCATAGCGATGAGCTCTGCGCCGGTAGCTGCAGCAATCTGGTCCAGCTCGGTTTTGCGGAAGTGATCTGCATACACTTTGAGGTTGATGTCGCTAACAGCAACGATTCTGTAACGTGGTGATTTGGATCCATCTTTGGATTTAACACGCTCTCTGTAAAATATTTTTCCAGCCATTGTCGTATGCTCCTGTGGCAAAGGTTTTTAGTGAGGGGCCCATTAATACAATATGATATGAACATCACTGTGGCAAGAGGGTGGTGATGCACTTTCGAACGTAGTACACTGAAAGGACCCTCATGTGTGTTTGAAAACTGTAAAAATAACGGAATGCTGTTGTTAGTATTGGTTGGTATTTGTTAGTATTTTACTGTAGCCCGACAGATATGTCTCGAATAACCATGTAAATGCAAGAAAATTCAAAGTGAATTGAAATAAGTATTTTTTTTGCAGATAAAAGTTTTTCGAATTGAAGCGCGTGCGCGCTCATGGAGCGGGATTGTGTGGTAGAAACAGCTGTGAAACCAATATTTGACAAAGGTACAGCGACGTTATCAGTTGAGCTATAACTATCCGGTAAGAGGAAAGAGTTACCTCGTTTTGAAGGGAAGAGAGCCGTTCCCGTGGTCAAAGCAGCCAGTGGAGGAGTTCAGGCTTAATGAGCTGCTTTGACCAAGGAACAGGTGAAGAGGTTTTGGATATCAATCAATTGCGGTCATCAGTTGATTGAACCCTCTTCTGCGAACATGGAATCACCAGGGAGGGCAGACTCTCTACGGTGATTCAGACATTCTGGAGCTGAAGCCAGAATTGGCAGTGTATGTCCAGCAAATGGCTCGGACGGCCAGCAGAATAAGTGCTACTTGTGGTCTTATTGCTAACTGGTCTGACCATAATATATTTTAAGGAATGGCCATTGTCAAGGCAGATATTTGTGTTTCACGATTTTCGGCAATCTGCTATTGTGTATAAGATAAAATAAGTATTCTAGCAAACTGTTGCATAATGTTTGCACTGTTGTTTTAGGTTTTGTTTTGGTCAGACCAATATGGATTATCTGGTACGTATATGGACGCAGTTTTTAAAGAAGTTCGAGTTGAAAAAGTTTCAGACAAGATAGTGAACCAGTTGATCGAGCTGATCACTGAGGGCCGACTTCTCCCGGGTGAGAAATTGCCGAGTGAACGACGTTTGACCGAGCTCTTCAGTGTCGGCCGGTCATCGCTGCGTGAAGCACTGAATACCCTTGAAACACTTGGTTTTATAGAGATAAAGAAGAGAAAGGGCAACTATGTAAAGAACGTGGATGCAGCAGTTTCGCTTAGTCCTTTGAAAAAAATAATGCAGGTGGACCAGAAGAGGATTGTTGAACTCTATGAAGTTCGCCGCAGTATCGAGCAGTCTTCAGCAAGAGAAGCCGCAGAAATGCGAACTGAAGAAGATCTGGAAGCTATTTACCAGGCGTTGCAGCAGTTTAAGCAGCCATCCGGGAAAAATCCATTTTCCTGGGAAAATGAAATTGCTTTTCACCTGGCAATAGCCAGGGCCTCCCATAATTTTTTGAGATTACATACGTTAAAGTCGATATTTGATTTTGCCCGCGAGTTTCTGGAACCTGTTCTGCATGGCTTTATATGTAGTGAGGATCGGCTGACCACTGTTCTGGAGCAGCATATAGCCATCTACGAGGCAATAAAGGTCCAGGATGCAGAGCTGGCCCGTTGCCTGATGCGCGAACATCTTTTCGGAACGAATAAACGACTCTCTGATTTCTTCAATAGGATTACCACAAAAGCCTAATTCGGAGGACCCACCAGTTCAACGTGCATGCTTGACTGTTCCTGCTGCATTTTCTAAGGGTTATCTGCAAATATGCAGGTGCTTACAACTTTAGTCTTTCGCAATTTAATGAATGAGCGGGTGCTTGCCTATGGCTCCTGCTCTTCCTGTTGCAGGGATAAAAGTTATTTGGTGCCAACCAGAAGGATTTTTGCAGTTGAACCAGTCAAGTTTCTGGTTCAAGTAGGATGACTCGTCAAATGATTCAATTTGCCTAACGTCTATTTGTTCCGGACGCAAAGTTGGATATCTGAATCTTTCCTTTTGCCATGGTCACGTGCTTTATATTCCCGGTGGAAAAGAAAATAACGACGGGGAAGGTTGTCCATATAGCCAGAACTGTATATAGCGTGGGGCATCTGGTCCGGCAAAGAGTATCTCCTGTGTGCCAAGAGCGAATCGGGTCATCCCGGTAAGAGGGAATATGAAGTTATAAAAAACGTGAATGTAGACGAGAATTCCCTCATGTGCGTGCATTCGAGTAAATATGGGTTGTCCTTAGAGCCTGTCGGTTTCATGAAGAATCTGCTGAGAAATTGAAAAATCAGTCAAAATGTTATCTGGTGACCCCTCTTTCTCAGCAAGTATAGTGAAGTGACCTTGATTGTTGTTTCTGTTACGGTTTTATTCTTTACAAACTGTATCTGTTCTTCCGAAGTTTAAAATGTTTATATAAACAGCGCCTTTGTCCGGCAAAGGCATCATGTGGGTCTGTCGTATAAGGTAATTTTTTTCAGGAGGAAGCAGACACGGTGGTTTCATCATTTTTACGAGGGGTCCGGCAGGCTTTACCCATAGTTCTTGGTTATATTCCTGTTGGATTCGCCTATGGTGTGCTGGCTCAGAAAAGCGGACTTGGTCTAGCAAATGCAGTAGGTATGTCGGTGATAGTTTTTGCCGGCAGTGCCCAGTTAATTGGCGCTGGACTGTTTGGAGCGGGTGCTGCGCCGTTTGCTCTAATTCTTACTACATTTGTGGTGAATTTGCGGCATATGCTTATGTCGGCGGCCCTGGCTCCAAAGCTCAAAGGTTGGAAAAAATGGCAGATTGCTCTCTTTGGGTATGAGTTGACAGATGAGACTTTTGCGATGCATTCCATGCGTATGTCAAGTGCCAGCCCACCTATTGCGGAAACTTTCGGGGTAAACATTACATCTCAGACGTCCTGGATACTCGGTAGCCTTGCAGGTTACCTGGCGGGTGGCCAGATCGCAGATGTGCGTCCGGTGGGTCTCGATTACGCATTGCCAGCCATGTTTATTGCATTGCTGGTGCCCCAACTGATGAAACCGGTTTATCTGGTCATGGCGGTATTGTCTGGATCTCTTTCTATCACGCTTTTCCTCCTTGGTTTCAGTCAATCTCATGTCATTGCGGCAACGGTAGTTGCCTCTACTGTAGGTCTTGGTGTTGAACAATGGATGAATCACACGTCTTCCTGACAATTCTCGGCATGGGGGCTGTTACGTATCTGCCAAGAGTCTTGCCGATGCTCCTGCTTTCCGGGAGAAATCTAGCGCCATGGATAGCGCGCTGGCTCAGTTTTGTACCGGCAACGGTGCTTGCAGCCCTTCTTGCTCCTGGACTGATCTGCCCCGAAGGGAGGCTTGATATCAGTGTAAATAATCTCTATCTTCTTGCTGCAATACCTACCTTTTTTGTTGCCTGGCGCTTTAAATCTTTTTTTGGCACAGTGGCGACCGGTATGGGCTTGGTGGCACTTATGAGGTTTTTTCTTTGATGCAATAACAGGCGATCTGTATTTTTTTATGATGAACAGCCTTGCCTGTCATGAACGTGGAGGGTAAAAGTAGGAAGAAGGGAGAGAGCATTTCTCTTCTCTGAATGTCAGATCACTGCAACACTTTCTTGTGAGCTGTAACTTTCTAAGAGTATAAGGGGAAGAAAATGGATGTGCCTGTTATTGCCGGAATTGGAGAGATCCTCTTTGATGTACTGCACGATTCTGAAGAGCTGGGCGGTGCCCCGATAAACTTTGCGTATCACGTGAATTCACTTGGAGCCAAAGGGTATGCGATCTCAACCATTGGTGATGATGTTCGGGGCAGAGAGGTTTTGAACGAGCTTCGGCGCAGGCAGCTCTCAACCGAATGCATAACGGTGATCGACAGGTATCCCACTGGTTATGTTGAGGCACATCTTGATGCTGCCGGTGTTGCCACCTACGATTTTCCGGATGATACCGCCTGGGACCATCTTACAGTAAATGACTTCGCAGTACAGATTGCCGGGCGACTTGCCTGCGTTTGTTTCGGCAGCCTTGTGCAGCGCTCCGAAATTTCGCGAAAAGAACTTGTGCGATTTCTTGAGCTGACGCCTTCCACTACCCTGAAGGTGTTTGACCTGAACCTGCGGCAGGATTTTTATAGTAAAGATGTTGTGTTGCAGTCGCTTCGTTATGCGGATATTTTAAAACTGAACGATGACGAGTTGCCGGTTCTTGCTGCAATGCTCGGTCTGACAGGTGATGACAGGTCAATGCTGGGTGCTGTTGTGGCCGAATATAACCTTAAGCTTGCGGCATTGACGCGTGGCGGAAAGGGGAGCCTGCTGGTTTCCGCCGGACACTATTCCGATCATCCGGGTATCAGAGCCGAAAAAATAGCTGATACTATCGGTGCAGGTGATGCTTTTACAGCGGCCACAGTGATCAGTTTTCTAAAAGGTTATGAACTTGACAGGATTAATGAAAAGGCTAATAGAGTAGCCGCTTGGGTATGTTCGCAGAAGGGTGCAATGCCTGAAATGCCTGCGAGTTTCCGGATCTGAACACTATTTTGTGCCAGCAAGTCCTGTCTTTTTTCAGAACAATCTCCCCCCCCATAATATACCGGCGTATTCTGGACTGGTAAAAGTTCGGCTGTGTATCTCATTCCATCGGTCGCGCCTGTGCGCGAAGACCGAGAAGAGAATGGAATGCCAGAGAAGATATGACGATTGAGCCGCCGACAAGTGCAGCCTTGGTCGGTTGCTCACCGATTACCAGCCAGATAAACAGTGGACCGAGAACTGTCTCGAGTTGCATAAGCAGACTGACTTCGGGAGCTGAAATATAACGTGGGCCGAGAGTCAGAAGACCAAAGGCGGCTGCCAGGGTAATGCCAAGTAAAAGCATCAGTATGGCGGAGCGCATATCAAGAGTGGTGAAGCTGGCGGGGAAATAACAGATAACCGCGGTAAAAAGCCCACTCAGTGCACTTGCAGGGATCATGTTGCATGATCGTGTTCGCCTGGTGACGGTAAAAGCACCCGCAATGAACATAGATGAAAAGACTGCAAGAATATCACCTTTCAGTGAACCGCCGCCAAGGCTGTCTGAGACGATATAGCCGATAGAACCGATGACAACAATCATGGTAATCAGGGTTCTGAGCGGGATCTGTTCCTGAAGCAAAAATCGGCTGTAGAGTGCTGCAAACATAGATGATGCACTGACAATTATCAGTGTGTTGGCAACACTGGTATAGTAGAGCGAAGTGACAAAGCAGATGGTGCTGCCGGTGAAAAGAAGTGCTATCAGAAGACCGGCCATACCAATTTTACGAAACTGTTCGGGAGTTTTTTTCCCATTAAGGAAGGCGGTCAGCAGGCTCAGGCAGACGGCGATGATAATTCCCCGATAAAAGAGCAGTGACCATTTTTCAATATTGAGAAGTCGCACCAGCAGAGTGTCCGGCGATATAGCCAGAACACCGGCTGTTGTAATAAGAAGGCCTTTGGCCTGAGTCGTAAGTTTCAAAATAATTTATTATCCGGATAAGGTCTAGCGATGTATGAGATGTCTTTTTATCCTGTCGAAAGACCAGCACAGGATGAAAGAAAGAGATTTCTTTACCATGTTAAGGAAGGCTACAGCCAGTAAAAGCATACAGTGGTCAAGGTAAAGGAACGCTATCTTCAAGAGATATATAGCAATCCTCTTTGAATCTGGGAGTGCAGATTGCATAAAATATCAGATCTACTTCGCCGATATTTGTTATTCGCTGCCGAGTACCTGCGGGTATCAGCACAACATCTCCGTTTGAGACGCTGGCAGGCTGCAGATCTCCAATTTCGACCAAGCCCTGGCCAGAAGTGATCAGATAGCGCTCCTCCACATCCTGCAGTCTGTGCCATGTCGTGGTCACACCGGAGGGAACTCTGGCTCTGGCGATGGAAACATTTTCATCATCTCGGGAATTGGAAATCTCCAGAATATAGCATCTTTCAGAGGTGTAGTATTCGTCAGTCCCAGTGGTTTTCAATATGTTTTGTTGCATACTCATTCCTTAAACCAATTGTAGTATCTTGAATAGTCTATTGAGCCTGTGATATTATTCGTTCAATCCCCCCTTTTAATCCCGTTGAATAGTTCAGGCAATGTAAATACTGATACCTCTTCAAGGCGTAATGTACGTGGAACTCGCCTTGGAACAGGAGTCTGTTTGATTCTGACCGGTGTGGTATTTTTGCGGGAAGTACTGATGCTTGATGCCATAATCCTGCGGGAGAGAATCACGATTTCGGTTCTTTTCGATAGTGATTGGTTCCCGGACACCTGTCTCGGAGTACGGTGGCATAAGGGGGTGAGCCATGGTTGTTATTCTATTAAAGAACACGCAATACAGGTGGCGATATCTTCTTATGTTGCCAGTGTTTATTGCTGTGGCACTCCAGCCCCCATCAGCATGGGGGGTGGGAGTTGCTCAGTTGATAGATGAGAACCACCCGGAGACTACACTTGCGTGCCGTGTATGTCATGTTGATCCTGAAAATGGAGATTTCGATTTTTATCATGGTATTGCCGCGCAGGCAGGCTGTGCCGGATGCCATGACGGAAAACTCGCCGTAGCAAGAAATTCAAAGCATATATCTTCATCACGAGAGTGTCAGTTATGTCATAGTACTGACAAATGGGCTCAGGTACGAATTGATCACTCCGCAGTTACCGGTGCTTGCTCAGCGTGCCATGACGGCAAGGTTGCTACAGGTAAGACAGCGCGTCATATTCAGACAGCAAACACATGCGGGGATTGTCATGTAACAGGCAGATGGAGTCTTGCCGCGGTCGACCACAGTGCCGTAATCGGTCCTTGTCAAAGCTGTCATAGTGACAGGGTTGCCAGAGGGAAGTCGTCTGTCCATATTGCGGTTTCCTCTCGTTGCGATAGCTGTCATCGTACCGGCTCATGGTCCAGAGTAATCATGGACCACAATGAAGTCAGAGGTATGTGTTCCGGTTGTCATAATGGCAGAATTGCACCGGGAAAACCTGTTACGCATATTCCAGCTGCCAATATCTGTGATGACTGCCATACAACAAAACGCTGGCAAATCAAACAAATTGATCACGAAAGCGTTCGCGGATCCTGTAGAGAATGTCACAATGGGAAACAGGCTCCGGGACAACCTGCAGGTCATATAGTCATCAGCGGAGGGTGTGATTCCTGCCATACCACACGAAATTGGCAGCAGGTGAGGATGGACCACAATGCAGCCCCAGGCACATGTTTGAGTTGTCATGATGGGCGTCGGGCTACCGGGATTCCGGTACAACATCTTAAAACAACGGGTGTTTGTGATGACTGTCATTCAACACGAGGCTGGCATTCGGTAAAAGTTGACCATGCCGCTGTAATAGGCCCCTGCAGCGGATGCCATAACGGCAGGCTGGCGCCAGGCAAGCCCGCCAACCATGTAAGCAGCAGCAACATGTGTGATGATTGTCACTCCAGCCGCCGATGGGGTGATGTCAGGATCGATCACTCTGCGGTAACGGGAACGTGTGTGGGTTGCCACAACGGTCGGACCGCAATCGGCAAAGGAGTGGATCACATCAGCAGTACCAATGTCTGTGATGATTGTCATTCCACTAGAAGCTGGAAATCAGCACGACTCGATCATTCTGCTGTAATGGGAACCTGCGGTGGCTGTCATGATGGACGGGTGGCGACAGGCAGACCAGCCGGTCATATCAGTAGTAATAATGTGTGCGATGACTGTCATACAACACGAGCCTGGCGTCCTGCAGTGTTAGATCATAATTCAATAAGCGGTCCATGTGCTGCCTGTCATAATGGTGCAACTGCAGATGGAAAACCCGTAAACCATATAAGGAGTAGTGATTCCTGCGGAGAGTGTCATTCTACCAGCAGATGGGTCCCTGCTGATGTTGATCATGATGAAGTGATTGGTGTCTGCTCAAGCTGTCACAGTCATCTGGGTGGCGGAAATGGCGTCGGTAATAGTAACGGTAACGGGGATGGCGGGATGCCTGCGGGACATCCCGAAATAACCGGCCAATGCGGGAAGTGCCATAAAGGACGGAAGAGTATACGATAGGGAGCTGACGGTGAAAAAGAATCCTGTTAGGCCTCGTTTGCAGATCCGAAGCATAGTGGCAATGGCGTTTTTTCTTCTGCTGATGGTGCAGAGCTCAGCCCGGGCTGACACTGAGGCGTCCGTGTTAAACGGTATTGCCGTCGAGCAAACAGCTGGGTGGACCAAAGTGACTGTAGGATTCACCTTTCCTCTTCGTTATGTCAGCCATCTTCCGGCTTCGGTCGGTAGAGAGGTTCTTGTCAGGCTTGCACCGCTTTCAGCTGCACATGTAGCTGATTGCATCAGATTCAACAGGGAAACAAGAAGCGTGCCTTCAACAGATATTTCTGTCAGATATGCAGGCAGCAATGTCGGAGGACCCTATCTGCGGATTCTTTTTCCGGCAAAGGTGCATTACAGCATTCGTCAGGAAGGTGATTTCCGTAATATTGAGATATTGGTCCAGCAGGAAGTCCCGGATGACTCGGCCGTGCACATTCCTGATCTGCCGGATGAGAAGGCCCGGCAGATCTTGGAGGAAGCGGAGACGAAAACGGCAGAAGGTAAGCATGCGAGGGCTATACAGCTGTATACAAAGCTCGCTGAGCGTGCATCTCCGGAGATAGCAGAGACTGCGCAGGAATCACTTGCTGATGCGCGTAAAGCTAATGGGCAAATGGCGCATGCGAAAGCTGAGTATCAACGCTATCTCGATCTGTTTCCAGACGGTGCAGCAAGCGAACGTGTCAGGCGAAAACTGGCAGTTCTGATAAACGGTCGGGATGAGGACGAGCAAAGTGATAGTGAAATCGGTGGTTGGCGTAAGGATTTTTACGGAGAGCTGTCACAGTTCTTTGAAAATGATGGCCACCGGTTCGCTGGAGATGATTTTGAAGAGGATTTTTCCATACTGGATACTGATCTTGACCTCAGATATACGCTCACCGGTTCAGAATTTGAACTGATCACAGTTGTGAATGGTGGGTATGAGCTTGCATTTACAGATGACGATGAAAACAGGACACGAGCCAGTAATTTTTATCTTGATACCAGCTTTAAAAATAGTGGTATCACTGCCAGAATCGGCAGAAGTTATGAAAACAGATGGGGTGTCTGGGGCAGGTACGACGGCGCCAGAGCTTCTTTTTCACTTCCGGCAGCTATGACGTTGAATTTAATCGGTGGTTTTCCTGTCTACTCTTCATATGATGATCCGGAGACAGACACCAGGTTTTTTGGGGCAAGTTTTGATTACAGTCTATGGCAGAACTGGGAGTTGAACAGCTTCTATTTTCAACAAGAGGCCGACGGTGTTACCGATCGTCAGGCTGTTGGGACTGAGATGCAGTTTTCATATGAAAATGGGAGTGTTTTCGGTTTGATGGATTACGATATCTATCACCAGGAACTGAGTATGATGCTTTTTACAGCAACCTACCTTTTTCGAAACATGACAACATTTACTGTTTCGGGAGAATATCGGCAAAGTCCATTTCTGACAACTCGTAATGCGCTGATTGGCCTCGATGTTTGTTGTCTGGATAATCTGTTTGCTGAATATAGTGAAGATGAAATAGTACAGTTGGTAAAAGACAGAAGCGCTGACAGTAAAACGGCTTACCTGGGTATTTACCATATTGTGAACAATAGCTTTCAGGTTGGTTTTGATATTACCTGGTCAAAACTCGGTAGCACGGAATCATCTGCCGGAGTTGATGGCTATGAGGGAACGGACGATGAATTGTATTATTTACTGCAACTCACGGGTGAAGGTCTTTTCTCGAAAAATGATATATGGAATGCGCATCTGAAATATAGTGATACCACGAATTATGACGTTTACGGGCTGCGACTATTCACTCGCCTGCGTCCGGCAGATAAGCTGCTGTTGGTGCCGGAGGTTAATCTTGAACATCGGGAACATAAGGAACAAGACCTGAACAAACTTGAAGCAGGTCCTGAACTGCGTATTGAATACAGCCTGACTGATAACATAACACTGGAGCTGGAGAGTGGATTTTCCTGGCTATTCCGGAACGAAGCGGGAGAAGAGGAGAGAAGCGAAGAGTATTTTATTTATCTTGGTTACTATTGGAATTTCTGAAAAAACACAAAATTCCTTGTCGCTGCTGGGTCATACCTGTCGGATGTATTTTGAAATGCAAACTGGAAGCTGCATGAAGAGTAGCTTCCAGTTATTTTGGGATAGAATCAGTCGGAAAGGATCTTAAATGAGAGTTGCATCCGCGCTCGATAGCAGAGGCCCTTATCGCCTTCAAGTTTCATATCCAGTTTTTTAACTTCGGCAATCCGCATATCCCTTATGCTAAGACCCGCTGATTCGATTGCATTCTCAGCTGCTTTTTCCCAGGATACGGGGCTTGAACCAATAAGCTCAATTACTTTATACACGCTGTCAGACATACCTTTTCCTCCTTTTGCAGGTGTTGGGTTGTGGTGCCTGCAGAGCCACCGGGTCCAGGAAGTTGACGACGGGCTAAGTCCCGTCTCACCGAAAGGTGGTTTTCTGGACCATAAACTCTGAAGTCATACGATAGTGCTTTACAGACGTTCCTGATCAGGTGAACACTTATATTGTAGCGTGGGTAAAAATAAAAATGAAGGTGAAAGAGTGAATTGGTATTTTGAGGTATGTTGTTACATCTTGGCGATTCTGGCAGTATCGAACGTAATTTACAATGAAAATGAAAAGCTTCCCTGGAATCTGAACATACAGGGAAGCTTTGCAGGTGGGGTCGTTGGTGTTTCTAGGATTAGGTCGACGCCATAAGAGAGTCAGTCAGCCACACATGTCTCTGACATGTCCAGCAGCAAAAAAATATCTGTCGGTTAGAAACAGAGTTCCTGCACTGGTACACCAGCCAGTACACTTGCCTGTTGAACTCCTTTCGGAAACAGGCTGTAGAAGTATTGCGGAGTCCCCTTGTCTTTCCCATATTTTTCCGCCAAATGAGCGGCTACAAGACGCACTACCGGATGGCGTTCACGACTTTTGTACGTTTCCCGAATAAATTCGAGTGCAGTGCGATGCTCTTCCTGCAGGCTGACCTCGGCCTTTTCCGCAAGCCAGTTCAGGATATCCGCATCCCAGGCATTTATGTCGGAAAGTTGATTTTTGTCAGTTACTGAATACTGCTTGCCATTGATTTCAATGTTGTACCTCAGGTCTTTCATTTGGGCCTCCTGTTTACTGAGTACCGCTTAGTAAAGCTATACCGCAGAAAAAGTTACAGCTGCTGCATGAATATCCCTCTCGGAAGAGGGTGCCAATACCTGGTACTTGAGGCGCTCCAGTTATATTTTTTGGCTGGAGTCCTCCGTGCGTTATTTTCTTATGCACAATTCCCGAATACCACTCTATAGGAGTTAATGCAAGTAAAAATGACATAAGTAGTATGATAGCTAAATTATTTTAATGATTAGAAAAAATATCACTACTGCGTAGGATACTACGGTGTAATAATCACGTCAGTAAGTGTTAGGATTGTCCCGAGAAAAGCAGATAAAGAGTGAACCGAATGAACTGGGTGGGGTAGAAAGAAGGGCCTCAGGAAGGTATCAGAGGATTGATGGATTTTGTCTTTTATATAAAAATATTGGACAATTCGTCAGAGAGCACTGTCATTTATATCGGCCTGACACGTGTGTTGGGC
>JBFHGS010000137.1:0-13619 GCA_041582995.1 Desulfopila sp. | reverse complement strand
TGATCCATTCATTTTTTCACCTACCCGTGTATTTCATTATCTTTCAATTAACAACTCAAACTCATGATTTCATGCTAAGAAATTGACATCTCAATTACCAGAGTGTTTGTTGCTTGGAATCAAAAAAACTCACCCTTCGATTCGATAGGTTTTTCGGCAGTTAGATCGCAACAAGCCGATCGTGATAGTCTATTGCAGCGACCCATTGTGCGTCTTGACCTGCGACAGAACGTATTGATATGTAAGCTGGTTAAAACTGATCAACACAAAAACCACTATTTTCAAGAAAGCGTCGAACAACAGGATAACCTTGCGGATTCACCTGCCAGGTACATTCAGTTTTTGTCACAAGATCACAATCCAGCAATTTGTACAGGGTTGTCATTATACAATCGGGCGATAAAGGTACTATTCGTTGCAACACATCAAGAGACAGAGATCGATGAAAAAGGATTGTCTGCAAAATAAAGGCTTCGTTCTGACCAGCATCAGAATACATTAGGGGTAAAACAATATCCTTCCAGGGAGTTATCCAAATAGTTCTGTTTGCAAGATTCAGTGGCTTCTTCTTTTCTTCTTCGGCTTCAATATAATCCGATTCTATCTGCATACTTAAACGCCATATAGGCAAAGCCACTCCAAGAATTCCCCGGCTGTATGATGCAAGAATCTGTAAATAATTGCTCATACCAATATGTTTGTTTTCAGGCGAGAGCGGTTTCATCACATAATGACCGTTATCAGACTGACGAAATTCAGTCGCTCCTTTATCTGTGGAACCGACAAGACTGCGAAAATACAACGCAAGACGCTGTTGGTCAAACGATTGCAGTGTCAACACCAACGGTTTTCGTCCCGGCCAGATGTGAGACAAAAATGCCCATGCCCAGCTATCACAACAGATAACACCACGCCCCATACCACCTGCACATGCCTTCGTTAAAAAGTATCGTATCAATTTCAACCCATCTGCATGACGAAAGTATGTGCTCTCAAGGGACGGAAGAACCCATTTATCCGCATAGCTCTCCTGTTCTTTCAGCCATTTATGATCAGAATAAAAAATTTGTTCAGTTGAAGGAGGCTGTATAATCCGCCAGGATTGACCTTTTGCCCAGGCTGTGAGTATTTCGCTGTTACCGCTAAAAGGAGGACTGACAAGAATGACCAGAGGATTATTCTTATCTTCAAGATTACGCCAATGCTCTAAACTTTTATTGAGCTCCTCTGCAGCTGCATTCCACTCAGGTGCTGGCACAACACAATCCATCTGACACCTAGGCAGAGGGCTAAGTTTTTGCTGAACATGTTCAGTTGCATTATCCTGCGACGCCGGACGATGAAAAAGTTCCCGAAAAACTGCAAGTCGTTCCCGGGCACTATGCACTACCGGCGCAGATGGTATCTGGTAGTCAGTACTTTTCACATATTGCCAGAGAGGTATATCTTCTCCGGTAAACTCTTCAGGTTGTTCCATAAAAACTCCATTCCGACAAAGAGCCGGCCAGTAACCATTTTGAGCCAGGAGTGAGCCTGACATCACCTGAATGGATATAAAAAACACAAACAACTACCTACTTCTCAGTATTTTCCGGCGTAACAGCATGTACTTGAAGCGCCTTGGCTGCCTCTGTTGATTTCGTTTCTTCGCGAAGAGCTTTCTTCGACGCAGCATCAGCTTTTTCGCGGGCATGCAAAGCAGCTTTTATTTTCCTGAAAAGATCATCATCAAATACTCCACCGGCGACTTCAATCTCATCCATCTTCGCCTTGGCATAATTTGCTGCTTCCACAGCGCTTCTCTGCGCCTTTTCAGTTCTCCTGTTTGCCTTTTCAAGAGCATCAAGGGCGCTCGCAAGTTCTCCTGATGCACCTTCTTCTGGCTCTGCATCAAGATCAACCTCTTGGCCCGCCTGTACAAGCGCTGTAACCCCAAGTAATGGAACTATATCCTCGAGCGGGTTGCCAAACATGCTCAGAGGCTCTCCCTTTTTCAGATCGAATGGCATAAAAACCAAAGAACTGTCCCCGGATATAATCGGCACTGTTGCCGACTCAGCCTCTGGAATAATTGTCAAATCAGCTGTTATACGTGTTTCATCTATTATTGCTGTCAGTTCAGCCATTTTCTCGGCTGAAACTTCAGAGTAATTGATAGCCATCACCCTGATCACTGCATCATTCCACTGTTCATCTCTGGTAACGAGATACGCAAGCAACAACATCAGGCGACTGGCAGCATCCCCTCGCCACCATACATCTATGCGTCGATGCGCAGTGGGTTGAGCTTCCATTTTTGCCCAACTCTCATCTGGAATTGAGAGAATTACCACATGGCAGCCCATTCGATGACCGGTATGCAGATATTTACCGTACTGCAAAACCCTGCGGTGCTCCTCTGCTCGCTCTTCACTGAGCCAATTTACCAGGATAGTGTTGGCATGAATCGGCCCGAGACCAAAAGACTGAATGAGGTTTTCAAGAGAACTGTTCGGATCGCGCCCGCTCACCACTCGGGTGAAGACATCACTTCGATACTTCACGACCTCTCTTCTCAAAGCTTCACCTGCATCTCTGCAGATTTTGCGTGCTCTCGCACCTTCTCCGGGCAGAAATTGTATAACTGTAGTTAAACCGCTGCCACCTTCAAGCCAGGACGCAAATGTGAGCAGATTCCCTCGCCTCTCTTCATCATTAGAGAATGCCAGAATATACGGTCGCCAGTCTCGAGGATGATCAGGCTCCGATCCTGCTGACAACAGATACTTACGAACCCTCTGCAAATTATGAGATCTCTGACTATCCGCCCAGCGGGAGGATCGGGTCGTGCGCTGAAGGTACTGATAAATTGCAAGGAGAATTGCTATGGCTACAATCCCGGTTGTCAGATCGATTGCCAGCATCACACCAAGACATGCCAGAAAGCCGATCAAGCTGAGATTCGGATGATACCAGCGAAAGCGTGGACGAAATGAAGGGCTCGCCGCTCTGGCTTCGAAATAGGTTGCATAGTTAAGCAGTCCATACGATATCAGGAAAAACATCGATACAAGACGCGCAATCAGATCGAGTTGCCCAAGCGCAATTGTAATACCGGCAATCACCGCAGACAGGACAACACCACGCCTCGGGTTCGCAGCGGGACCGTAACCTTTGGCAAAGGGTTGTAAAACTGAAAATATTTTATCTCCTGCAAGAGATTGCAGGATGCGAGGTGCCCCTAAAAAGGAGGCCATCGCTGAAGACAGAGTTGCAGCAATCACCCCTGCATCTATAAGATAGCCCCATTTTGCTATATCACCCATTGCTCCATAGTCACTACTCAGATTCACCAGCGGCCTGCTCGCTGCAAAAATTACAGCTACAGAGAAATAGACCACAATAGAGATGCCCACAGCCATGAAGGTGCCCGCGGGCAGGCTTTTGCCGGGACTCTTAAGATCACCGGACATACTCACACCTTGAGTAAAACCTGTTACAGCTGGAAAAAATATAGCGAATAGCAACCAGAAAGATGACCCATCATGCGGCCTGGCCCAGTTGGTAATGAGTTGAGTTGTATCCCAATTTGCAAAGCCTCCAAGATAGAAGGATATCAGTGCAAATATCAGAAACCCCATAACCAGGTACTGAAATTTTGTCGCAAGATCAGATCCAAACCAGGCCAGGGTAAACAGAAAGAAAACGGCAATTCCTGCAACAACCTGAGGCAGAATACCAGGAGCACCGGGAAAAAACGACGAAACAGCCTCACCAAAACCTATACAATAAAAAGCTATTGAAACAGATTGTGCCAAAAACAGCACCAGTCCGAGTGCTCCTCCATACTCAAGACCAAGGGTTCTTGAGATCAGGTAGTAATCGCCTCCGCCTTTGACTTTCAGATTTGTAGCGATTGCAGCAAGAGAAAAGCTGGTTAATACCGATATGACATTTGCAATAGCGATGATCAGCAGTGCATACATAAGCCCTGCACTACCCACAACATAACCAAGACGCAGAAAGAGAATAATTCCAAGAATCGTCAAAACACTGGGTGTGAAAACCCCCGCAAAGGTACCGAGGTTTCCCGACGACCTGGACTGCTGAGTCTCTGGCTTCATCAACACTTCCTCTTCATATGAGTCTTCTGCATACTGATGTATCCTGCACGCCACAAGCGTTCCTGCAACCACTGTCAGTTACCCTCCTGCCAAGGTACACTTAATTTCCAACTATCACAATTCTATGGACCTGTATTTGTTATAGTTGTGATAGTTGAAAATGCAACATGGTACCACTCAAGTGGAAGGCAGCTTACCTATGAAACTCAATATACGCTTCACCCATTCATAGTGGAGATATAGGTACTGAAATATTCAGAATCCGCATACGAAAATGCTCATATTGTGTAGAAAGTTTCAATTTCTAACCAGTGTGGCAGTTTATGTGATGTATGCTACACGTTTTCATGATTTCATCATGAGCGAGGCTTTAGGCTAATCAAAAGAAAAAAACATATACTCTTGACCTTAAGGATCCACAAAACTGCCAGGCAAGCCGCAATGCAAACCAGCTGCTATTCACGTTCGAGTTGATGCACGTACATAAAGTCATTTTCAGCGACAGATGCATGACAGCTTATACACCCTTTCAATTTTCCCGCCTTATCAACCTCTCCCGTCGGTGAATATTTTGCCCAAAACCAGTCCCCCGCCTCAGGATTATACCCTTCTACCTTATACATAACCGTCAGGGCTAACAGCTTTTCAGACTTATCCATATTTTCTTTAACCACGATTGTTCCAAACGATACCGGAGCTGTCTGCATCTCTCGAGCCGTATCATTGATAAAAATTCTGTGAAGCGGTCCATGTGGAGCGTCTCCTGCCTGCACTCCCATGTGATCATCCCAAAACTCCCAATCAGTATATGGAGATTCCTGGGTAATATGATGCCAGAGAGCAGTGGCATCCGCAGCTACCACTTCAGCATTGGAAGTGGAACTCATACAGACGAGACAAAGTCCAGCCAATGATACAAGTACTTTCCTTTTCATACCGTACTCCTTTACTTGTTGAATTTGCTCATCTCTCCATTAGATTTTTCCCCTAATAGGCCTGAAATCAAACATTACAACAACAGAAACATCGGTAGCTGGCAGGTGATTATCAATCAAAATCAGTATAGCATGGCATAGGCCTGAACTGAAAAGAGATGGTGGCAAAAGAGGATAAAAGCATACGGAGGACGAATAAACTGCGGGCTGAAGATGTAAAAGAAGTAACTCGTTCAGCTATTCAGACAGGCACCTTCTTTACGGCAACTGAAGATTATCACAGTACTTTCAATTGTAGCAGCAGGTGCATCTCCGCTACACAATCGTATACTCAACACAAGCTGCATTGAGTGATAATGAAATCGTATTACGAGGAAAGTGCTATTTGATTTCTGCCATTTTTTTTTGCTGTATACATAGCTTTGTCAACTTCCAATACAATTTCATTAAAATCCATATTATCATAACTGCAAAAATGTATACCAATCGAACATGTCACTTTAACTGCCTGACCATCATACTCAATCTCTCTCGCTTCTACCTCAGTTCGAATTTTCTCGGCGGCAACAACTCCAGTTTCAGCAGTTGACTCTGGCAGCAGAAGAAGAAACTCTTCACCGCCCCATCTACAGACGACATCAGTTTCCCGAAGTTTTTCCTTTAAAATTGAAGATAAAAGGATAAGAACTTTATCTCCACAATCATGACCATAGGTATCGTTCACCTTTTTAAAGTGATCTATATCAAGCATCATCAGGGTGAATCCATGCTGAAAGCGCTTTGAACGAGTAATTTCCTCTTGCAACCTTCGGCTGAAATATTTTCTGTTATACAGATTTGTCAGATGATCTTCCTGAGAAGCAAGCAAAAGCTCTTCCAGCAGTTTATTTTTTTCTGAGATGTCGCGTATCACAGCTGTCATCTCAATATTTTCTTCAACTTTAATTTTTGATATTGTTACCTCTACAGGAAATTCATTACCGTCTTTCCTTAAACCTCTTACAGATGCTCTGCTTTGCATTGGCCGCGAATCAACAAAAGAATTTTTAAAACCTTCGACATACTCGGCATGCTTTTCCCTATACTTTTGCGGAATAAAATTCGTGAGCGGTAAACCAACAACAACCTCATCATCCTGTATGCCGAATATCTGTCGTGCAGCATTGTTGATCAACTTGATATTCTGATTTTCATCGATTGTGATGATTCCATCGTAAGCAGTCTGAACAACTGCTTCGTATCTCTGCATGGTAATACGTAATTTTTTTTCCAGTGTTTTCTTTTCGGTAATTTCGACACATGTCTGAATAATTCTAATACGATCACCCGGCAGATCAATTATAGGAGACAGAATAGACCGCCACCACCTTTCAGTTGCTTTATATTCTATTAGAATCTCACTTTCGTTCGCTATCTGTTCTGCAATACACTGGTTAAATGAGTTAATCAGCGGCTGAGCAATGTATCTTGGAAAAATACTGTTTATCGCTTGATTCAATACCTCATCTTTACTGGTCCCCAGTAATTCTTCGTACATTGTGTTACAGCTGACCAGATAAAAACTGTTTTTTACCGGGGAATATTCGTATACTGCAAAACTGGCGCCTATTGCCTCTATAGAATTAATCAGATCGTTGTGCTTGCCATGAAAAAACATAATATTTCCAGTTTGATGTTTACCGTCGCAGGGGTAACTGCTCACAGGTACCCCATCTTTGAACGGTCACGGTTTCCTGCATAAACAGGCTAAGAAGTCTTCGCTTAGCCCCAAAAAACCGTGCCTGTCACAATATGGTGCACCTGTATCAACCGCAGCATGTTTCTCATACCTTACGTACTATCTGAAAAAAGACAGCTACTTCTCGCACAGCCAATAAAAACTGAATCCAGGTATCACCAGGCAGTTTTTGAAAATATCCGGTGTTTCTCCTCGATATAAATCTATCAATGGACCGAACGGGGCCCCCCAACTCTCTAAATCATCAAGGTTAAGGTGTTGAGGCTTGTTACTGAAGTTCGCGACAACCAATACCCGTTCATTCGGTTTTTGCAAATGATAACGGCCAAAAACGAACAAGTGCGGATTCTCAACTTCGATCAATTCACGATTGTTAAAATCTGCAAAAACATCTATTTCTTTACGAACTGCAACCATCCGTTTCAAAGCGCTGAAAATTTCATATTCAACACTGCCGACAGTATTCCTTTTTTCGGCTTTTTCCCAGTCAATCGACGGTCGATGTACCCAGCGTGTATCTCCTTTTTTATATGGATCATCACGGTAAGAATCGTCATTTAAGGCACCTATTTCATCCCCATAATAGAGTAACGGAATGCCACCGAATGACAGAATCATACCGTGCAACATTAGGATCAAACGTATCGAATCATTAATCGCATCATTGTCACCGGTTTCAAGTGCATGCTCCAGTCCAGCCAGGGAAGCAAGAGAGCCAGAGATACGTGCATCGCCGGTCTTATTATTCTGGCCAAAAGGTAACCCCCGGGCGTGAGATTCATCATACTTGCCTGTGAAATAGTCGATCAGGAATTTTCGATGCCGGGCTGGCTCATAGTCGCAAAGCTGAATGTCTCGATTATCAAACCCGAGGCCGATATCGTCGTGGCAACGGACGTAGTTAAGCCAGGTGGCACGCTCAAGCTTGACAGGCAGGCTCTTGATACCCTGATTTAAGAGACATGCATTTTTCGTTGCCACCGCATCCCACAACAGCGCCATAAAAGTAGCGTTGTAAGCAATTTCGCATTCCTTTGCGATAACTGCATCCTCTCCAAAATACTTTATCACTTCCACTGGTGCGACAATCGCCTCAGCAATGAATACCACACCGGGAGCAGTGACCTGACAGCAATCTTTGAGTAACTGCAGGAGCAAATGCGCTTCGCGCTCGTTCTGACAGGTACTGCCAATTTTTTTCCATAAAAATGCCACTGCATCAAGTCTCAATATATCAGCCCCCTGGTTCGCCCAGAAAAGGATAATATTGAGCATCTCGACGAATACTGATGGATTGCTATAGTTAAGATCCCACTGAAAATCATTGAAAACAGTCATCACCCAGCGGCCCATCTCCTCATCCCAGGTGAAATTACCAGGCGATGTTTCCGGAAATATTTCCGGCATACTCTGCTCAAACATATCTGGAACGTTCCTGGTTTCAAAGCAGTAGTAATAATCCTGGTACTTCTTATCTCCTTTCCTGGCACAGTTCGCCCAGTAGTGTTTATTGGATGTGTGATTAACAACAACATCAAGCACGAGCAGAATATCACGTTTTTTCATCTCCTCAGCAAGATCTTGAACGTCCTCCAGTGTGCCTACGTCGGGATCTATCTCACGAAAATCACTAACGGCATAGCCGCCATCACTACTCCCTTCAGGGCAGCGCATAATCGGCATCACATGCACCAGGTTGACCCCCAGTTCCTGGAAATAGTGCAAGCGTTCCTGCAACCCCTTCAGAGTGCCGCCGAATCCTTTGCAATAGAGAGCC
This sequence comes from Desulfopila sp., assembly GCA_041582995.1. Classification (GTDB taxonomy): domain Bacteria; phylum Desulfobacterota; class Desulfobulbia; order Desulfobulbales; family Desulfocapsaceae; genus Desulfopila. Next base: position 5,066 of record JBFHGS010000137.1, on the reverse strand, counting down.
ATCCCAACCCATTTCTGGCTGAGAAACCAGTTATAATCTTTCTCCCGGGCGAGATCGAGCTGCCGCAGTTTTTCCGGCCGTTTAATATATTGCTGAGCCATGGTTTCGACCATGCGCTGCGCCTGTTCCTCAAAATCCTCCCGATCACCGTAGAGCCTCTGGAACAATGAGTGAATTCCATAAAAATTTGCCCCCAGGCGGGTATAGAAATGCCTGAGATCCTGTTCAGAGATCTCAGGTTTGATGCGGTTAAGAATGTCATTTAGAAGCGTATGAGAAATCTGTTCGTACATGATCTACCTTTAAAAGATTTTTCTTTTTCTTTCAGTACTGATGAGTACTTTGCAAAATACTACACGTATACGTTATCTGCCATATTAGCGTAATCAGTTTCTGTGTTATCACCCTTCGGCCCATCCTTTCCTACCAGATATTCGGCATCAGCCTGATCCGCTGATGACAACAATATTGCAGGGGTAGCTGAAGGGCCGGTCAGAGAACATCTCTGTCGCTACCCATCCTTCAGGCGTCGCTCTTCCCTCGCTTTATCCTTATGGATAAACCAGATCGGACATGACGACCTGAACTTACAATAGAGTTCAGGATCGATGCAATGCAGACATTCCTCGCATAAAGCAATCTGGTGCTTGGAGCAGTAATAACTTGTATCGCGATCAGGATGGTTTACACAGCTGGGCATGAAGAATACTCCTGAAACTTTATTAGAAAGTTGCTATATTGCGGCAATTCCCACATATACTACACTGCTGGAGGATACAAAACCATGGATTATCGGCTAAAGGATGTATTGATCGCAATCATGACAATCTGCTGACATCCACCATGAAACCCACTTCAACATATTCTTCCGACAATCTTACCATCACTCTTAATAAACATGGTGTCCGTGAATACACACGGATGAGCTTCCCCCTGCATGCCGGTATGTTTTCAGAAATCGAAACAGCAGATTACCTGCTTCATTTCAATCTTAACCATGAAATACTGCGAGCAAAAGGGAAGGGAAAAAACTGGCCCCATCCTCATGAGTGGTTAAAGCGAAACATGGGAAATGACTGGATATACTACTCCACAGGTGGCTACACCGGAGTTTTTGAAGCTACCGGCGAATACTACCTGCCTAATCTTCCATATGCAACCAATGGCCTGCTTGGCGGCAACCCATTCAAACTTGAGCCAATTGACAAGCTGATATCCTCATGGCCGGATATACTCGCCAGTATTGTACACTCGGCTCATGGTCTGCCCGAAGAAGTAACCTGCTTCCTCTTTAACGCTCTTGAAAACACCTCAGAAAAACTGGCAGCAAAAGCAGACAGACTATTTTCTATCTGTGGAGGAAGATCGACTGTGTTGCCCCCCGATGCCCGTCATGTCGATTATAACGTTATCCCGTTTACCGTGGCCACCGGCTGCCTCTATAAATGCAAATTCTGCGAGGTAAAAAACAAACTACCTTTCCGCCCTAAAACCATTGACGAGATAACAAACCAGATACGCAAGCTGAAAACTGTTTATGATATCGATTTACCAAACTATAACGCACTCTTTTTAGGAGAGCACGATGCCCTTCAGGCGGGGCCGACATTAATTTTGCATGCACTCGCAGAGGCGTACCTCGAATTAAACTTTGCCCATGCCTATTTAAGAGGATGCAGCGCATTTCTCTTTGGCTCAGTGACCTCACTATTGAACTGTCCCGACTCATTTTTTACCGAACTGCAACGCCAACCATACAATATTTACATCAATATCGGTCTTGAGTCTGCCGACCAGGCAACTCTTGATCTTCTCGGAAAACCTCTGACTGCTGCTCTCGTTACTGAAGCTTTTCAACGCATTCAGGATATTAATGACCGTTTCAGTAAAATAGAAATAACTGCTAACTTCGTAATAGATGATGATCTCCCGGAAAATCATCTACCGGCTTTTCTCACCCTGGTTCGGGACAGCCTGCCAAGAAAAAAACCAAAAGGTTGCGTTTATCTTTCACCGCTCAAATTCGGCCAGCCATCGCGATCTCAAACATTCGGTTTCAACCGCCTGAAAGTGTTGAGTCGCGTGCCAACATATCTCTATATTATACAACGTTTGTGAGTACTTCCTGTTAAGACCACCTCTCAATCGGAGAACTGCAATGATCGATCCTCATCAATTACGCAAAACAATTCTCAACGCCCGTAATGCTATGACTGCAGATGATATTCGGAGCAAATCAGCATCCATTGGCGAGAGAGTACTTGCTCTACCAGAAATCCAGAACAGCAAGAGCATCTTTATGTATGTAAGCTTTCGCAGCGAAGTGGAGACAATGGCATTACTGCAAAAGCTTATTGACCTCGGGAAAGTCGTGTCTGTGCCAATAACGTATGTAGAAGAAAGACGCCTTGATGCCATCAAGATAACTCATCCTGAAACAGATCTGGTTCCCGGATATTGCAACATTCCTGAACCTCGCAAAGAAATTCTGGAAAGCAACTATATATCCCCGGAAACCATTGATGCCATCATCCTGCCCGGTTCTGTCTTCGATGAACGCTGCGGCCGCTTCGGCTACGGTGGCGGTTTTTACGACAGGTTTGTGTCTTCAATCCCGTCTGCAGTTCGTATTGCTCTCGCCTTCGACCTGCAGATCGTGGAACGAGCCCCATTGCAAAAGCATGACGAACTGCTCGATATGGTGATCACCGAAAGCAGGGTCATCCGCGGCGTCAGATAGCATAATTGTCACCAGCGGAGTAGAAGAAGATAATTCTCACACTCCGCTGTGAATTTCCTTTATTCAAACAAGTCAATACCGCTACCTCCACAGAGTATCTCTCTCTACCTGTCAGCCAGAGTCATTATTGGTGAGATCTACTTATAATGTTGACCTGCCTTGCTAATAATCTATAGTTTCAACTGTCTTCTTGGATACGAATCCTCTTCAATTCGTAGACGTATGAGAAAACACTTTTTCCCAACCCCTATGCGCCGTATAGTTGCCCGCAAACAATTATACGGCGCATACTTTTGATCTTTGATTTCCCGGTCACCCGGCTACCAGGTCTCAGTACGCTATGTAACAGGTCCTTTATACCTGAGTTCTGAACCTGCTGGTAAAGCCGTTTTCGTATTATACGGGCATCCTGGGCAGGTTATCTCCGACATTGCCCTTCTCTTTCAATTTTCACGCAGGAGATGCGAACGAATGGATGGAATCAGTAGCATAACTATTAATGACCGTAATCTGTCATTTCGCAATGGACAAACAATTCTTGAAGTGTGCCGGGAATCAGGGATATTTATCCCGACCCTTTGTCATGACAATCGATTAAAGCCCTTTGGCGGCTGTCGTCTCTGCATTGTAGATATTAAAGGTGTGCCTAAACCCCTCACCTCATGCACCACACCTGCAACTGAAGGCATGGTGATCAAGACCGAGTCGCCACGTTTGTCGCGATTGCGAAAAACAATTATTGAACTCCTCTTATCCAATCACCCGAACGATTGCATGTGCTGCGAGGCATCAGGCGAGTGTACCCTGCAGGAACTTGCCTATAAATACGATGCCAGCCTCACAAAATACGAGGGAGCTATCACTGATTTTCCAATCCGCCAGGACAACCCGTTTATTACCTACGAACCAGCCAAATGCATAGCATGTGGTCGTTGTGTACGGATCTGTAAAGATGTGATGATGTCCGGTACCCTTGAATTTGTAAACCGTGGATTTGAGGCTATTCCAGATACTGCTTTCAGCAGTCCGCGAACCATCGAAAACTGCGAATTTTGCGGTCAGTGTGTTTCTACCTGCCCGACAGGCGCTCTCACCGACACCAAGGCCAGAGGCCTCGGTCGGGCAAGCGAGGTAACCAGAGTAAAAACGACATGTTCCTATTGCGGAACCGGCTGTAATTTCTTTTTAAATGTTCGTGATAATAAAGTAGTAAGAGTCACATCCGACCTGGACGCCCCGGTAAACAAAGGTAATCTATGCATAAAAGGGAGATACGGCTACGATTTTATTCATAGTAAGGATCGCCTGACCACACCTCTCATACGCGAAGGTGAAACCTATCGTGAGGCTAGCTGGGATGAAGCTCTCACTCTTATAGCCGACCGTTTTAAATCCATCATCGCCGAACACGGCCCAGAGGCAGCAGGAGGTTTCTCTTCTTCCCGCTGTTCAAACGAAGAAAATTTCTTACTGCAGAAGTGGGTGCGCACGGCTATCGGCTCGAATAATGTCGATAACTGCGCCCGAGTCTGACACGCTCCTACCGTGGCCGGTCTGGCCACAAGCCTTGGAGCAGGAGCAGCAACCAACTCACTCGCGCAAATGCCTGAGATTGATACCCTGTTCCTTTTCGGATCTAATCCAACAGAAGCCCATCCGATTATTTCACTCTACCTGAAGGAAGCACTCACTAATGGAGCTAAACTGGTAGTTGCGGATCCTCGAAAAACGTGGATGGCTGAAAAATCAGATGTTTGGCTGAACCTGAAACCAGGCAGCAACATCGCGATGTTAAACTGCATTGTTCGAGTCATACTTGAGAATGGCTGGGAAAATAAAGAGTTTATTGCAAAACGCACTGAAAATATCGATGAGCTGCGGGCAAAAGTAGATGAATATGATTTTGATCGTGTCGAAAAAATCACCGGTGTTTCGCGTGACAAGATCGTAGAAGCCGCTCGCCTTTATTCACATGCCGATAAAGCAATGATAGTTTACGGCCTTGGTGTAACCGAGCACCAGACAGGTACAGAAAACGCGATGGCAATTGCCAACCTGGCACTTGTCTGTGGTCATATCGGCAGACCTTCCACAGGCATTATGGCCCTTAGAGGTCAAAATAATGTACAGGGAGCCTCCGACCTCGGGCCGATGCCCGCGACTTTACCAGGCTACCAATCGGTGGCCGACGACACCTTGCGCGGTAAATTTGAAAAAGAATGGGGTGTGAAATTAAACAGCAAACCTGGATTAAAATCGGTTGAAATGCTTGATGAATGTGCCAGAACCACATTCAAGGCACTCTTTATTCTTGGTGAGGACCCTG
>JBFHGS010000136.1:0-13677 GCA_041582995.1 Desulfopila sp. | reverse complement strand
GAGTATATTTATTACCTGTTCATTATCCTGGTTTATTAAACAGTGTTCGTTGAACTGTGGTACGTTCTCTTGACTGCTTTCCGCTGGCAGCAATACATGTCGAACCTGACATGTTGATCTGTATGTACATATGGGTTAATCACCTATTTATAGGAAGATATTGATTTAAAATGTGGTGCATGTGACGAAGTGGTCAGAAAGTAGTGGTTAAATGTATGGAAAGCGTAAAATTGTATGCTTTGAGTTGACAGCATCTGCAGTTTACCGTAATATTTTTTGTAGAACATTAGAATGTGAGGAAATGTAATGATTATTGATGAAATAAACTTGGCTATAATTCGACATCTGAAAGATGGTCGTGTGCCGTTTAAAAAAATAGCTGACTCACTGAGTGTTTCTGAAGGCACGGTTCGTACCCGTGTCCGCAAATTGACGGATGAAGGTGTTCTTGATGTAGCCGGTCTGGTAGATCCGGAAGCAATTCCTGATCTCGGGGTAGTTCTGGTCGGTGTGAAGGTCAAGGATATGGATCTGGTCAAGAAGGGTGAGGAGTTCAGCAAGCTGAAAGGCGTCACCTCTGTCTGTGTTGTGACGGGCAGGTATGATCTGATTGTGACTGTGCTGCTGACCAAAGACTTCACCATGTTACGATTTTATACCGAGGAAGTTTCCACTATTGAAAATGTTCAATCAGTGGAGAGCTTTGTCGTTTACAAGAGTTTTAACCTGAAGCTGCCAATGCCCATGTCCTGATCGGAAGAAGTGTTGAAGGAGCGTTGTGTCAGTTAGCAAGTGAGGGGCCACTATGGAAGAGTTAAAAAGAACAGCGCTGTATTCGTGGCATGTTGAGAACGGCGCAAATATGTCGCCGTTTGGGCAGTATGAAATGCCGCTCTGGTATACATCCGGCGTTAAAGCTGAGCATCTTGCTGTAATCGGCAATGCTGGGATTTTTGATACCAGTCATATGGCGGTGCTGACTGTAGTCGGTGAAGGAGCACGGGGGCTGCTGCAATACTGTTTCAGTAAAGACCTGGATCATTGCGTAGGGCTTGCCAGAAAACCGCTTTCTGCCGGCCGTTGTGTTTATGGTGTATACTTAAATGCTGATGGTACAGTACTGGATGACGCAATTGTCTATCAAGTGGCGGATACGAGCTATATGGTGGTGGTCAACGCCGGAATGGGCGGTGGTGTTGCAGCCCGGTTGGCTGAATTTAACGATGACTTCGGGGCCCGGATTACAGATTTGACTGATCAGGTCGGCAAAATGGATATTCAAGGGCCGGATTCCGCGAAAGTCATGAAAAAATTACTTGCCGATCCCGAGCAGGTGTTCGATAAGTTAATGTATTTCTCTTTCAAGGGTGGGTTTGGTGATATCGAAGCCACTGTGCCGGTAACCCTTGTCGATGGCACACCGCTCATGCTCTCGCGTACCGGCTATACCGGTGAATTCGGCTTTGAGATGTTTGTGAGTTTAGAGCATTTTTCCAAACTCTGGCAGCTTGTGCTCGATGCGGGCAAAGAATTCGGTGTTCTGCCATGCGGCCTCGCCGCCCGTGATTCTCTGCGTGCAGGGGCCGTGTTGCCGCTTTCTCATCAGGATGTAGGACCCTGGCTCTTTGCCGATAATCCCTGGCCGTTTGCTCTGGCCTGGAATGACGACCAGAGCGGCTTTACCAAGACCTTTTTAGGTAGTGAGGCTGTTGCACAGGTTGGAAAAGGAGATTTTACTCTGCCGTTTGCAGGATTTGACCCTCGCAAAATTGTTGCCGGTGATGAAACCTTTGTGGCTGATGCCGAGGGGAACCGTATCGGTCGTATCCTTACCTGCGCCACAGATATGGCTATTGGTCGGGTTGATGGCGTAATTTACTCTGTAGGCGGCGGAAATCAGGAAGGGCGACCTGCCGATTTTACTGCTAAGGGACTTAGTTGCGGATTTGTTCAGGTGCGTGAGAAGCTTGCTCCGGGAACGGAGGTTATTCTCACTGATGGAAAGAAGAAGAAAATAAAAGTTGAGATCAGGGAAGATGTGCGGCCCGGAAGAACTGCCCGTAATCCTATGAAAGAGATGCTATAGCGCTATATAACCAGGAGGATAGCCATGAAAGAGTTAAGTGAGTTGATACTGCCCGCAGATATTCGTTACACCGATGACCATGAGTGGGCCAGACAGGTCGGAGATACCATCAGGATCGGCGTAAGTGATTACGCTCAGGATCAGCTTGGAGATATCGTGTTCGTTGAATTTCCGGAAGTCGGTGATACCTTTGAAAAGGGTGAGGAATTTGGATCACTTGAATCAGTAAAAGCGGTGTCTGAACTTTATCTGCCCATCGGTGGTGAAATAGTTGCCATCAATGAAGCACTTGAGGATTCACCGGAACTGATCAATGAAGATCCGTATGCCAACTGGATCGTAGAAATTAAGCCTGCAGGCGATGACGAGTACGATGCACTGCTGAACGCTCAGGATTATCTTGATACCCTCAAGGGATAAAAGGTCAGGCTATGAGATACTTGCCCCACACACAAGAAGAAATAGCTGAGATGCTGGCTGAGGTCGGCAAAGAAAGTTTAAATGATCTGTTCTCCACTATTCCTGATGATTGCCGGATGGAAGGAGACATCGATCTGCCACCGTCAATGACAGAGTGGGAGCTCGACGCGCATATGGCTCAGATCGGAGCAAGTATGCGGGTTACGCCCCAGCATAAGGTTCTGGTTGGCGCAGGTTCGTACCATCATTATATCCCGGAGATGATCAGAGCACTGGCCAGCAGATCTGAGTTTCTCACCGCCTATACCCCCTATCAGCCGGAGATGGCGCAGGGCACATTGCAGGGAATATATGAATACCAGACCCTGACCGCGCGACTGCTGGGAATGGATGTGGCAAATGCCTCAATTTATGATGGTGGTGCAGCTCTGGCTGAAGCATTGCTGATGGGCCTCAGGATCAATAAGAAATGTAAAAAAGTTGCAGTCTCCAAGGGAATACATCCCCATCATCGACAGGTGGTGCGAACGTATCTGCAGGCGACAGATTTTGAAATTGTTGAGTTGCCTCTTGGTGAAGACGGACGCACTGATCTGGCATCTCTGGCTGAGTATTCCGATCTTGCTGCAGTGGCTCTGCAATCGCCAAACTTTCTTGGAGTAATAGAAGATCTGCAGGCAGCAGGAGAAAAGATCCATGAGACTGGAGCGCTTTTTGTCACGTCCTTTACTGAACCTCTGGCATTCGGGCTATTAAAAAATCCGGGTGAGTGCGGAGCGGATATCGTCTGTGGTGAAGGGCAGAGTATGGGGCTTGCCAGATCATTTGGCGGTCCCGGTCTTGGAATGTTTGCCTGCAAAGACAAATTTACCAGGAATATGCCCGGACGCCTTGTAGGCGAAACCGTAGATAAAGACGGAAAGCGTGGTTTTGTATTGACACTTGCCACCCGTGAGCAGCATATCCGTCGCGAGAAGGCGACTTCCAATATCTGTTCGAATCAGGGTATCTGCGCCATGATGGCAGGTATGTTCATGGCGACTCTTGGTGGAACAGGCCTGCGTGAATTGGCTCAGTTGAATCATAGTAAGGCTGAATACTTAAAGAGCGAACTTAGAAAGGCCGGGGCGGAAATCGTTTTTGATTCCCCGACCTTTAATGAGTTTCTGGTGAGGTTCCCTTCTGATTTCAAACCAGTGTATAAACAGTTGTTTGATAACGGTATAGTTGCGGGTATCGAGGTCGGCAGGTATTACCCGCAATATAAGGGCTGCTATCTCTTCTGTGCTACTGAAACTGTTGGCAAAGGGGATATTGATGCGGTTGTGCAGGAGGTAAGGCGATGAAAAATGTACCAGGAACTTCCGGACTCATAATGAATGAGCCGCTCCTTTGGGAGAAAGGCAAAAAAGGCCGTAAGGGCATGAGCATTCCTGCAGCTGATGTTCCGCAGGTTGAGATGGTTAGCACCCTGAAAGGGGCCGGTCCTGATTTCCCGGATCTGAGTGAGGTGGATATCGTTCGGCATTACACCCGTCTTTCCCAGTGGAATTTCGGCGTCGATACGGGAATGTACCCGCTTGGCTCCTGTACCATGAAGTATAATCCCAAAACCAACGAGAAACAGGCTGCCACTCCGGCGATCGGTGCTGCACATCCGATGCTTGATGATGAGTATGTACAGGGAACGCTGAAAATAATGTATGACCTGCAACAGTATCTGCAGGCCATTACCGGAATGCCGGCTGCCACTCTGCAGCCTTCAGCCGGTGCTCAGGGTGAGCTGACAGGTATGCTGATTTTTGATGCCTATCATCGCTCCAAAGGCTCAAAGCGTACCAAGATTCTTATCCCGGATACAGCTCACGGTACCAACCCGGCAAGCGCAGCCCTTTGTGGCTATAAACCGGTTCCGGTAGCTTCCAATGCTGATGGGGTGCTCGATGTCGAGTCTGTCGCGGCACTGATGGACGAAGAGACCGCTGGTATTATGGTTACGAATCCCAATACCCTTGGTCTTTTTGAAAGTAATATCAGAGCAGTTGCCGAGATCGTGCATGCCAAAGGCGGTCTTGTCTACGGTGATGGCGCTAATATGAACGCTATCATGGGTATTGTCGATATCAGCAAGTGCGGGGTGGATGTTATGCATCTGAACCTGCATAAAACGTTTTCGACTCCTCATGGCGGTGGCGGACCAGGCGCCGGCCCTGTCTGTGTTGTAGAAAAGCTGAAAAAGTTTCTGCCTGTTCCGCACGTGCTGAAAGAGGGTGAGACCTATCGTCTTGACTGGAATAATCCTGATTCCATCGGTCGTGTTCACGGTTACCATGGTAATTACGGCGTACTGGTAAGAGCCTATAGCTACATTCTCAGTATGGGCGCGGCCAATCTTAAAAAAGCCAGTCAGCTGGCCGTATTGAATGCCAACTATATAAAAGAGAAATTACGGAAGGCATTGCACCTGCCATATGATCAGCCGTGCATGCATGAGTGTGTCTTTTCCGACGCCAAACAGCATGAACTGAAGGTCAGTACCCTTGATATTGCCAAACGGCTTATCGATTATGGCTATCATCCGCCAACGATATACTTCCCGCTGGTTGTACCCGGTGCGATTATGATTGAACCCACCGAGACCGAGTGCAAAGAGGACATCGATCAGTTTATCGAGACGATCCTGCTTATACTCGAAGAGGCGAAAACCAACCCGGAACTACTGCACAGTGCACCGGTACGTACCAAGCTCAAGCGTCTCGATGAGACGTTGGCAGCTCGTAAGCCCTGTCTTTGCGGTTGATGTATGCACGCTTCTATCTGCAACCTGGGGCTCATGGAGTATCAGGTTGCCTATTCTATACAAACCAGTCTTGTAGATCAGCGCCGAACACAGAAAGAAAGCGATGATATTTTTCTGGTGGTTGAACATCCCAGCGTCTATACTCTCGGCCGTCGCGGCGGCCGGGAGTTCCTGATGGTTTCTGAAGCGTTTCTGGCCGAGAAAAAAATCGCAATTGTACCGATTGAGCGTGGTGGTGTTATTACCTATCATGGTCCGGGGCAGCTGGTTATTTATCCGATTATTCACTTGAAACAGGCGAAACTATCTGTCGCTGAGTATGTTGCAAAACTCGAAGACGTGATGATTGCTCTTGCCGCCGATGTCGGTGTGAAGGCCGGTCGGGATGAGCGCAATCACGGTGTCTGGGTCGGCAATAACAAACTGGGCAGTATCGGTATTGCCATTCGTCACGGCGTGAGTTTTCACGGGCTGGCCCTGAATGTGAACCTGTCATTGGAACCTTTCGGCTGGATTAACCCGTGCGGTCTTACCGGCGTACAGATGACATCCCTGACTGCCGAAACTTCCAGGAATATACAGATTTCAGAAATTCTGCCACGTCTTCGATCTCATCTCGAGGCAATCTTTCCATATTCATTTACAGAAATATCGCGGGAGCAGTTACCCGTCTGTGAGGTACGCAACTGATGGCTGGATGTAAGCATGGAGATATACGCGTCGGCAAACCACGATGGTTGAGAAGAAGTCTGCCGACAGGTCCTGAATACGAGAAGATGCGGCAACTGTTGAAAAACAACCACCTGACTACGGTCTGTCAGGAGGCGCAGTGTCCTAATCAGTTTGAATGCTATTCCGAGGGAACTGCAACGTTCATGATCTTAGGTGAACGCTGTACCCGCAACTGCCGCTTTTGCGCTGTTGAACATAAACCGCTGACCCTGCCGGATCCGCAAGAGCCGGAGCGGGTGGCAGAAGCTGTGGAAATCCTGGGGCTGCGCTATGCGGTTATCACCTCGGTAACACGTGATGATCTTGAAGATGGTGGCGCTTCACTCTTTGCTGAAACGATTGCTGCTGTGCGTAAACGCAGCCCAAAGACTCTTATAGAGGTGCTTATTCCTGATCTGCAGGGGAACTGGATTGCGCTTCAAACGATTATTGACGCTGCTCCCGATGTGCTGAACCACAATATAGAGACAGTTGCCGGGCTTTACCCGAGGGTGCGACCTGAAGCCATCTATGAGCGTTCGCTTGCGTTGTTAAAGCAGGTAAAAGCGATCAACCCGATGATGGTGACGAAATCGGGTGTTATGGTCGGGCTTGGTGAATCGCGTGAAGAGCTGGTTCAGGTCTGGGATGACCTGCTCGCATCGGGATGTGATATCCTGACGCTAGGACAATATCTGCAGCCTTCAAAGAATCATCTGCCGGTTGAAAGGTTTGTCGACCCGGAGGAGTTTGCAGAGTTTGAGCAGGAGGCGCTAGCGTGCGGCTTTGCAGGTGTTGCAGCAGGCCCGTTTGTGCGTAGTTCCTATCAGGCTGAAAAACTGTACCGAAAGGTTAAACGACGATTGCAGCAATAGCTCCAATATTTTTATATTGTCATAATAAGTGTATAGCCATACGACCCATGGGGAGTAGCATTACTTTCCATGGTTTTTTTTGTGACGATCTACCCAGCAGTTCTTGCCTCACTCTTCACTGCTTACGCCTCAACTGATCAAGCTGACATTATGGGGTGATCAGAAAATTCTATTCGAGTGTGCCGGATGGCTGTTTGGAATATGCCTGACACATTCAGTTAAAATTTCCCTCCAGGCTGCCCGGCAGCATTTAATTAATGGCACAGAGATTGCTTAATAGGGCTGCAATAGAAAAATTTTGCATCTCTGGAGCGAACAGTAATCGCGTGATCATGCTGATTTACTGTAAACAGAGACATGCGTGCTTTCAATCTCCAGCGGCTTTTGCAAAATTTTTAGGCTACTTAAGGATTATGAATGAAGTTTTACAAGGTACAAAATTTGGAAAATATCAAAAGAGGTGCAGCTAGCACATGGGCACCGGAAATTGGGAAAAAATTTGCACTGTGTGCAAAATATGTACGTCTGTTGCCAAAATCAAACAGGTCAGCGAAGAACGATATGCTGCTACTGGTTGTTATGAAAAACATTTTTTCCGCACCATCAGCTGATAACACTATCTGGCCTGGATTATCAATGGCAGAGAAAAAATGGAGAATACTGTGTACGAGATTAGCGAGCATGTTACTCCGCTTATCAAAGAGCAGCCGGACCGGTCTGTATTATGTAATAAACCAACCTGCGGAGGTGGCATGAGCACGAAAGATTTTGAAGAATTTGCCAAAAATCAGTTGATAATAAATCTCAGCCTACTGTGTGTAGTGCTTACAACCACGGTGTCAGTTATAGTTGTTCTGTCCAGCCCATTGTGACATTAAACATCAAAGCCAATTTACATTACAGGCCCATAACTCAAGGCGAGTTATGGGCCTGTTGGAATTTAAATGGTCGGGTCGAGGAGGCTTCGAGGAACCGATCAACGTATACTGTTATCTGGGAATATGTCTGATAAGAGGATTTTCGAGATATTAACAGTAACAAAGGGGTTGGATGAAATATGCTGAATGACACTGTTTGCTTTGCTGATGCCGTAAAGTATCGGGGCCTGCGATTTACGGTTGAGCCGCAAAATGATTTTTGGCAGTTACGACCACCTTATAGTGCAGATTTTTATACAGGTCTATTGGGTTGGATGACGGACAATAACCGGATAGATGCACATGTTCCTCCTTCGGTAATTACATTGCTCAGCCAGGTCCTGTGCAGTTGTGGACAGTTGACGTTTTTTTATCCGTCGGTGGCAAGTGAAGAACGAGCAGAAGACTGGCAGGCAATTGACAAGGGGGCCTGCCGCATATTGCGGGGGCAGAAGCCTTCCTGGTTGACGCGTAAGCCGGACTATCCGCTATTTTCAACATCAAACCCTGAATCAGCAGAAAAACTGTTCTGTGCAGAGCCCTTTAGCTGGGAGCTCCAGCAACAAATGGTTCTTTTGTCGTCGAAGGATGCACTGCAGCCAACGCTTGACTATGAGAGCGTACATAAGGCATATGCTTTCGGTAATTATGAACTTCTTCTTAAAGCCGGTATAGAGGGGATATTTTATCCGGCGGTGGATGGAGATTTTGCAGGATTGATGGTTTTCCGTAAAAAGCTTTGGGAACACCTGTTACTGCAACTTGCCGAAAGTTGTGCGGCCAGCGATTATGACTGGAGCTTAATGAGCGAGTTTGATTTTCAGAAGATATTTAAAAAAAGTCTGGATGTTTTCATTTTTGCGGCTCGAAGAAACGGGGGACGGAAAGGCCTCGCATTATAACAGCAGAGGTTCCGGCTCAAATTCGCGATAACAAAACAGATAGATATACATAAAAAAGGCCCATTACTCTTGACGAGTTATGGGCCTTTTTAAATTCTACTGGTCGAGATGATGTGAACGAGATTTGATTCCTTTATGTCATTGCTTAAAGGACAAAAGGACAGGCCAATGCCTGGCTTGCATGAAGATGCTGGCAAAACGAAAAGCGTGTTAATGCATCCAGCGGTAGCCTTTGGACTCCATGCAATACGCGACTAATTGTTTCTCTTTGGATGATGATACATCTTTTAACCCGATCTGATACTTACATTCTGATAATGCACTTTGCATATCGTAAGGAGAAACTCCACTTTGTTGCCAGGTGGCTGGTGATGAAGCACATCCGGTGACGAATAATAAAACAAATAGTGCGAGAAAAAATTCTTTAGAAAACATAATTGCTCCTATAGAGATTAAATCATAAATTTTTATGCAAATGTGGCTACTACACGAAAATAGTAGATAATTTTTGACTTGACGAGTGTACTCTTTCTGAAAACGGAAATGATAGCGTATGTTTAGTAAAAAGTCAATTATATTGTAATGTTATGCGTAGCTTGCTGGGGCTGTGTGAGTTTGCAGCGAACTGACGCCACCCTGTAAATTGATAAGAGTCAAGTAGACATCTTGCCTACCTTTTTTAACCATCCTGTTTGATCTCAACAGAATCCTTCTGGACTCATTTGAGAGATCTGTGCATTCTTGGCAAGGGAAATTTCGTGAAGGGATTACTTTTCCGGTTTGACCTGAAGAAATCCGTGACGGCAATTCAACGCCAAAACCACGTTGTTATCCGTCCTTGTCGGGGTTGAGAGTAACATTCGAGTAATATGACTGCTCACAACCCTCCCATCTCTAAACGATCATGTGCTTAGTTTTACTTGTGTGATGATGTTGTGATAGAATGCAAGGATAATAGCTATCCAGGAGTCTGTCGGGTTATAGCTGTTTTTTAACAGATCAAGGCATTTTTATAACATCTGGATCGGGAATGTATTTGATATCAGAGTATTCGCTTACCTTCGAGCATTGATTTTCAGAAAATACGATCTATGCAGGTAACGTAGGCTCAGCAAGAAGGGCATAACCCGACAGGCTCCTGACAATCTTTCATTCCTATCATACTGAGGCACTGTACATGAAGATAAAGAGAAGGGACTTCTTGAAATTATCAGCAGTAGCCGGGACGTCGGCCGCACTGATTGGCTGTACTGGAGATAAAGATCTGAACATGAATGCTCTGGCATCAGGAAACATCCAGGCTAAAATTGGTGAATTGCCAGGAGAATGGAAAGCTTCTACGTGTCAGGGCTGTACCACATGGTGCCCTGTTGAAGTCTTTGTACAGGATGGCAGGGCAGTCAAGGTACGAGGGAACCGCTATTCAAAACAGAATGAAGGGACCGTTTGTCCCCGTGGCCATCTCTCTCTGCAGCAACTGTATGATCCCGACAGACTAAAAGTGCCGATGAAGCGCATGAATCCTGAAAAAGGTCGCGGAGTCGATCCTCAATTTGTGCCGATCAGTTGGGAGGAAGCACTCAATACCATTGCAGATAAAATGATGGATCTCCGTAATGCCGGAGAACCTGAAAAATATTGTCTTATGCGAGGCAGGTATACCTATTTGCGCGATATAATTTATGACGTGATGCCTAAGGTTTTCGGATCTCCAAATAATATCTCGCATAGCTCCACCTGTGCTGAAGCTGAAAAATTCGGTTCATATTACACCGAAGGGTATTGGGACTATCGGGATTATGATTTAGATAATGCCAGGTATATTCTGATCTGGGGGTGTGACCCTGTTGCCAGTAATCGTATGGTTCCGGCAGCTATTCAAAGACTTGGGGATGCTCTAGATCGTGCAACAGTTGCAGCTGTAGACCCTCGTCTTACTACCAGCGCTGCAAAAGCAAATGAATGGCTGCCGCTCATCCCTGGATCTGACGGTGCCCTGGCGCTTGCTATAGCTCATGTGATTCTCTCGGAAGGACTTTGGTATAAAGAGTTTGTCGGGGACTTTAAGGATGGTGTTAATAAATTTAAACCGGGCATGCTGGCTTCTGAGAAGGATTTTGAAGAGAAAGAGACTCATGGTGTCGTTAAATGGTGGAATATAGCTGTAAAAGATATGACGCCAGCTAAAGCTGCAGAATTCTGTGGTGTTGCTGAAGATCAGATTATCCGTGTAGCACGAGGGATGTCCAAGGCTGCTCCCAACGTCTGTGTCTGGATGGGACCCGGGGCTGCAATGCAAGCGAGAGGCGGTTACTCAGCCATGGCAGTTCATGCACTTGGTGGTTTGGTCGGTGGTATTGATAATGAGGGCGGGTCACTACAAACCGCTAAAATACCGGTTAACAGCCTGAATAAGGATATCCTGGAAAAGTATCAGGATGATCTGGCAAAAAAACAATCGAAACTTGAAAAGATCGACCAGCGCGGACGCCTTGAACTTCCGGTAATTGCGAGTGGTAAATCAGGTGGTGGAGTTTCAACCAACAACGCGGCAACCGGTATCTTAAATAAAGACCCATATGATATCAAAGTGCTGGTTGGTTATATGAACAATTTCGTGTTCTCCTGTAACGGTACTGATCGCTGGGAGAAGGCTCTGGCGAGTGTTCCTTTCACTGTTCATCTGACGACTAATGCCTCAGAGTTTACAGCTTTTGCAGATATCGTTCTGCCGTGCACAGTAAATAAATATGAGCGATTCGGATTTATAAAAACCAAAGCCAATCGTTACTCAACATGTTCATTGTTGCAACCGGTGGTTGATCCTGTCTGGGATGTGATTGTTGATGAGACAGAATTCCCGTTCTTAATTGCTGAAAAGCTGAAAGACCGGGGGTTCAGCAATCTGTATGATTGTCTGATAGAAATGTATTCCGATCCTGAGACCGGTAAGAAAGCTGCTAATAGCAAAGAGTTCACCGAGTTTGCATTGAAGTACTATACTCAGCCTTTGTGGGACGGCAAAAAGGATACTCACGGCGATACAATCAATGGCTGGGCTGATATGCTTAAACGAGGAATGTGGAACTCTGACCCGTATACGTATAAATCACATTGGGGGGGGAATTTTAAGACGGTCAGCAAGAAGTTTGAATTCTACAGTGAAACTCTTAAAGAAGCGCTCACAGCGCATGCTGAAAAACATAAGGTAGATGTTGATACCGTTCTTGAAAAAGCAAATTATACAGCTAAAGGTGAGCTTGCTTTTGTGCCGCATTATGAACCTCCTCTTCGTCATGGTAGTAAAGAAGAATACCCACTCGTTTTCATAGATTATAAATCCAGACTCAATACGGAAGGTCGTAGTGCCAACTGTCCCTGGTATTATGAGTTTAAGCATGTAGATCCTGGAGATGTAGGCGGGCAGGATACCCTTCGTATAAATCCAGTCGATGCTCAGAAATATGGCATACAGGATGGTGATAAAGTTCTCCTCACCTCGGTTGCCGCCAGTGGTGAATGTATTGCCCGGGTATGGGAGGGTGTGCGTCCGGGAACCGTCAGTAAATCTTTCGGCCAGGGGCATTGGGCTTACGGCAGGACAGCTACTGAGGACTTTGCTAAAGCCAGCCCTCGAGGGGTCAATAACAACTCCATCATCCCGTGGGAATTGGAGCGGCTTTCCGGTTCAAATGCCCGAAATGGCGGTCATGCAGCGGTACGTGTCGAGAAAATATAAATAACAGGAGGCCAGAATAATGACACAATATGCGATGGTTATAGATTTACAGAAATGTGTTGGTTGCGGCGCCTGTGCTCTTGCTTGCAAAACAGAAAATAACACAGCCCTGCGCAAGGGGGGGCAGACACACAACTGGGCAGATTTCATTCATGAAACTAAGGGAACTTTCCCGAACACGACCTATAGAACACTGCCGGTACTGTGTAATCATTGTAGTGATGCTCCCTGTGTTGAGGCATGTCCGGTTGAACCCAAAGCAATGTTTAAAACACCTGAAGGCATCACCATGCATAACGACGAGCGCTGTATCGGGTGCCGTGCCTGTCAGGAGGCTTGTCCATATAGTATGGAAGAAGTTGCAAAGGATGGTTCTGCGGGAGAATACAGTGTAATCAGCTATAACGAAGAAGGGGAGCCGACGCATCCCTATTACACAAATACAACTGCATTGATAAAGGGTTGCTCTTCAACTGGTGCTGAGATGGCAGAACGTGCAGGCGTAACTCCTCCCCATGCAACACTCTATCAACACCCGGACTATGAATCTCTCAGGAGAGACAATATTGTAGAAAAATGCACATTTTGTGATCACCGACTGAAGGTCGATAAACAACCATATTGTGTGGTTTCCTGCCCTTCAGGAGCGCGAATTGTTGGCGATATACATGATCCGGAGAGTGAAGTTTATAAACTCCTTCGAAAGCATAAAGGATTTGTTTTGAAAGAGGACGAAGGAACGTCACCGAATGTATATTACATTCGAGAGTATGGGTCTCGTTAATTAACAGTTTCATAACACATGCGTTTCCATTTCTACGTGGGAGCGCATGTTTTTTTTGAGGAAAACACGAGATAATGAAAGATGCTGATAATGTATCAGGACGTGGTGACTGCTTTAAACTCCTGGCAGCCTGTTTTTATGAGCCGGACAAACAGCTGTTTATTGAGGAGGCGTTAGGCGAAAAACTTGAACAGGTGTTAGGTCAGGTGGCTCCCGATTGTGTCACATTTGCAAGGCAAATGAAAAACACCTTGAAGAAGACAGATCAGAATACGTTGAGCATAGAACACGCAGCACTTTTTGTCGGGCCATTTGAGCTGATAGCAGCACCATATGGTTCGGTATATATCGAGAAGAAGCGAACTGTTATGGGAAAATCAACGATAAGTGCAGCTCAGTATTATCAGGATGCCGGTTTGTCGGTGGATATAAAAGAACCTCCT
>JBFHGS010000135.1:0-13678 GCA_041582995.1 Desulfopila sp. | reverse complement strand
CGAAGGACGTTGGAGCTCTGGCTGTTCTAAATAAGCTTGGGCCGGTTGAAGATATCGTTACTGCTCTTGAAAAGGCCTTTTAATAGAATGGAACAGTTATTTTTGACCATTTTCAGATAGCCTGCAGTTTCATGTAAACTAGGTGCGTGATGAGAATATGAGACGGAATTCCTGTAATAACGAGGAAAATTTCCTTCAGTAGTTACAATGAGTCTGATGATTTCAGCAGAGTGTATAATGTAGTGAAGTTAGCTGAGTCCTTTCATAACTTCGCATTCCTTGCAGACGGTTATCTTTTCTTCCCAGCTTGTTTTGGTCGTTGAATCGCAAATAGTGCCGTTTATAAACCAGCATAACTGGCCAGTATCAAACTCCCAGGCCGGACAACGCTTCCTTTTCTTCTCCGGACATTTTTTGGTTTCCCAGCAGTTCTTCAATGGAGTTCGCTGGCGAATTTTCTGAGAAAGCAGAAAAAGAAGTTGTCGTTCCACATGTGTTGGGATTCCTCGCCAACCTTGCTCGTAACTGCTGACCGCCTTAAGTGACGTGCCCAGCAGGGCGGCAAGTTCTTTCTGGGTCTTACCCAGTCGTTTCCTGATGTCAAAAAAATCTCTGTTTTCCATGTTTCTCCTCACTTGCCTTAGTACATATGTTTGTTGTCTGTACAGCTTCTGGCAAGAAATGCACTGTGCTTGTGATACAGCAGAAGTTAGGACATGTGACTGAACTGCAACGTTATCGGGTGTGGTTCAGGCAAAACAGACATCTGGTATAGTCTGCTGCGCTTCATGCGCATTGAGCCGGAGTGGGATCGATAATCTTTCAGGGGTGTGTATACAGAGTGGTATATCTAGCAGAAAACCCTTAAGAATTCGTTTGTCAAAGTGTATACTTCTGGCATCCAAACGGAATACTGTTATTTTCAACGTTACAATCTACCATGAATGCACATCCTGCACAACTGTTTGCGAGAGTAAGGAAGACAGGTCAATCGGTCGGGCTTTGGTTCAGTGCGTGGTGATTGTTTTTATTCGGCCCAGGAGGGTGCTCCGGAAAATGTGCTTTATGAAATGTAAGATTAAAGAGATAAAGATCATTGTAGCTGTACTGCTACTTTTTTCAGGCGTATTTCTACTTAGTGGCTGCCAGCAGGAGCGTAAAGGCGGGCCATTGATGACCGGTGATATGGCTCCTGATTTTGCTGCGCGGGATATTGATGGCAATGTCATTGTACTTTCAAGTCTTGCCGGTAAACCTGTGGTGGTGAGATTTATGGAGACCAATTGCAGATTCTGCAAAGCGGATACGCCTATTTTTAACAGTTATTTTGAGAAGTATAAGGATAGAGGTTTAACTGTTGTATACATAAGTAGTTTTTATGAAAATATAAAAGCTGTTAAGGACTTTATAGAGCTTCTGGAAGTGCCTTTTCCCGTAGTTATGGATAATGATGCCAAACTTGCAGATCTTTATAATGTCAAAGTGTACCCGCAGACGTTTATGATCGGTCCGGACAGGCAGATTCTCGCCAATATTTTCGGAGGAGTCGGAGAGGCTGAATTTACAGAGTTGCTTGGAGCATATCTGCATTGACCAAAGAGGTGGTTGAAATCAAGGTTATCATTTTGGAGGATGTATGAAACTGTTACGCGTTGTATTTCTGATGTGCGCAGGACTTGTATGGCAGGGAAATGTTCTGGCAGTCGAATCTGCTGTGTTTTCAACAATTACAGAGAGCGATAGGTGCCCGGTCTGCGGGATGTTTGTCGCGAAATATCCTGACTGGGTTGCTCAGGTGAGAATGTCTGACGGTAAAGTATCCATGTTTGACGGGCCAAAAGATATGTTGGTTTATTACTTTGCTCCGGCCGAGTATGGAGCAGGGGAAACTACTGTGGTCGATATAGTGGTCAAGGATTATTACAGCCAGAAATGGATTGATGGTCGTTTGGCTTTTTATGTTACCGGCAGTGATGTTTATGGGCCGATGGGTCATGAATTCGTGCCATTTGAAACCCGTGAGGCAGCTGATAATTTTATCAAGGACCATCACGGAAAAATGATTCTTGTATTAGATGACATTACTCCTGATCTTGTGCAGAGTATGCGAAAAGGGCACAAGATGAAAGGTCAAATGAAGCAGTAACTGATGAGGCCTTGTTATTATCTCGCTATAGTGCTGTTTCTGGCTGTTGTCGGTGATGGACTGCTCGTTCTTCAGCTCCGACAGCAGCGGCTTGTACATGACGCGGAAAAATTACAGATAATGAAAGTTGTAAGCTCGCTTGGGCTTTCTGATCTGGCTATTTCCACAGAAGCCCGCTATACCCGCCACCCGGCGGTAAGTGATCCGGTAGTGCCGTTTATGGACCATCCCGGTGCTCTGGAACATTTTCCTTCTGGTTCCTTTTTTCAGCCATTACGCTAAATGAACGTTATTACATCTTTCCAGCGACAACTCAATGTGCTCGATTACGCACTTGCCTCGCTCTACCGCAGAAGAATGAAAAATCTCGGAATCTTTACTGTGTTCAGCACGGTTATTTTTCTTTTTTCTTCGTTTCAGCTCATGACACGGGGGCTTACAGAAACGGCTGCAGAGATACTGCAGGATGCACCGGATATTACCGTGCAACAAATGTCTGCAGGACGTCAGACCTCACTTGACCTCTCTGTTATTTCGGGGCTTCAGGATCTTTTCGGTGTTACCAGTATTATGCCACGGATCTGGGGGTATTATTTCGACGAAAGTAATGGGGCCAATTACACAGTTATCGGACTCAACCTGCAGGAACCACAGCATGACCTTTTGCCTCCCCTGGCTTCAGGTAGATTTCCGACTGGTGGCAATACCGGTGATGTGGTTTTAAGCGAGTCGGTTCGTACCAGTCTGAATCTGGGAGGACGTCAAAGTTTTTCTCTGTTTCGGCCCGATCTGACGCTGATGTCTTTTGTGACCAGTGGTATTTTTGATAGTGCAACTGCACTGGTCACAGCGGACATGATGCTGATATCTCTTGCTGATGCGCGCAGTCTGTTTGCACTAGCTGAATCACAAGTTACGGATCTGATGGTCTCTGTGGCCAACCCTCGGGAGATTGATACTATCGCTGCTAAAATCTCGGAACAGATTCCCGGTTCGAGGGTGATTACCCGTAACCAGATTATGAAGACGTACTCGGTTGTTTTCAGTTGGCGCAGCGGTTTTGGGGGAATATGTCTGCTCAGCTCTCTTGTGGCTTTTGTGATCCTGGCGTATGACAAAGCTTCCGGGCTTTCAAAAGAGGATCTGAAGGAGGTGGGTATTCTGAAAATTCTCGGCTGGCAGACGAGTGATGTGATGGCGATTCGTTTCTGGGAATCGGGGGTTGTTTCTATTTTCGCACTTATTTTCGGATATTCGCTGGCCTGGCTGCATATTGTCTGGTGGCATGGTGTACTGTTTCAGCCGTTATTGCTGGGCTGGTCGGTTTTACGACCTCAGATAGATGTTGTACCTTCGTTTGCAGTTCAGGATCTCCTGTTGATTTTTTCGGTTTCGGTACTTCCATATTTGTGTGCTACGGTGGTTCCTGCCTGGCACAGCGCCATGGTTCGCCCGGATACGGTGGTATGATATGCTGATTGAACTCACGGCTGTTGATAAAATATATAATCAGGGTGAGCCCAATGAGGTGCATGCTCTGCGCGATATAAACCTGACAATCAGCAAGGGCTCAATGGTTTGTCTGCGTGGACCATCCGGATCAGGGAAAACCACTATCCTTTCGATTATCGGTTGCGTTTTTCCACCTACCAGCGGCCGGACTGCTATTGATGGCAGGAAGATATCCCGGCTTCCAGACCATTTTTTATGTCTGTATCGGCGACAGATGATCGGTTTTATCTTTCAGAACTTCAACGTGCTTCCTGAGCTGACAGTTCTGGAAAATATCACGCTGCCACTATATCCGACAGGTATTTCACCACGTGAACGAAAGCGTATGGCTGAACCTTTTCTAAAAAAACTAGGTATTGCCCACCGCAGTCAGTTCCCGGCCGGTAAAATTTCAGGAGGAGAGTTACAGCGGGTAGCGATTTGCCGGGCTTTGATTCAGAACCCACCGATTATTCTTGCAGATGAGCCGACAGCTCATCTTGATTCTGTGTTGGCCAGCCAATTTATGGAAACCATGACAGATCTGAAAGAGCAGGGTAAAACCATTGTCTTCACTTCACATGATCCGCGAGTGTACAGTCACCCGGCGATAGACAGGATTGTCGATGTCGCCGATGGTAAAATTTTGACCGGAACCGCCGGGTATGCCTTGACATGATGTTTCACGGTTGGTCCATAGCTCTCAGTGTCTGTTCCCTGGGAACGCTCTTTCTTGGGCTTCTTGCTGTACTCTGTGGGGTGCGGGTTTTGATGTACTGGGATCACGGTTCCGATACTCCGCTTCAGATCCGGCTGGAGAGTGAGATCTGGCTTACTTCGGCTCTTATACAATATGGTCTGTTCTTCCAGCTACTGTCGTTGCTGCTGCTGGTGATTGCGGCGGACACTTTTTCGTCGTTGCTGGTGGGAGCCATGTGTGCTACAGGTGCATTTTTGGCTAATGACTACGGGATTCCCGCTTTACTCGTCAAAATCGTCATGGTCTTCTTTTGCGGTTTCTGGTTGCTTCTGCATAGACTGGATCTTCAGTCTGAAGCATATCCGCTGGTACGTGTGAAATACTGGTATCTGCTGCTGTTGGTCCCTCTTCTGGCTGTCGACGGGGCGTTACAGTCCGCCTATCTGTTTCTGCTTGAGCCAGATGTCATTACATCTTGCTGCGGGGTGGTTTTTAAACCTGATACCGGAAATGGTTTTAACCTGCTGGACCCGTATTCAACACCGTTTCTGCTGACACTTTTTTATGCATTGGCAATATTTCTGCTCCTTACGGGCTTGCTTTTTTATCGGCAATTACAGAAGTATAACAAGAGATTCAGATCAATATTATGTGGACTCTATGCATGGGGCTGGGTAATTTTTTTCCCTGTGTCGATATGGGCGATTACCATATTCTTTTCCTCATATATTTACGCAATGCCTTCACATCGCTGTCCTTTTGATATCCTGCAATATGAATACGGGTATGTTGGTTATCCCATCTACCTGAGTCTTTTCTCAGCGACGTTTCTCGGCACCGGTTGCGGGATAGCTGCTCTGGTGCGTCGATATGCCGGTCTTGCTACACCGGTATCGGCTTTCCAAGCCGTTGCTCTACCTATGAGCCTTGCACTTCTTCTGATTTTTCTGCTGATCACATCATATGCACCCCTGCTCTATATTGTTGCAGGTGGTGAAGTATGAATAGCTTGCATATAGGAATAGTCTGCTAAATAATACCATTAGAGGTATAACGGTGTAAGCTGCAATGTTGTGCAAATGTCATAATGAGTGCAGGGCGTAGATAACACGTAACGTGGTTGAGTATTGGTGCCGAGTGATGGTGTAGTATTACGGCAGAATTTTTAAAGGCGCCGTAATATTGACATCTTCCAGGTAGAAGAGGAGTCCACCAGAACTAATCTGGTATGTGGTTGCGAGGGAATATATGCTTATCGACTCCGGCAGGATTGTTTCCGACTTTGATCCGCATTTTAAGATTTTTCATGAGCTGATGCCATTCAAGGTACAGGAGATCCTTCTGGTATCAAGTCTCTATGATGCTTTCATTATGGAAGAAGATGGCAGTCTGGCCACTCGTCTCATTAATGAGTATCATGGCCTTAATCTTAGTAAAGCCCCCAGAATTACAAGGGTCTCAACTGCTGAAGAGGCGCTGGAAATTCTGAGGCGCAAGCCCTTCGACATGGTCATGACCATGCCCTATCTGGGCAGTATGGACGGTTTTGAGCTGGGAAGTGAGATTAAAAAAATCAGGCCGGACATTCCAGTTATCCTGGTCGCCCACAATATCCGTTCAACTTTTGCAGACAAGCTTGATTCGCACGGAGTGGACAAAATTTTTCTCTGGTGTTGCGAAGCGGACCTGTTGCTGGCGATTATCAAAAATGTTGAAGATCACCGCAATGTCGATGAGGATATCTCCCGTGCCATGGTCAGGGTCATCATTTATGTTGAGGATTCGCCAGTCTACCGTTCAATTTTCCTACCACTCATTTATCATGAAGTGGTACGCCAGACTCAGTCTGTTCTCGATGAGAGTCTAAATGAGCGGCACAGGCTGCTCAGGATGCGTGCACGGCCCCGTATCCTGATGGCAACCAGTTACGAAGAGGCAATGCGACTCTATGAGCGGTATAAGCCTTACGTCTTTGGTATAATTTCTGATGCCAGATATCGAAAGGACGGTCAGATTGATGCACACGCGGGCTACTCTTTTTTGCAGCACGTCCGCAGTGAAATTCCTGACCTGCCGCTGCTGATGGTCTCATCGGAGCCAGCAAACAAAGAGATGGCTGAAAAATTACCTGCAATTTTCATCGATAAGAATTCTCCGGTTCTTCTTGATGAAATGCATGATTTCTTTCTTAACTATCTCGGTTTTGGCGACTTTGTCTTTCGTTTGCCGGATGAAACCGCCATTGGGCATGCCTCAAATCTCTATGAATTCGAACAGCAACTGAGGGTGATTCCCGATGATTCTTTAGAATATCACGCCAAGAGAAATCATTTTTCTAACTGGGTTATGGCTCGGGCTGAGGTAGCTTTGGCCAGGAGGTTGCACAGTGACTATATCTCCAATATCAAAAACCTTTCGGATATGCGCGAAGATCTCATCTTCAAGGTTCATTCATTGCGCAAGCTTCGTCAGCAGGGTGTTGTGGTCAAATTCAATCATAGTAATTATGACCCGGATATCATGGATTTTGTGAAAATTGGCAGTGGGTCAATGGGGGGTAAGGCTCGTGGACTGGCGTTTATGTGGGCCTGCATGCAGGGTGCCTATTCAGAAGGTTCTGTGCTGAGTAAATATTCCGTTACAATTCCTAAAACCTGTGTGATTACGGCTGATGGTTTTGATGCCTTTGTGGCGGAAAATAATTTTTTCTACCAGGAAAACATGGCAGACGAGATGGTGGCGGACATTTTTCTGGATGCCACGCTACCGTCATGGTTGCGCAAAGAACTTGCAGGCTTTTTGAAAAAATGTACGAAACCCATCTCCATACGTTCCTCAAGCCTGTTGGAAGAT
Organism: Desulfopila sp.; assembly: GCA_041582995.1. Taxonomy (GTDB): domain Bacteria; phylum Desulfobacterota; class Desulfobulbia; order Desulfobulbales; family Desulfocapsaceae; genus Desulfopila. Next base: position 6,488 of record JBFHGS010000135.1, on the reverse strand, counting down.
GCTCAGTTCAAGCCATATGCTGGTCTTTACTCTACCTATTTTCTAGCCAACAACCATCCTGATTTTCGTGAACGCCTCAGTCAGCTCGAAAGTGCGGTGAAACTGGTCTATGCATCAACCTGGTTTGAAAGCCCCCGTGCGTTTTCACGGGCGTCGAATCAGGGAATGGATGACTCAATGGCCATAATCATTCAGCAGGTAGTTGGCAGCGAGTATGATGGCTTCTGGTATCCATCGATGGCGGGTGTCGCGCAGTCGCATAACTATTATCCTGTAATGGGCATGAAAGCTGATGAGGGGATAGCCCATGTGGCCCTTGGTATCGGTAAGACAGTGGTTGAGGGGGAAAAATCATTACGTTTTTCACCGTCTCATCCGAAACGACTACTGCAGTTTTCTTCAGTGGAGGATATTCTTGAAAATTGTCAGCGGTATTTTTACGCTATCGACATGTTCAGTAACAGTTGTGTGCAGCGGCAAAGTTCAAACCTCGTAAAACGGATGGTTCAGGATGCCGAGCAGGAACTGCCGGTGCAGATGCTGTCGTCGACGTATATAGCTGATGAACATAGGATTCGGGATGCAAACCTGCCCGGTCTGAAAATTATGACATTTTCGCAGGTCTTGAAGTATACCAGCTATCCGCTTGCTGAAATTTTATCTGAGCTGCTTCGTCTTGGACGAAATGGAATGGGGTGTGAAATCGAGATTGAATTTGCCGTGGCTTTAGATAAGGATATTGAAAAAAGTACCTTTTATTTTTTACAGATACGGCCGATGGTGACAGGGGGAGAACGTGCAGACGTACAGATCTGCGACCATGAGGTGAGTCAGTCTTTTTGCTTTTCCAGTCAGTCGCTGGGTCACGGGAATTTTAACTCGATGGCGGATATTGTCTATGTGAGTCCAGAAAGTTTTAATCCGGCAGCAACACGAGCTATTGCTGCTGAGATCGGAGCCTTAAACAGGAAACTGGTCAGTGACGGCAAACCGTATCTGCTGGTGGGGCCGGGGCGTTGGGGTTCTGCTGACCCCTGGCTGGGTATTCCCGTGCAGTGGAGTGATATCTCCGGCGTTGGAGCAATGATCGAGTTGCGCAATAAAGCACTGAGGGTAGATCCCTCTCAGGGCTCACATTTTTTTCAGAATATTACTTCACTGGGTATTCCGTATCTCACTGTTACCGAGGAGGCTGGCGAGGTGCAGGAACACAATCGTGAGAACGATTTTTTTGACTGGAAATGGCTTCGGGAACAACCTGAACTTCAGCAGTACAAATACGTACGACATGTTCGACTGAATACGCCATTGGTAATGAAATGCGATGGTAAAAAATCTGAAAGCTGTCTGTTGTCGGGAGAAGATGCTGAGCAGGCAGCCTGTACAGTTGAAGGTCTCAGGATCTATAATCAAAAATATACATGAAACCCGGGAGTAATGCATGGAACAGATAATGAGTCTGGTAAAAGAACGTGACCCGGAGCAGCGTGAGTTCCATCAGGCGGTTCAGGAAGTTGTAGAAACTGTAAAGCCGGTACTCGACCGAAATATGGAATACCGGCAACAGGCAGTACTCAAACGGATTACGGAACCTGAAAGGGTAATAATGTTTCGTGTGCCGTGGATGGATGATGAGGGGCAGGTTCACGTGAATCGTGGCTTTCGTGTTGAAATGAACAGCGCACTCGGACCCTACAAAGGCGGATTGCGGTTCCATCCTTCTGTGAATCTGGGCATTATAAAATTTCTCGCATTTGAGCAGGTGTTCAAAAATTCATTGACGACACTCTCCATGGGCGGCGGTAAAGGTGGGTCGGATTTCAACCCGAAAGGCCGGTCGGATGCTGAAGTGATGCGATTCTGTCAGTCATTTATGGCCGAGTTGTACAGGCACATAGGTCCTAATACTGATGTGCCGGCTGGTGACATTGGTGTTGGAGCTCGTGAGATAGGTTACCTATTCGGCATGTACAAAAAATTGAGTAATGAGTTTACCGGGGTTCTGACCGGCAAGAGTCTTAATTGGGGTGGAAGCCTGATTCGTCCTGAAGCAACAGGTTACGGTACTGTGTATTTTGCAGCAGAGATGTTGTCAACACGTCGGGAAACCATGGAGGGAAAAGTCTGCCTGGTGTCTGGTTCCGGCAATGTGGCGCAGTTCACTACTGAAAAAATAGTGCAGATGGGCGGCAGAGTCGTAACGCTGTCCGATTCGTCAGGCTATATTTATGATGAACAGGGTGTTGATCAGGAGAAACTCGAATTTGTTAAACAGTTGAAAAATGTGCGTCGCGGGCGTATTAATGAATATGTTCAACAGTATCCGGATGCCGTGTATTTTCCTATTGATCCGGCGTTGGAACATAACCCTCTCTGGGCACATAAAGCTGACTGCGTTATGCCGTGTGCTACCCAGAACGAAATCAATAAAAAGGATGCTAGTAATATTGTTGAGGCTGGAGTAACGCTGGTCAGTGAGGGGGCCAATATGCCGTGCACTCCTGAAGCGGTTGAAATCATGCTGGACAGTGGTTTGCTCTATGCGCCGGGCAAAGCGTCAAACGCCGGGGGTGTTGCTGTCTCCGGTCTCGAGATGGCACAGAATTCTATGCGACTTTCCTGGCCGAGGGAAGAGGTCGATGCCCGGTTGAAGCAGATTATGAAATCAATCCACAAGACCTGCCTTGACGCTTCTTCTGAATATGGTGCGGGACAGAATTACCTGGTTGGGGCAAACATTGCCGGTTTCACCAAGGTGGTGAATGCAATGCTTGATCAAGGACTGGTTTAAACGATGAGTGATACTTTTTGCTGTCGCAAATATGAGGACAGAGAGGAATTGTGACCACTGATTATGATCAGACGTGTGCAGCGGAGTTTGCAGCTCTTCAGAACAGGGTGGACAGGTATTTTGTAGAACTCAATACAGACTGCCCTTACGGGATGCCGTATGTGGCCTGTTTTTATCAGGCCATGTTCGGGCCTCTGACTGATAGAGCTGCGGAATTGTTTTTGGCCGCAGGGTACAGGCGAAACGGCAACTGTCTGTATGCGATGCACTGCAGGGAGTGCTCTGCCTGCATCCCGATTCGTCTTCGGCCCAGAACATTTCGGCCAAGTCGCAATCAGCGACGTGCGGTGAAGAAAAACAAAGATATAGATGTCAGTATCAGCAGGGTCGTAATGGAGCCGGAACACCTGGAGCTCTGCGGTCGGTTTCTTGGAGCCAGATATCCGCAGGAGTACAATACTGCCGAAGGATATTATGGCGGTTTTTTCTGCAATTCCATTATTGATTCGGCAAGAGTAGATTTCCGTATCGGTGACAGGCTGGTGGGCGGGTCGATCATTGATCTTGGGGAAAACTGGATGAATGCCGTCTATTTTTATTTCGATCCGGATGAAGGTGCGCGAAGTCTCGGCACTTTTAACATTATGACTCTCGTGAAGATGTGTCTTGATTTTGAGATTGAGTATCTTTATCTGGGGTATTATATCAAAGGTGTTCCGGCGATGATGTATAAGGATAAGTACAGGCCTCATGAAATATTTGTTGATAGGAAATGGCAACTGCGGGAGTAGATGCAGAAAAAAATGTATATCTTTCGTTGCTGCAATGTCATACCTTTGCAGATGGTTGCAGGATTACCTGAAGAGCCTGAAATGAGATGGGAATTTGCTTTTTATTTAAGGTAAGTGAAGTGATACCGGTCGACTATGAGGTAAAGTATGCTGAGGACAGAGATATTCTGTTCGTTTGACGAATCCTTTTTTTTTGTGATAGGCTGAAAGCAGATTCAATCTTCATAACACTTTTCAATCAGATTCCATTCGTGGAGGGGGGATATGAAAAAGTGGCATTTGGAGGGTATTGTCAGATCCGCCGGACGTTCGTGTGTTAAACTTGAAATTCCGAATCCCGGTCAGAGAACGTTATGGTCAGCCGCTACTTCCGGCAGGATAAAAACTGAAGGTTTCCTGCTGAGGATGTTTCGTTTTGCCAAAGCACGTATGACACGTCAGGCCTGAGATACCGCACTCCTTTTACAACATATCTGGTATAAGAGCATGAGCGGCGGTGGTATGTGCACTGTTGCCGCAAGTATCTTGCCAACTGGTGGGTGGCTATGCACAAGGCGATGCTGTATACCCGACATGAAGGTTATGTCCAGTGTGAACTCTGTTCTCACCACTGCAAGATACCTGTGGGGAAAAGGGGCGTCTGCAGAGTGCGTGAAAACCGGGATGGTGACCTGTTTACTCTGGTGTATGGGCGACTTGTTGCAGAGAATATCGACCCGATAGAAAAGAAACCTCTCTTTCACGTGATGCCCGGATCGCATTCCTTTTCAATATCCACACGGGGTTGCAACTTTCGCTGTCTGCACTGTCAGAATGCTTCTATTTCTCAAGTGGCTAAAGAAGATGATCCTGGCGGATTCTGTGAGGAACGAACTCCTGAACAGGTCGTTGCTGCAGCCCGGGAAAGCGGATGCAGGACCATAAGCTACACTTATGTTGAACCAACAGTTTTTTTCGAATTTGCGTTTGATTGCTGCACGCTGGCAGCCGAGAATGACATTGGTAATGTCTTTGTTTCGAACGGCTATTTGAGTGAGAAGGCAAGCCGTCTGCTAGCGCCTGTGCTGACTGCTATCAATGTTGATATAAAATCTTTCAGTGATGAATTTTACACCAAGGTCTGCGGAGCCCATCTCCAACCGGTGCTTGATACCGTGAAGCTGATGCGTGAACTTGGAGTCTGGGTTGAAGTGACGACGCTGCTTATTCCCGGAAAGAACGATTCCACAGCAGAACTGCGTGGTATAGCACATTTTCTTGCGGAATTAGATGATTCCATTCCCTGGCATGTAACTGCTTTTTACCCAACTTATAGAATGCTGGGACCCATCCCGACGCCTCGCCAGACGTTGGAGCGGGCACGCGATATAGGGCTTGCCGCAGGTCTGAAATATGTCTACGAAGGTAACATCATCGGTAGCGGTGGAGAAAACACCAGTTGCCCTGAATGTGGTGCTCTAGTTGTCGAGCGGCGCGGGTTTGCCATTAAGCACAATAGCCTCGTGCACGGCGGCTGCCCGGAATGTTCTGCTAAAATTCCGGGCGTCTGGTTATAGAAAGAGCACACATTATGTTATAACGTGTTTGTTTGTCTATTCTCTGCCGAGTCCTTTCCTCTTCTTATCCTTATTTTCTGCGAAAAAGTGTCGAACTCACCTTGGTAAGCGAAATAGCAAATATTGCTGCGGTAAGTCCTAGCAATACATTAAAGAAAGGCGGGGCAGCCAGAGCTATTCGAATTATCAGGGTTGATAAGGCAAAACCTGAATTTCGAAAAACTGAATAAAACGATGGTTGGAAAACCTGGGAAATAAGGACAACAAGAATATCCGTCAGAATCAGAACGGTATAAAACTGGTGGAGAAAATCAGCATGTTCTATACCGCTGATAGTGGCAGAAAGACTACCGATGCCCATGTAACAGAAAACGGCAAGGAGTAGAAGCGCGATGCCTTTTTTTGCGGCAACAAAAGCATAAAGATCGGTTGGCCGCATAGCCTCTTCTGAGGCTTTGACCTGCACTCTGTAGTAAAATCCCAGCAGTGTGAAGACAATCAAGGCCCCGAAACCGTCTGAGATAATATGTAGAATAGCTTGTTCCTGTCCGCTAAAGGTGAGAGGTTCTGGGAATTTTGATAACTCTTTAAAGGCATTCCGCAACAGGATCAGCGAAAGTATCTCAAATTGTTTACCGACGGAACGCGAGAATGAACAGGGGAGAGTGAATACCAGGCTTATGACTTCGAGAATCAGTACTACCGTAAAAGCTGATGAGATGGCATGGAAATGATTGGTTGGTATAAAGCTGAATAACGCTCCGGAGAGCAGTCCCTGTCGTTTCATTTCAATGGAAACAAGGCTCAGTAAAAAGAAACATACCAATAATACTGAGATCTTCCTGAACATCTTCTCGTGTTCCCAGAGATGATGAATAGGGTCAAAAACATAGGTTATTTTTTCGTAGAGATAGTTCATGTTCATGAATTTTAAGTGTGTAAATGCTGGAGTAATAAACTGTACTGTAAATCAGTATTGATATTTATTCGCAACAAGGTAGCACGGAAAACGATACTTGGCAAATGTAATAGTTGCTGTATGTAAGGTTATTAAAAGGAATTGATTACAAGAAGATAGTGCATGCGTGGGTTTAACAGCAAAACGATGGGCTATAAGAGATATACGTGAAGGAATTCGATAGGTAATTTTGGCACATTCTTTGTTAAATGTGCCAAAGTGATTTGTGCTTGTATGTAAACTAAATTGGAGAGTAGACCAGTTATACAATTACCTGATCACGCTGAAAGTTAGAGGTTCTCAGATAATATTTTCTTGCGCAGGATATCTCACTTTCTTGTGGGAAGTTGTCAAGGTCATCAGTGATCTGTAGATCTTTAAACATCGTAAAT
>JBFHGS010000134.1:0-13690 GCA_041582995.1 Desulfopila sp. | reverse complement strand
CGCAAGTGCGGCAGAAAGAAGCCGTTCCTTTTTTATATAAAGCACAAAATTTGGAATCATTGTGGCTTGCAGTGTCTGTGTTACCCAGGCAGGTGAATAGCCACGTTCCCGTCGCAATGGCGCAAGTATTTCTTTTTCGATCTGCTTTCGCTTCTGGCGGGGAATAATAGGTAACCCACGTTTCTTCACTGCCATAGCAGCGGCTTCACCGGCAATTGCTCCCTGAACAGCGGAACCAGCTAATGATGAACCTATTTGTGTATAAATCCCTCCTGCCATGTGAGATCCCAAAGCATCTCCGGCAGCATATAATCCCTGTATGTGAGACTCACCGTTAGCGTTTATTGGTACAATACCTTCTGATTTGTGAATAGACATCCCTGCGGATGCGCCTCCCGAGGGGCTGCCTCCCATACCCGGAGGTCCCTGCCTTTTACCGTCACCCGGTGGCGGACCATTATGTGATTTGCCTGGCGGTGGTCCATCATGTTGGGTATCGGGTGGTCTTTTATGGAGTTTTCCTGGCGGAGGCCCATCATGTTGTTGATTGTGAGGTGGTCCGCCTGCCTCTGTGAAACCTTCAGGTCTGAATGGACCTCCTGCGAGGGCTTTGTTGAGGAATGGCGGCTCATTTGATTCTTTCTGATCAGGTCCCTGGACGTATACAGTGTAATTCAGATCAACACCAAGGTCGTGGCGGACACCTACTCCTGTTATGGATGGTGTTTGCTGGAGCATTCTACCCCACTGGTCGAATGCGGATGCCGGGTTTTTCAGGTTGGCTATATGGCCATCGTTCCATTCCTTGCCGGTAATTTTGGCTCCGATGTTATATGCCATGGTTGTACCGTCATGGGTGAGATCGCAGATAGGAAAACCGTTGGGTTTAAATCCGCCTGCTCCGGTGCAGAGAATGACACTTTTTGCAGAGAAAAAATGAATTGTTCCTTTATCGAGACTAAATCCTGCTGCACCGGCTATTTGCCCATTTTCTTTGATCAGATGGGTAAGCATGATCCGTTCAAGTACTGGAATTTCACGATCGGCAAGCGGTCTGGAAAAAGAATCGTGATACAGGGGTGAATCGAAAAATCCCCATTCTTTCAATTCTTTTACCCTGGCAAGAGAATGCTCGGCCATCTGGCGGGTGAATACAGGATTGTTCGTTCCTATAGCCGAGCGTGAAACAGTAGCAAGAAATTCTTCAAGACTCATTTCTGCATTTGCGGGGTCATAAGCAAATATTCCCTTGGCAAACGGTGTCTGACCTGAAGCTCCGAGTCTGCCTTTAGAGACCATGATAACCTGTGCCCCTGCATCATGTGCCTTTACAGCGGCAAAAAGCCCTGCAATACCGCCACCGACAACAAGTACATCTGTATTTGTTTCTGTGGTGGGAATTGTATCAATATCTATTTTCGGGATGTTCATACTGCATTCGCCTGTTTCGGCTGAAAGGCCTATGGCGGATAATGCAGCTATTCCCGCAACTCCGCCTGCCACAGCCATAAATTGGCGGCGCGAGGGATTGTACGGTGTATCAGATGGCTTCATTGCGATGTTCCGGTTTCGTGGATTTCTGAAAAATATACTTCGCTGCGAGCAGCAATACGCCTCCGCCAGCAAAAATGACAAAAAGCCTGGACATGGCAAAGCTTGCATGGCGTCCGAGTTCTGTCGCATGCCAGGTTGCAGCAACGATAAAAAGAAGAGACAGAATTCCGTGCAGTACTTGCCAGTCTGGATATCGCAATCGCATTTTCTTTCTAAAGAGAGAGGTCAGGCCAATAATGATCATAAGAAACCAGGCAATAATGCCAAGAACAACGCCTTTGCTGGTGAAGGTGGTAATGATAACGAGAAGCGCATCAGCAGGAGCGACACCCCGGTCGATAAAGCGTGGGACGACCAGTAGTAATGGATGCAGCATCAGAACGAGAATGCAGATGTAACCAACGGTGTTGTGAAGGGTTACGAGTTTCTTTGCTGATGTGGACCGGATGGCATGAAAGTTGAGCCTTGACCAGAAAAACTGTCCTGTTAGCAAACAGTAGGCGATGATTGTGATGAGTGAGATCGTTTCTTTGTATAGTGCCCGGCCGGTTTGATTTTCGAGCAGAAATATAAAAACCGGTATTGCTGTATATACCAGGAGGGAGCGGGTTATAAAGGAAGAATGGGTAGTCTTTTTCATGTTCATCCCCATGAGACAATGACCGGAATAGATTTTTCCGGTGTGATGGTGATAGCATCGACAGGGCAGTACATTCTACAAAGATGACATATCTGACAATCTGCCGGGTAGGCTATTATCGCTTTCTTTGTTTTGGTATCCAGCCTGAGGACATCGGTAGGGCAGGTTGAGACACATATGCCGCAACCTATGCAGCCGAGTATGGATTGAATTGACATTTTTTCTATATTTGAAATCGGTTGTTGAAGCTATAAAGATAGATAAACCTGTCAGAGGTGCGGGAGTGCCCCTTCGACTATTTCAAGTAACTCTGGTAGCTGTAACGGTTTTTTGATGACTCCGTCAAAATATTCACCGATGCTGGTGGTTGAATTGGAAAGAGCGATTACCGGTACGGCGGAGTTCAAATTGCGAATATGCCGGGCCAGGATATTTCCGTTTATTCCAGGTATGTCAATATCAGTCAGTACTAGATCGAAGGGCGCGTTATCGTAGTAAAAACGCTGTAATGCTTCGAGGCCATCCTGTACTGAAGTTACATCGTAACCCTGACATTTAAGAAATGTTTCCAACAGATGGCGGTTAAAATCGCAATGTTCAGCGATCAAAATTCTTAAATAGCATATACCACTATATTTATTTGTAATAGTTTTGGTATGAGACCGTTTTACTGATAGTTTATTTCGCTGAAGTGTTTTTGTATTGAAATTGATATGTTCAGCTGCCGCCATATGTATCTGCTCCGTGCATTTCACCTGTTTTGTGTATCAGGGGCAGGACTTTTTCGTTCAGACCAGCCCCCTGATGCAGTTATTTCCGTGAACCATGTCCTTCAGGAACAGCGACGAGTTGTTCCTCTACGATCTGGCATGTGCCTTTAACAGTCTCGCCACGCCCTCCGGTGAATGATACGATGTCACCTTCCTGCTTTCCTTCACATGCCTGGATTGCTTCAGGTGGTGGACCCTGTTTTCTATCACGGCCACGTGAACTGTCTTCTGCGCATCCTGAAACCGGTATTATCACAAGCATAGTAAAAAGTGTTGCTGCCTTTAAAGTTTTGTAAAAGTTCATGTCATGCCTCCTTGAATGGGCTGATGCCCTGCATGTAATATTGATAATGCCACCCTGCTTTTCATGGTGGCGTTGTATTGATTCCTTCCAAATTTATCTTCTAAATAAGCAGCAAATAGGGAGGAAATATGAAAATCATAACCGAGGTGAAAAAATGTCAGGAATAATGCCGTAACAGATGTAGACTGTGTGGTATATGGATTCCCGGAGTATAGCATCACGTGAGATATTAATATTTGTTTCGAAGTGGAGAAGAGTACGGAATCCGGTAGTTACTTGGCAGTGGGCTGTAGGTGATGGTTTGGCGTGAATGTCTTTTTCTGAATCTGGGAAAATGCAACCGCCAGTTAATAGACAGGTATAATCCCAGAAGCACGAGTAGGAAAACTCCGGCCATTTTATGGGCTATCATGAGCTGATTGTTGGTCAGGTGGAATGTAGCCAGCATTCCGGTCCCTGAAAGAATTGTAAATACAATACTTACTAAGCGTGAGAAAAAAGACTTCTGTAGCTGAAGCATGATTGCCTCCTATACATTGTTAAAAGTGAAGTTGATATATCTATTCCTGTATCTTGATACTGTTTCTTTTTAGACAAGAATTGAGAAAGAAATATGGACTAAAGGTGAAAGGATGTTACTGCAGGTTGTTCTGTTATTAGGTATGTATTGATTCTTTGCTATAGTTGTTTGCCAGGTTGTAGTGTTTTGATATTATTGATTATTGGTGTTAAAGTATAGCTTTTTGTTAAGGGCCTTCGGTTTATCATGAAGTAGTATGATTAGTGTTCAACGAAAGGCGTTGAATACTAATTGTTGCGGCTTATGTGTTTGATATTACATGATTTGTGTTGGGGACGCTAGGGTAAAGAAAAATAGAGGACTGTCTCAGACGGATTAGGTATGTGTATACAGTCTCACCAAAAAGAATCGGGGCGTTTCATAAAAATTCCGGGACCGGTTGAACTTTTTACAAGATTGACAGAGCCTATGGAGACCCAAAGCACAGACGTTGCTATAGGATCCTCTCTATCCTATAGCAAAGGTGTTGTCTCGCCTGCACTGTTTGTAATATATCGGTTACAGCCCCCCTCTTTCTTGATCATGGTCACGGTGATGTTTCCTGATCTGTCCATGAGGACCTGCCGGTACTATCTGTAACGGTTGTGATATCTGTCTGTACAGTGGCCCCTGTTGAAAGTTGAGTATACCCTGTTACGGAGTCCCTTGAAGAACTGGTGCTCAAGGTGGGGGAGCTGGCATTACCAGTGCCAAGATTAATATAAGGAGTTGTCAAGTATTTCGTTTCACCGTTAACAGTCTCTGTGGTGGTGCCAAGTATAGAAGAACCTGGATAGCCAGTACCAGTCTTATAGTAGAGTCCATAGAGACGGCTGGCTCCTTCTCCTTCGCATGGGTCTTCACTGGGTTGAAAAACGGTAGAAAGCAGCACTGAGCTGTACAGTATCGAACTGGTGACGTTTCTGGTTGACGGGTCGACACTCTCTTCACCGGTAATTGGCGGCAGATCAAGATGCCAGCCAGCTGCGGCATCATTGTCAATATAGTCTTCAATATCATTAAATGATGTGAGTTCAGTTGTATCATCGATGCCATACAGCGTTTCTTGCAGTGATCCGTCGGTATAAACCCCGACATCAGAGACATCAAGCAGGCTATCCTGTGTTACTGGATAGTTATCCTCATCAGAGTATTCATAATCCTTGACCCCGAATAAGCTCTGGGTTTCAGTGCTTGTTTTATCATCAATGGAAAAATATCTGCCGGAACCAAAAAAGATCCAATGGTTACCTTTATCATCATAGGCAGGCAGAGGGGATGAGTAGATGGAAATAGCTCTTTCAGCATTGAAAAAAGTAACGGGATCTGACCATTTGGTATAATCTGCATCATTGTTAAAAGCCATTCGCAGTACACGGCCACTGTCGCTCGATGTGTCGGGATCAAAATCAACATCTACTAAAGCATTGCGAACAAGGCCGAAATACATTGTGTCGGCCTTAAAATCGAGATCCCAGTCAACCGTAACCGGAGTGCCCATGAAGCTATTGGCTATGCCGGTATCACAGCTGATAATAGTGTAGCTGGTATTCAGGTTTGTGATCTCGCAAGTATCACTATTCATTACCTGGCTTGAAGATGTGGTTGGATCAATAAGTTGTTTGAGGTCAAAAAGATACACTTTGGCTGATTCAGTATTTTCCACTGAAGACAAATCATTGGGGCCGTTGCCGAAGACGAGATACCAACTATTGCACACTGTTGTATTGTTTCCGCAACTGGTGTTATCGTCAACATCTTGAAAGGCAGCAACTGCCGGGTATACTGAAGTAAAACTATTGTCCGGCGGTGTGATTTCGCCGAGGACTTCTGGCTCGACTTCCGGGTTGGTAACATCAATAACCACATAGGAAGAGTGAAAACTATAATTCACATTGTCTTCCATTTCTATGGTCATAGACCCACCACCCAGATTCATGCCAACAACCATTACAGTACCCCAGCCATTGGGGTGGTCATCGTCATCTTCGAATATTTTAGCTTCAAACACTTTAGGTTTGCTGTCGATATAACTGACATGGCTTTCAGAATAGGCTGTATCTGCTAACCACTGCAGGTGGGGGAGTAAATTCATTGGAACATATGCCCAGATTTCACTGCCAAGGGGGTGTTCTGTGGCAGCAGTAGTCCCGTCATATTTGGTGCCAGAGGTTGAATAGGAAACAACAGTTGTGCCGTCATCTTCGGCGGTTTCTGTATAGAAGCCGCCGTTGAAAGCATGAATCATACCGTCATTGGCACCAACGTAGATCATATGACGGCGGTTGATATATTGCTGTTTAAATTCCAGGTAACTTGAATCATTATACAGCAGATCATACGAATCCTGCGGTGAGGTAACAGCAGTTGGGGTAGAGTTTATAATATCCCCAAGACGCATAACGTTTGTGCCTGAGTCGTTTGCAGAATACTTAATGGTTCGATTTCGTTTGCCATCTTTTTCAACGCCTCTGATGTACTCAACAAGTTCCAATGCATCTTCATCATTTGCAACATCAAAAAAGCTTGGGTTGACGTCAAAATTGGTATCGGAGAATAGGTATCGATCGAAATCCTGGTATTCATATTGATCAATAATGTGATCCAGATCTTCGTCAATCCAGGTAGTGATATATCGACCATAGTCAGCAGGGTCTGAGTAGGTTCTGTTGATTGCGATGTCGTCATCGCTGAGGTCGGCAAGGTAGAGTTCCTCTCTTGCATTCCAAAGATAACTGACGTCGTCAAGAGAGACAGTGGTGCTTGATAAGTTTGCCACCTCCACGCGGTCACCTGCTTCAATCCACTCATCAGTTGGAGATACGGAAAAGGATAGCGTACCATCGTTGGCAAGAGTCATACTTGTGGAACTGGTGCCATCTGTTTCGGAGTTGTCTATGTTGGTGACCTCCCAGCTGGAAAACGTTTCGCCTTCAGTTCCTGTCATGGCATACGTGTAAAATATAGCGCGCTGACATGAAGAGAAGTCACCGTTTGAAGTTACAATTTCTGCAGTTGTCGATTCATCGTTGGTCAACTTTTCACTGCCGGAAGCTATGTAGCCTTCTGTATCAGCGCTATCGTCAAGACATTTAATAGTCCAGTCTGTAAAGACGTCACCTTCATTGCCCGTGCGATTTTTTGTCTGCAGGGTCAAGGAATCACCAATACCGAGCCAGGTGCCGGCGGGAGAAATTGTCAGGGTTGCTGTTCCGGTTTCAAAAGAAATGGAACTTGTGCTGGAGCCAGTCGCAGCACTATCTGCTGAAGTTACTTTCCACAGGGTAAAGGTTTCATCGTCAGGTCCACTCCAGGAGTCAATCGAGAGGGTAGCTTCTCCGGTTGTCTCGTCCCATTCAGTAATGGTGCCATAAATTTCATAAGGTGTGATGGTGAGTGTGGTGTCACTATATTCAGCCATGCCCTCCATGGAGTTGGGAAGCATGGTTACAGTGCCATTATTGAATGCGGATACAACGCCCTGCATGCTGTAGGCAGTGAAACTATCAGGATCATTACTTTCGTAGATGCGCATATAGGTAGCATCATCCGATTCATTATAGTAGGACTCCACTACTTGATCGACGCAGTAATTATCCAGCTCTCCGTTTGGAACACAATCTACTACTTCGGTGCAATTACCATCATCATCGATATTATCATTATCGTCCGGAGTGCAGTCCTGCCGGCTATAGCCTGAACTGTCTAGCCACAGGGCTGTCAGCGTTCCGAACCAGCTTGCTTCGAGGGAACTGTCAGACGTGCTGGTTTTCGAAGGTTGATAATATGCCGAGTAAACAGCACCTTCACCATCGACATTAGCTGAGACTACAGCTGCAGAAGTGCCCGAGGAGGTGCGATCCAGGATGGCATCAAGCACGCGGGTCAGAGAACTTTCCAGTTCTTCAGGATTGGTGGCGTAGTAATAGTTGTCAGGAATACCATCCGGGTTGGATTCTCCTGTACTGTTATCTTCACTGTCCCATTCCTGCTGGTCATCGGGCAGGTTGTTTCCGTCAGAATCTGAAAAACCGCCGTATTTTGCGGCATACCAGAGAGGGTCCTCCAGCAGGCTGGTGGCAGAGTCTCCCACTATATATATTTTACTTGAAGAACCATCACCAGAAGCGCAACCACCGGAATCTGAGCAATCTACGTCATTGTCTGCTATATCAGTGTATGTGAAGCTATTAATGCCGGAATGCGCGTGAAATCCGTCATTTTCAGTGCCACTGATAATGTAACCGAATCCCATGGCATATGGAGTTGATTGGGCATGAATCTCTGTCGTAATGGTTAATTTTTTCTGAGCAGAAAGTTCATAGGTTAATGTCCCCCACATGTCCTGATCGTGGTCACCGCCCATTTCAGAGTCTTCCCAGTTTATGTAGTACTTACCGCTGGCAGTATTAGCATCGGCGTCAGACTCCTGCGAGACAATTTTAAAGGCAACAAGAGCACAGTTGCCATCGGGGGTCAGAGACTGGTTGCGGCATGCTGGTAAAATAGTTACCAGAGGGTCTGCTGATGTATCTTGGGGGTCGGGTACTTCTATCTTCGGAGTACCGGGGGCTAAAGCAACGGAATAGGTGTCAATCGTCTGGGAACTTTCAAGAGCGCGCCCATCAGTGGCATCGTCTGGGCGGATATCTTTGACATGGGCATAATAGGCAAGTCCCGACACCCTGTAGGATCCCTTAAGTCTCGGTTCTTCCGGACACATTCCTCCCACTTCACCAAAATTTGTGATAGTTTTTGCGGTACATAGTTGATCTTCACCGGTGTTGATAGAGCTTTCACCGATAAAGTAGGATCCGTCCGTGATACCCTCGGCATCTCCGACGGCATCAGTCATCGCGCTGCTCGTCTCGCTGGCAGGAAGATCGTCAGCATCCCATATTGATGACGGTTCAGAACCTGAAGTGTCTAATTGATCATAATCATAGGAAGATGTACTCGTATTGAGATTGATTATATACAAATTTGCACAATAGTTTTCGGAACACAGTGGATCTTCATAATCTGTAGCAGCTGTAAGAAAAGAGAGACCGGGTATTTTTGTGCCGGAAGCTGTGTTGGCGTAATAGCTGGGAATAAGACCATTACCTGAAAAATAATTTACTGCCTGGTAATATATTTCTGAAAAAGGATTTACCCAGTTCTGACATTGATTAGTAGCAATTTGATTAGCAACTGTAGATAAGCCCCATGTGCAGTTGTCTCCATTTGCCGAATTGTAAAACCCAGCGCTATTGGCACCATTATAGCCGACTATGCGAAAGAGGCTCCATGCATTAATTATCCCCTTGGCATTATCGTTTGAAACACCGTTATCAGAAGCAAAAACGGCAACCTGCGTAAATGTGCCGTCGCTATCCACATTGATCTCATCGCTGATAGAACCAATATTGCGAATCAGTGCACCTCCAGAGGCGTGATCGGCATATGTTCCGGATACCATACCGAAATACATGTCCCCGTCATCACCATAGGTTTGCAGAATGCCGACAGGCTTGTAATTACCATCAGGATAAGCTTTACACTTCTCTTCCCCAAGTAAACCGTCTACACAGACCTGAACTCTGGCTGTATAATTTCCTTCCCCTAAACTTTCATCAAATGAAGGACTGCTGCTATAGGCGTGGATTCCTGATGCTGTTGCATCATTACTGTTCGTTACACCGGAATGGTTATCATAATCTGAACTGTCAGCCCAGGTGCATTGCCAGCGTTCGTTACTGGCCCACAGAGAATAATTACCCTTAACCACTTTGATTCTGGGAGGTTCATTGTAATCTTCTGAAAATTTATTCGAGTAGTCGCTCATATCGACATCAGTGGTATTGCAGAAGGTGATACCCATTTTTTCTTCTGTGCTGTCGCAACCATCCGTATCATTCAGCGTCGATGAATCACAGTAATACCCCTCAGTCACTGTAGTTGTTGTTGTAGTCGTTGCTTTTCCTTTTTTATTGTAGGTTGTAGTGGTGGTAGTTGTAGACGTTGACTGGCTGAATGGAGTTAAATCCGGGAGGTCACTACCAGCATAATATTTAGCAAAACTATGTGCATCATGAGGAATATAAGCGCGTTCAAGGACCGTTTCTGTGGCCGAGTCTGTGCGGCGGTGGCCGCCAAAAAGGATTTTGCGGATGGTATCGATCCTTGACATCGAGAGCCAATTCAGGAAATTTCCGCTCCATTGGCCAGTTGAAGTGCCCGCGTTGCAATACTTGTCCTCCGTTACAGAAACAGGCTCAAACCGAGCATCACTGGTATTATAAACATAGCATTTATATGAATCAAAGTAGCCGTAATAGTCGATGCTGTGTGTATACGTGGTGTCGGCTACACCATCCCCATCGAGATCAGTATAGTCATTATATGCTGCATAAAAGAGCTGGTGATCGTTGGAGGTGGCAATCATTACCTGAGGCGTCACACCTTCGGTAACAATGTCAAGAGGCATATTTTCAAAATCTGAAATACTGTAACCGTTTTCACTAGCCCGTAGCAGATTGTTTCCATCTGCAAGCAGGCAAAAAATTCCAAGAATCGGCACTATCAGACGTGGAACGTGCTTTAGCCGCATATATATATCAAACATGAATTCACCCAAAGTTAATATTCGCAATCATATGACGAAGCACTTGAAAGTATTGTGTTTTCAATGTCCCATTTTACCTGGATAATGGATTCACTGTTCACTTTGCCAAAATGTTGCGAGGCAATAGTGTATATTCGACGGGTTGCAGTAACTGAACTGCTTCCGGTTCCATCATATCCTGAGACCATTGAAGTACTGCTGCCTGATGTATATGTGACTGCTACAGTGTTGAGAAAATTGGTGTGTGGTTCTGAATCATCAATAGTCCCATAGGGGTAGTAGGCTGCTGTTCTGTTGCTATCAGAAATTGTGGTGAACAGGTCAGCAGTAGTTTCATTAGCTGACAGGGTGAGGTCTTCGATGGTGATGGACGTGCCGAGGGTGTCGGATGCAAAGCCGCCATTAGTGGCCGTACATATGGCATTATGGTATATAAGGCGTTCTGCGAGTTCACTTCCACCATCAGCTTGATAAAATGTCTGTTTATGGACCCTGTCGTTGCCACTGATCATGAGTTCCGTTATGGTAGATTTGGTGGCAAGAATACCAAGCATAGTGAGTACCAGCAGGGTCATCATGGCAATAACGAGAACATATCCCTGCTCACAACGATTTAGAAAAAGACCATGATGCATAGCCGCCTCTTAATTCAATTCTTCTTTTATGTATTGGTACGTTATGGCATTGCTGAGTATGTTGTTATTATCCTGCACACGGACACGTAAAGTCTTGCAGCCTTCAATTGGGTAATCTTCGGCGACATTCCAGTAAAGGGTGTATTGCTCGTCACTGCTGGTCTCCTGGTCGTCGGCTCCGCTCAGGTCGTCAAGCCCTGCTTCCCCATCGTTATCGCTGTCGCTGAGGTCGTCATAATCCATTTCAATCAACTCTTCGATTTTGTCCATTGCCCAGTTTGAGCCAATGGTGATCTTTGATGCTCTGGAATTTCCGGTGATTGAGGTGAGTTGCATCGAATACAGAGACAAAATTCCTACTGTCAGTATGAACATGGCAATGAGGGCTTCTATAAGAGTGAAACCGTATTCAGAAATTGCTCTATTGCGGTAGATATTCATGATCCTAGACCGTAATTTCTTAATTTCACTGTTGTTGTTAATATCCTGCGTCGATAGTTATCGTCATATGGGCCCCATATTGCACCGGACCCTGTGGTGTAGGAACTGGTGTTTACAAAAGAACTGTCGCTATGACTGCTACGAACCAGAATAGAAATTGTAATAGCGCGGATGGAATCATACGCAGTGCTTGAGGGAGCCAGTGTTGTTGTCGGGTTATAGACACCGTCTGCGGTGTCATCCTCCAGAACATATAAAAATTCAACAGCGACGATATTGTCTGCGAGTGGTTGAAGATCTGTTGTAGTATCGTCTGTATTGCGGCATAAAGAGCTGACGCCACTGTCGACCTGCCCATCGTTGTCGGAATCTGCTCCATCTTCAAGGGCATATTCGATATATTCATTGTCATCATCTGTATCGCCATCACCATTTTTGTCGCAGGTGAATATAATGCCGGCGATATCGGCCTGAACAATTCCTATACCTTCGGATTCTTCCGGGTTGTATCCTGCCAGTCGTATTTCAGAAGAAAGAAACGTCATTAAGGAGCGAAGACTTTGTTGCATCTTAATAACCTGACTCTGAACAATCTGACTCTTTTCCTGGGTTCGGTAAGCGGAGTAGATTCCAGTTATGATGATCATGGAGATGACCATGGATATGAGCAGCTCAATGAGGGTAAATCCATAATTACTGCTTGAGTGTTGTGCAGTTGGTAGTACCGCTTTCGTGGTCATTTTTATCATTCCAATTACTGGCTACAGTGTTTCAAGGTCCATAGTGATATTTCCGGTAAGGTTGACCTTGATGGACGCCTGTCTCAAATTACTGTTAATTACACACACTCCTGTTTCTTTTGTAATGTCAGGTAGGCCATTGTATTTAAAAAGGAGTTCGTCAGTGAAAGCTGTGGTACTAGACCCGTAGCAATCGCATAACGCCACATCTGACGGTATTGTGCTCTCGGTGATTGTATCTTCACCGCCACTTGTGTTTTCAACGCTGATCGTATAACTGCCACCATCATCTGGAAAAAGGTCAGAAAGAGAATCGGGGCAATCTCCAGTATCTGTAAAGCGAATGTAGACTGAAGCGTTTCGCTTCATCGCTGTAATTCTTGCTAAGTGAATATTGCTCAAGAGTGTGGTTGAGGCATCTCGTAGATGCAGGTTTGGTAAACAGGCTAAAATCATGGGAGTGGCGACTGATCCCAAAATTGAAATAATAGATATTACCGTTAATATCTCGATCAGAGTAAAACCAGACGTATTGTGAGCATCTCGCATAACTTTTGTATAAAGGTAATTTTACAAATCTTGAACAGATGGACATCTGTCGGATGTGAGCGTGACGTGTCTCTGTCATTGAGAACGGTTGAGTCTGCACCACAGCAAATAGTATTTGTTGGAACTGTTGCTGGCAGTTAATGTAATTAATAAAAAATTCAAATTATTACGGCACCAATATGAATATAGAAAAAAGGAAGAAATAAGGAAAAAATAAGGAAGAATGGCTTTTCTCATTACGTGGGTGATATTGATGGAGATATAAGTTTTGTAGTTCTTATAAATATCTGTGGTCAAAGGATGGTAGTTATTTTTGATGAGATATAGTGGACCCAGGAATTCAGGCAGTAGCTTAAGTTGTACGCAACCAAAAGGAGTGGCGCCGAAGAGTGATGCAATAAAGAGAAAGATCCACTCACCAGAATTTAAGGTAAAGGTCGGTCTGAAAGTGCTATGAGGGTAAAAGGGTATCAGCTTACTCTCGAAACTCCGCTTGAGCAGGCGAAACGGATGGTATACCATTGCAGCATGGATGGGAGGGGACGAGCAGTTGAACTCAAAGGTTAATTGTTCTAACTGAAATCCGCCTCCCTATCCGGAATTAGTATTGCTAATGCAGCATGAGTAATATTAATTTTACTTGTCGGTGTTTTAACTCTATTATGCTCCCCTTGAGACATCATTTGTGTGCGTTGTTTTATTTGATTTCTGTCGTTAATCCAACTAGGTATACCATTGCTATCCAATTTTGTATTATCTCAGATCCTGATCGGGGTCGCCATTTGCTCAGATATTCTTTCTTTCCAGTTTAAAGAGAGAACAAAGATAGTGGCTTGTCTAGTTGTTTCGACTGCATTTATTTCCTGTCATTTTATGTTGTTAGGGCATTGG
>JBFHGS010000133.1:0-13760 GCA_041582995.1 Desulfopila sp. | reverse complement strand
GGCATCTAAAGATCTCACCGGAGGGTTTTTTCATAAGAGAAAACCAGTTTGCTGGTAACTGTATTGTCGGTTATAGGCGTATATTTCGAATTATATTTTCCCTCCACGACAATCAGCGAGAGCCAGGTAAAAGGTTCCAACCGTCAGCTCGGCGCAGTGATAGTGGTCTGCCGGTAGTGTTTCGAGGGTATTAATGATATCATCTGGAGTAATCTGCCAGCATTCGTCGGCGTTTTTGCCTTTAACGAGATGGGCTAGAGTATTGCAGCAGGCATTGGTGTTTATACAGCCATCCAGTTCAAAATGTACCGCGCTGATGATCCCATCTATAAGATTGAGATAAATTGATACAGTGTCGCCACAATCACCGGTCTTTCTGCCGTAGCCGTCGGGATGGTCAATAGCCTTTCTTTTGTCCCAGAGATTGGCCATAATGAGAAATGTTTCAGAGTGATCCTGCCAAAAATCAAATGGTTTTTTCATGTATATCCTCGCATGTAAACTCTTGATGGTGTTGTCAGCGCAGTTAACCCGTCTGTTGTCAGACCAGGCAAGCTTTACATACTTGATGACCACCAGTGCCTGCCAGCTTTGTTTCCATAACCATTTCTCCGCATACGGAGCATGCCAGAGATGGTGCACGTGGAGCTTTTTCCGGGAGATTCAACTGATCTTTCCATTGGATATGGAAAAATGCTTCCGGCCCCCGGAAGAATAGGTTTTCACTGCGAGTTGTATAAAGCTTTTCGTATTCTTTTTTCTCTGCAGCTGAATTTGTGTGCGTTGCGATTTTATCAGCGAGAATTTTCTCCCGAACTGGAATCTGAAAAATTTCAGGTTTAAGTATCAGGCGGACACCCTGCCGGCTAGTTCTGCTTGCAAATGTAAAAGCCATCTTACCATAATCGAGGTAAAAGAAATTTCCCTTACCAAATGTGCAGCCGGTAAGCACCTGAATGGCATCGCAGCAACAGGCGTCCGTTTCCACAATAACTATTAATTCTTCATCAACGGCCCGTTGTTCTTTCAGCAATTTCAGACCAAGTTTTGCGGCAAGATAACCTATGGTTACACCCATGCAGGTATGACCATGGAATTCGATACAGGCTCGGTAATCATTTTCGGCCTGGATGGATTCTGGAATATACATGATATTTCCTTGTTGGCTTGATGGTTCATTTCGAAAAGAGCTTTATCTGAGGTATTCAACAGTGTTTCAGTTGTAAGATGATGACAAAGGCTTCAAGTGTTTTTTGGTGGCTTCAAATGTAAAATATGCATATCATAACTACTTCTGTAATGTGTCATAAAGAGTAGCGATATCAAAGTCAAACATTTACGTTTTGGGTGTCCTGTGAAAATACAAAAAATCTGGACAGTTTCTTTTTCTCCAACCGGTACTTCAGAACGGGTAGCGAAAGCAATTGTTTCAGGCATACCCGGTATTCCAATTGAAAACATCGATTTAACCTCTCCAACCTTTTCTGAGGCCAGAAAATTTGACTCCAACGACCTCGTGGTTATCGCAGTACCTGTGTATGCAGGTAGGGTTGCAGCTCTTGCTGTTAAGAGGCTTGGCGGCCTCACTGGTAGTAACACTCCTGCCGTTATTGCTGTTACTTACGGTAACAGAGAATATGAGGATGCTTTGCTTGAACTACGGGATATTGCTGAGAGTGCATCTTTCAAACCCATAGCAGCCGGTGCCTTTATCGGAGAACATTCGTTTTCCAATTCCGAAATTCCGATCGCTGAGAGTAGGCCTGACAATGAGGATCTGTCAATTGCTGAAACATTCGGTAAGAATATCAGCGATAAGCTGAAAGCCATAGAAGATCTGCAGGCAGCGGGGTGCCCGGATGTTCCTGGAAACAGGCCATATAAAGAAGGTATGGGGCAGTTGCCATTTACTCCTCACCTGATTGAATCAAGCTGCACCTTGTGTGGAACGTGTGTTTCCGTTTGCCCCACAGGTTCTGTTTCCATGGATTCAAAAGTTGAGTTGGAGAGCTCTAGTTGTATTTTCTGTTGCGCCTGTATAAAAAATTGCCCGGAGAATGCTCTGATTATTGATGCTGCACCGCTCAAGGAGAAACGGCAGTGGCTGCATGAGAATTATTCTCTGCGGAAAGCCCCGGAATTATATATGTAATAAGCGCCGAGAGGCACTTTCGTGCCGTGTGTAGTCCTAAGAAATGTGTTGAATTATATGAGGAGAAGCGAATGTTTTTTCAGGTTGATAGCCAGAAATGCAATAAAGATCAACTTTGTGTAATCGAGTGCCCCGCGAGAATTCTGGAAATGACAGAACAGGGGCCTGTGATGTGTGAAGGCGGTGAGGATGTATGTATACGTTGCGGTCATTGTGTGGCTATATGCCCGGTTGCCGCCGTACAACTCGAGTTTCTTTCACCTGAAGAATGTCTGCCAGTAACCAGAGAATTGTTGCCGGATACACAACAGGCAGAACTGTTTTTAAGATCACGGCGTTCTATCCGTACCTATCGAAAGAAGCCCCTGCCAAAGGAAATACTTGAAAAGGCGTTGAACATCGCCTCTGCAGCACCGACAGGCAGTAACCGACAGCCGGTGAAATGGCTCATTTTTTACGAAAAAACCGATGTGGAGACGATCGCCGGCCATGTTGTTGACTGGATGCGTTATATGCTGGCTAACCATCCGGATGTTGCTGCAAATTTTAACATGGAAAAAATCATTGCTGATGCTGATCAAGGCATAGATCGGATTTGCAGGAATGCGCCTCATCTTATTTTTGCATATGCAAGTAAGGAGTTAGGCATTGCGGCTGCTGACTGTCATACTGCGCTCGCGTATCTTGAGCTTGCCTTACCTGCATTCGGGGCCGGGAGTTGCTGGGCTGGATATATCAATTTTGCGGCAAGTCAGTGGCCGCCGTTAACTGCGTTTCTTGCTTTACCGGAAGGGTATCAATTGCATGGCGGAGTGATGGCTGGTTACTCTAAGGTTACATATCAACGCATCCCGCCGCGTAATAGTGCTGATATTACCTATCATTCGTAAGGTGTGAGTAGGTTTTGCGCCTTTTAAATACCTTTTCTGCATTGTAAAAGACGGGGGTGGAGTTCAGCCCCTGTCTTTGTCCTGAGTTTGATTCTTCAGTTTTTTCTGTACAGTTTTGTTCATTACCCCTTCCCGTGCTATCATATTATAAATGTATAAAAGTAGTAAGAGGGCTGAAATTCTATATTGTTCCCTAACGATACGCAAAATTTGCGGCAATGATCATTCTTGAGGTGAGGCATGACCATTCAGGTTATTCATCCAGACCAGGCGTGTTCGAAGTGTTCAGAGGATCTGCTTCAATTTGAATCCACCGACGACATTCAGGAAGTTGTGCAGATTGCAGGTCAGGAAAGGGCTCTGGAGGCTGTTGAGTTCGGTATCAGTATTGAACGGAAGGGATTTAATCTGTTTGTTATCGGCCCTCAGGGGACAGGTCGGCACACGGTTATTCGTTCCTTTATAGATCAGAAGGCCCTGGCAAGTCAGCCACCATGTGACTGGTGTTATGTCAATAATTTCAAGCAGACGTATAAGCCGTTGGCCTTTGAATTCCCTCAAGGGGAGGCTCATGTTTTCAAAAAAGAACTTCTCGATATGGTGGATATGGCCAAGGTGACGCTTGCCACAGTATTCGAGGGTGAGGATTATAAGGCGAGAGCCAAGGCTGTGAATGAGGAGTTTAAGCGCGAAGTTGACAGGCAATATCGGCAGATTGAAGAAAATGCCAGGCGTGAATCGATAGCTGTCGTTAAAAGTGATCAGGGAATAATGGTTGCGCCAATGGATGGCGAAGGCAATATCCTTGATACCGAACAGTTCCTGAAGTTGCCACAGGCGACACGGCAGCGTATAGATGAGTTGATTGAAAAATATCAGATTGCATTGCAGGAAGGGATGCAGAAGATAACCCAGGCCAAGAGAGAAGCTGAAGATCAAAAACGTAAACTCAAGACAGATCTTGCTCGCCAGGCAGTAACGACTCTGACTGAGGTACTCAAACACAAGTATGAAAAAAGAGATAACCTCATAACCTATCTTCAGGATGTAGAAAATGACATGGTCGAGCATGCGGATGATTTCCTGCATAGTTCGGATAATGGTAAAGAGTCCTTTTTAAACCTGATGACTTCGCAGACACCCTCTTTTGACCGGTATGAAGTTAATGTTCTGGTAAGTAATGATAGCTCCTCTGCACCTGTGATATATGAAGATCTCCCGACGTACCAGAATCTTCACGGTCGTATAGAAAACTGGGCAAAGATGGGTATGTTGTCGACACATTTTACCCTTATTAAGCCGGGTTCTCTGCATATGGCGAATGGAGGTTACATCATAATAGATGCTCGCAGGCTGTTGATGCAACCCTACGCCTATGAAGGACTTAAACGTACGCTGCGTGCTCAGCAGATTCGAATTGAGCCGCTGGAGAGGTTACTGGGATTGATGAATACTGTGAGCCTTGAGCCTGAACCTGTTCCGCTGCGCGCAAAAGTCGTTCTTATCGGAGACAGTTACCTCTATTATTTACTGAAGCACTACGATCCTGAGTTTGATTCGCTTTTTAAAGTTCAGGTTGATTTTGAGCATACGATGAGTCGATCAAATGAGAATATACATCAATATGTTTCTCTTATAGCGGGGATGATCAAAAATGAAAAACTTCTGCCCATGGATCGGGGAGGAGTTGCCCGAATAATAGAGCATAGTGCACGTGTGGCAGGCGATGGTGAAAAAATATCACTATATCTTGAACAGTTTTCAAGGATAGTTCAGGAGGCTGATCACATTGCCCGAAAAAGCGGAGAAAAGCGAATATCTTCAGTTCATGTCCAGGAGGCGCTTGATGCGGGCAGACGCAGAGAGGGGCGGATTCGCGACCGAATGCATGAGGCGATCGAGCAGAACATACGCCGCATTGAAACGTCAGGCTCTGAGCCCGGTCAGATAAACGCACTTTCTGTGCTTGGTTTGGGCAACACCTATTTTGGATTGCCAACCCGCATAACTGCGCTTACCAGACCAGGAAAAGAGGGGGAACTGATAGACATCGAAAAAAAAGTGGAACTCGGTGGGCCGATTCACTCCAAGGGTGTGCTGATACTTGAATCCTTTCTACGATCACGTTATCTCCGCAGGATGCCTATTGGTCTTCGCGCCAGTCTTGTTTTTGAGCAATCGTACGGAGGTGTTGATGGAGACAGTGCTTCCTGCGCAGAACTCTGCGCATTGCTTTCATCACTCTCAAATGTGCCAATAAAGCAATCGATAGCCATAACGGGTTCAGTGAGTCAGAAGGGCGAAGTACAGGCTATTGGCGGTGTTAATGAAAAGATTGAAGGTTTTTTCGACGTATGCAGGAGTCGTGGTCTCACTGGTGAGCAGGGAGTTATTATCCCGGCGGCCAATGTTCGGCATCTTATGCTAAACGACGAAGTCATTGCAGCTATGCAGCAGGAGAAATTCTTTCTATGGTCTGCAGAATCTGTCGATGATGCAATTGAGATTCTCACAGGTATACCGGCGGGAGAGTGTGGGGAAGGTGGTACATATCCGCCTGAATCAATAAATGGTATGGTAGAGGCGACCCTCAAACAATTTGTCCTTGATCTTAAGGCCTTCGACAAGCCAAAGAAAAAAAAGAAAGTGGATGACGATACTCATGATTAAATTGGTGTGCCGGTTTTCCTTAGTGAAGGTAAAGCCGGCACTATTTAACACGTAGAGTGATACGTCATTTTCGCTGATAAAAAGCCGGGAATATGATATGAATTCTACAACTTCAACAACCCGATGCACCTGGGTTGCGGCCGCTGTCCCGAGCTTCGCCTAACCTGAAATTTCCCCTTACTCCGATTGTGAAATATGCTGATTAAAAGTGTAGCAGGAAAAAGTCGTTGGACTCTGTTTTTTCTGCTTCTGGTGCTTATCCCGTTGTCGTTTCTCTTTTTTACCGGTTTTCCTTCTCATCCTGTTCGATCTCTTAAAGAGGCGTGGAACCTTGGTCACATTATCTATTTTGCCCTTTTGCCTGTGCTGTTAATACGTTTTTCCCGGGCAAAGACTTTCGGGGTTGTGCGTCAGGCTGTTCTTGTTGTTACAGCAACTGTTGCTCTTGGGCTCCTTGTAGAAATTCTGCAGACGGGGGTAAATAGATCACCCGACATCGGTGATCTCTTCAGAGATGTTATAGGTGCTTGTGTAGCGCTGTTTTTTCTTTTGCCTCTGCGGAAATCAATCCCGGCTCGTATCCTGCTGGTACTTCAGACTATTATTGTTATATGCATTGCTGTGCAGTTGATCCCCACAGGGTTAGCGTTGTTAGATGAACACCAGGCCCGGTCACGTTTTCCAGTTCTGGCTGATTTCGAAACGCCCCTTCAGGCAAAGCGTTGGCGTAAAAAGGCAGTATTTACGATAGAGAAGGAACCCGGGCATGTTGACAATAAGCTGATGAAAGTACACCTCACCACTGATACCTATTCAGGTGTTGCTCTGGAATATTTTCCTGGAGACTGGCACAACTATGCGTATTTCCAGTTTCGTATGTTCAACACGGATGAAGGTGTACTCTCCGTTACCTGCAGAATTCACGACAGAGAACATACCAAAGGTAAAAAACGACAGCAATACAACGATAGATTTAATCAGACGTTCGAGCTCGAGAGTGGTTGGAACACTATTACGATCTCTTTGGAAGATGTGCGTCAAGCGCCAGATGGAAGAGAGATGGATTTGAAATTGATACAGAATGTAGGGATATTTGTTATCAGACAACCTGAGGAAAAAGTGATATATCTGGATGACTTGAAACTACTTTGAATCTAATCCGGCATTTATGCTCTGATATCAATGGTGTTATCAGAAACGGTTGCGGGTAGCACTTTGTTAACGGTGTATTGAGAAAATTGAGCGGCCCCCGCAACCGTTTTCCCTTCGAGAGATTTCAGAATCAGATCAAGGGCAAGTTGCGGCTGTTTGTTTGCGGAACTGAGGGAGGATAGTGCCGCTGAAAACTGGGCTACGCTCAAACTGTTGGAAACGTTCATAGCTATTACCTGGCGTTTCTGGTTACCTACTTCCATATCTACAAGTGTAATGCCGATTGTGCTCTAAGTCAAAAGGTAATATCTGCTGGAGACGCTGGATATTCTAGATATATCGGGAAGTGGTGTGACTATCTGGTGAAGGTCGTATGCGTTTTTTTCCTGCCTGAGTGATGATAAGTTGCTTTTTCGCCTGATCAATAATCAACGGGCGCGTTAATTCTCATGCGTTCATCATTATACTTCCCCGTTCCATTCTGCATAAAACTGGTCGAGAAATTGCTCCATGAATGTATGCCGATGGTATGCCAGTTTTTTACCGGTTTCCGTATTCATTCGATCCTGTAGCAGAAGAAGTTTTTCATAAAAGTGATTGATTGAAGGAGCAGTACTGTTTTTGTATTCTTCTCGTGTCATATGCAGATTTGGTTCAATTTCAGGATTGTAGATTTCCCTGTTTTTAAAGCCGCCGTAGGCAAATGTTCTGGCAATACCAATTGCTCCGATAGCATCCAGCCTGTCAGCATCCTGAATGACATCAAGTTCAGCCGATGTAAACTTCTGTTCATTCCTGCCGCCCTTAAACGAGATGTTGGCAATAATTTTTTCGACATGGTTGATACTATTTTCATCAAGTCCACACGAACGGAGAAACATTCCTGCGGTGCGTGGGCCTATCTCTTCATCACCATCATGGAATTTTGAATCAGCGATGTCATGAAGCAGAGCCCCGAGTTCAACTATAAAAAGATCGACATTCTCTGTGGCAGCAATGTGTTTGGCTGATTTCCAGACGCGGTATGTATGAAACCAGTCGTGGCTACCCTCTGCACGTTCCAGCGTATGTTGTACGAATCTTCTGGTTTTTTGAAGAATGATTTCCGATTCCATCTTGATTTCCTGAAGGTTGTTTATGATTAAGAACGGGACTGTTGCGGAAGTATCATTGCCGTATACTCTGCAGACTGTCAATATTCAGATACTCCTGTTTTAAGGGCGTGGCAGGGGTATCTTGTACAACTTCCTTTGTTGACACTGTTTTGATTACCTGTTGTGTATCGTGTATTTATTTGCAATGGAAGTTCTCAGGCGTGGTTCTGTTTACTGTTCCCGCTGGCACCATAGTGTTGATCGTGCTAGTATGACACGTTTTCTTCGACCAGGTTTTTCTTTTTATGAGGTTACAGCTGGGGATTATGGAAATCCGTAGTTGTCTGTCTGAATATAATTTAAGGATGCATGCATGTTTCGATCGTTTTTCAAGAGCAGAGAATGGCTTTTCTGGGCCTGGGGCGGCGCGGTTGTATTACTGGCGGCCTTGTACATACAGGTTGAACTGACTGTAAAAATCAATCAATGGTATGGGGGGTTTTACAATATCTTGCAAAAGGCGACTGAACATACGGTGCAGGAGTTCTGGGCCGAGATGATTAAATTCGCCTATATAGCTTTTCCATATGTGTTGATTGCGACTATAACTTCATATTTTACACGTATTTATGCATTTAAATGGCGTGAGGCTATGACCTTTTCGTATATAACACGATGGCAGTCCGTTGAAGAAGAGGTTGAGGGATCGAGTCAGCGTATTCAGGAGGATATCTACCGGTTTGCCAGGATATTCGAAAGTCTGGGGTTACAGGTTATTCGGGCAATCATGACGCTGATTGCCTTCCTGCCAATTCTCTGGGGCTTGAGCAGTGGCGTTGATCTGCCGCATATTAAGGAAATTCCTGGCAGCCTTGTCTGGGTTGCGCTGCTTGTGTCTATTGGTGGACTGGTTATTTCATGGTTTGTAGGAATCAAACTGCCGGGCCTTGAGTATAATAATCAGAAGGTGGAGGCGGCCTTTCGTAAAGAACTGGTCTATGCCGAGGATGACAAGGTAAATTATGGTAAAACCGAGACGCTTGTCGAATTGTTCGTAGGTTTAAAGTTTAACTACAACAGGCTCTTTCTGCATTATGGATATTTTGATATATGGGTGAATTTCTTTGAACAGTTGATGGTTATCGTACCATATATTATCATGGGCCCCGGATTATTCACTGGTCTCATCACTCTTGGTGTACTGGTACAGGTTTCGAATGCATTCAGTAAGGTGCGCGAATCGTTTTCGATTTTCATCGCCAACTGGACCACGATTACTGAACTGCGCTCTATTCATAAACGACTTAAAGAATTTGAAATAAATATAGGATACTAACACTTCAGGGGCTGCCGCATATGCGGATAGCCCCTGAAGTGTTATGCTTCTTCTTTTTCCCTTTTCGTCCCTTCTTTACTCTGCTATTTCCTGGTCCTGTTCTGTTTGTACGTGTACATTGGTTCGTGCTCGTAAGGCCTCCGCTGCCTTGTCATCCACAGAGCGTATGTGCAGATCTGTCTGCAGGAAAGGGATTTCAATATTGTTAAGGTCGAATTCGATTTCAATCGCTTGATTTAAATCACTTTTGACTGTCACGCTGTCAAGGAATTCAGGGATCCAGACCCGCAATTCAAAGTCAAGCGAACTCGCTCCGAAAGCAAGAAACAGAGCGGTTGGCGCCGGAGTGCTGAGAACCATGGGATTCAGATCGGCACATGATTTTAATATGGTGAGAACCTTGGTCACATCTGTTCCATAGGCGACACCTACAGGAATCCTGACCCGGATTCTTCGATCGGCAAGGGTGAAATTGGTTACCTGACCGGTAATGAGATCGGAGTTAGGAACGACAATTTCGGCATTATCAAAGGTTTGAATCACTGTCGCCCGCAAACCGAGGTTTTTTACTTCCCCCGTATCTGTGCCAATCTGGATGGTATCGCCAACTTTGATGGGGCGTTCAAAGAGCAGGATGAGGCCGCTTGCAAAGTTGTTGACGATTGCCTGTAAACCAAAACCAATACCCACACCGAGTGCACCACCCAGCAAAGTGAGTTGCTGGAGCTCAAAACCGAGAACCCGCAACATAATGAAAAAACCGATAGTAAGAATTGCATAATGGACAAGACGGGTAATGGAAAGCTGAACACCTTTCTCGGCTTTATAGCGGGGGAGTACTTCACGTAATAACAGCGCCTGCACTGCACGTGAAAAGAGAATGGCTCCATACAGTACAAAGATGACAGTCAGTACGAAACCCGGAGATATGTGAAGTGTACCGATTTCAAAGCCAAGATTGCTGATTTCTCTGATAGCCGTATCAACTGAAGGATAGAGCCCCCATATAACACCAAGTACAGCAACAAGCAGCAGCAGATGTATCAAGGCAATAACCGGCTGCAGGCTCTTCACTATTACTGACAGATTTTCGTTCAGCAGGTTGAAAGGCAGGGCTCTCAGGGCTAATTCTAGAAGACCTGAGTTAAGTCTGTACAGCATCCATATAACCAGATACGCGCCAACTGTAGAGAGCAGGATGGTAAATGTGAAAATAGCAAACTGGTCATACCCCATGATACCGGAGAGAATTATTAAAAGAGGTAAAATTCCCCAGGTTCTGCGAATCCAGCGTTCCAGTTTATTTTCACATTTGTAGCGGAGCTGATAGGTAAAGAACATCAGGGCGACAATCGAGGCGTAGAACACAAAAAAGAGTATCAGCAGTTGAGGCAACTCAATGATGAACAGGAACATGATAATTGCCATAAAAAGTGCAAGCCTGTTGAGCAACTGTCGCTTCCAGGGAATATTGATACACTCTTTAGTAAGTCGTATGACGGCCAATATAGTTATAATACTGAACAGGTCTTCCCATTTTTCTTCAAGCTTGATGCTGAACGGCAACATGCCGATGAAATTGTAGGTGGTGGTTAAAATAAAGAGGGCAGTCGCAAACGGATAGCGTGCAAAAGGATACCAGCGGGATGACGCTGTTACTGTACTGCGGGTGAAAGATACCGCCAGGCTTAGGGCCCCGAGAAGAATAACACCAAGTATTGTTGGCCGGATGTTCGTGGCGAGACTGTCTATGTGTCGATTCATAAACCGTCTGGCATTACTGTACGCCTGACTGAATAATCGTGCATTAACTCTTTTGTAAAAATCTGCAGAAAGTATCGATGGGGATGTCTGCTGAGTACTCGCTTTCCGGATTTCAGTATCAAGAGTATGAAGACTGTTTTCGATTGTGTAGAGCTGTACTTGCAGATCGGCAATTTCACGAGCAAAAAACAAGGCAGGTGTCAGGTGTTTTTCTATGAGCTGCAGAGAATTATCAATAGTTTTATCAAGAAGTTCCTTTTGTTCTGTTGTAATGGCCAGAGCCAGGTTCTCCTGTAGAGCAAATTCTGCCAGTTTTTCTTTTTTCAGGTTCCACTCTTTTCGCCATAGCGATAATCGTGTGATGGTATCGTTCAGTGGCTTTGCAGTTTTCGTGACCTGACTTTTCAACCGGTTGAGTTTGAGCTGGAAACTGTCAATCTGCATCAGTTGAAGATTTGTTTTTGATTTGGCCATCGTGATATCCCACTGCAGGCTGCGTATGTCTTCTGTAATCGGTGGTAATTCAGCTTCTGCCAGAACTATTGTTTTATCAGTGCTGATTTTTGCCTGCAGATCGACAAAATCCTTAGGCAGTATTCCGGCCCAGGTGTAGAACTGTATGATTGATGTTTGCGGTTCCTCAACAGTTTTACCGGATTCCTGAGGGGAAGTCTCTGTTGCCTGAGGTGCTGTACCATTTTCACCAATTGCGGCAGAGGCTGGATACGGCCGTCCGGGGAAAAAAATGCTCAGGATAAACAACAAAATAATCGAGTGTTTTAGCATCTGCATCGCCTTGAAGATATGGCTGGTTTATGTGACTTTGCTGGTAAGGGTATATGCCTTTGAGGCAGCATTCAAGCCAGAATCGTAGCCACATACGAGAATAGATACAACTGAAATCGGCTGTATTACAATAGGATCATAACCAGATTACGGTATGATAGTAGGAGGGCAAAAGACTTCTGTAGCTGTATTGTAGAGTTATAGTTGAGGCCTCGTGTAAGGACAAAAACATCTTTTCAGCTATTCTGTGAATCTACATGCCTGGCGATGGCTGTCTTAAGATCCCTGCAATCCGGTAGAACTATAACTTCTGTAGGGAACTCGAAATCACCCTGGATTCCGATAAAAGGCATATTGCATGATTGTGCTGCATGAAGATCGGTGGAGGCGTCGCCGAAAAACATGCAACGGTGAGCTTCCAAATCATATTTTTTTAACAGGTTTCTGATATGCTCAGGCTTCTGTACCGGGGAACCCACTATTTCCTTAAAATAGTGTTGCTGGTTTCTGCGATGAATAATCAATCGTAACTCCTCCTGAGGTGTGCCGGAAATGACGAATATCGGCAATTTCCGGTACATTTCTGCTAAAAACTCATCAGCACCTTCTATCGAAGCTGCCGTAATAACCCTTTCAATTACCAGTTCAGAATAGTCGCCGGCCATTTCTTCAAGTTGTTCGGTGCTAAGAGGTCTCTTCAGAATATGTTCAAAAGCGTAGGCGATCTTTACAACCCTGCTGACACCACCATGCTGGCGATGGTAGGAAAGGATTTTTTCAACTGAGTTTCTGTCATACTTTTTAAAAAGTTCATAAAAAGCCTCAATTTTTATACGATTAGAATCAACCAGAACACCGTCAAAGTCGAAAAACAGGGCCTGAAGTCGTAGTGTGGTCATATGGAGTATGTCGTGTCCTAAAAAACAATGTGTATATCTGATCTAAATATGAAACTGCGCATCAGCAAGAGTATACTCTATTAACGGCAATGAGAATCATTATACCATTATTCTGTATGCATAAATACTTAATCCTGATTACCACAGAATCTCAGTTTGAACAGGTGAAGAGTAAGGAGTGAAGAGTGAACTGCATTGATCGCAGGTAACTCGACTCATTACAGTACTCATTTTACTATTGAGTAGTCGCAGCAAAATCGTTGTGCACACCTTACACCTCACCAGGCTTACAGAGAAAGAGGGACAATCATGCTAATATTACAAGATGTGAAGCACATTTAGTCTGACCTGAAAGTGGTGGAGTCGTTTCAGGCTGATTTCATGCGATTGTATAATCATTTCTGAAAAATGGCATATTCCTACACATAGTTACAAAATTGAAAAAAATTATGCTGTTGCAATATGATAGGCTGGTATTTTTATACGAAGTGGTGTACTTCTTTTATTGTAGATATTGATATATCCTGTGCTATAGGTGCAGTGTGAAATTTCTTTTTGGTTCTGTTTTAGGAAGGCTGGAGGTCGCGCACGAAGTAGACTTACGATTTCATAGATCAAGAGGTGACATATGAGCACACAGGGTAATGCTTCTCCCAGAATTCTTTCATCCGGCTGGGGGAAAATGGAGATTGAACAGCTCGGTTCAGGAAGAGACTTTAAACTCTGGCCTGGTGGTGGTCGCCCCTGGGACTGGAGTGAATTCGGCACCGGACATGCCAGAGGCATTCAGGTCGATGACGTAAAAGAGCTTATTTCGCATGGTGCGGAAGTAATTATCCTGACACGCGGAGTGCTCTCCAGGCTCAAAGTTCCCAGTAAAACGAAAATATTTCTTGAAGAGAAACACATCAAAGTAATTGTTGCGTCCACTAAGAAGGGCGTAGAAATATACAATGATTACTGTGAAAAGAATGTGCCAGTTGCCGGGCTTTTTCATTCAACCTGCTGAGTTGTATT
>JBFHGS010000132.1:0-13969 GCA_041582995.1 Desulfopila sp. | reverse complement strand
TCCATATGCGACAGTTTTTCATTCTGTTATCGTCCACAAGGATAAAGGTGTACCCATCCAGCTCAGCAGCAGATTCATTAACCCGGCTGTTGCTCCTGAGTATCTGCAGCAGGATTTTACAACCATCACTCCAAACGAATACCTGCTCAGTCTCGCTCCTATCACAGCGGTTGAGCATGTAGTTGAGGCACTCATCCCTGAAGTGTGGATCAGAGACTTACTGTTGATTAACGGCGCTGAACCCTGCCTTGCCCTCTACCGTAAAACCTGGGTCAACGAAATTATCGCTACACATTCAACGTTCTACTATCCCGGCTCCCGCTACACTCTTGGTAGTCGCTATACCCCGATAACTGCCGGGAGTATTCAGGTAAGCTAAGCCGAATATCCTCACTTCTTTTTCAGTAAAAATCTTTGTAGTCCGGATGGTTCATGTATTTTCATGAGACATCCGGGTCATCACCGCTTGACGAGTACACTGAGCGACAGACGTCTTAATTGATATTTACAAGAGAATACCTTAACAAAAAGTTATCCACATCCGATATCTTCTGTATT
Organism: Desulfopila sp.; assembly: GCA_041582995.1. Taxonomy (GTDB): domain Bacteria; phylum Desulfobacterota; class Desulfobulbia; order Desulfobulbales; family Desulfocapsaceae; genus Desulfopila. The sequence continues at coordinate 13,411 of JBFHGS010000132.1, read as the reverse complement.
GTCAACTTGCTGGATCATCATCTTTAATAAATGTCAAGGGCGCTATGAGATATTTCTTATCTTCCGTCAGTGGTTTTCCATATTCTATAACTTTTTGTTCACACGATCTTTTTGACTGCTATACTCGGTGACAGAGCTTTCTCTGTGGTAGAACAGAGACAATATTATTTTTAGAAAAGGAGCATACAGAGTGTCTGGATTATTCGGTACTATGAAATTTACAACTAAGCTGTTTTCAGCAATCGTTTTTCTCTGCATTGTTTCCATTCTGATCACCTCAGGCAATGCCATCAGAATGTCTAACAATGGCCTGCAATCCCTTGGCGAGGGTGCTATAGAAAACATGCACCAGGCCGTGTATAACTCCCTTATTCTCTATGATGGAAATACCAGAAGTAGACTCGACAGTGATCTTGGCTTTTTCAACAAAGAACTCAAGTCCAAAGGCGGACTGATTCTCGACAATTACAACACGATTGAGACTACAATCGCACATCAGGTAACCAGTCAGTCTGAAACGATAGACCTCCCGCAACTCATGGCCGGGGGGAGCTATATTACCGGTCACAATGACATAGTTGATGCAGTTGAAGCTTCTACCGGCAGTTCAGCGACAATCTTTCAACTGGTCGATGATAAACTGCTCCGCGTTTCAACAACTGTGAAAAAGCTTGATGGAGAACGAGCTATCGGAACATATATCCCTTCTGACAGCCCGGTCTACCAAGCCGTTATGAGGGGCGATACTTTCAGAGGTAAAGCCTTCGTTGTCAACGACTGGTATCTCACCGCCTATGCCCCCTTAACAGGCGCACGCGGGGATATTGTCGGTGCAATATATGTCGGCCAGCTCATGATCAATCCGCTTATAAGCGACTTTATACTCAATACCAAAATCGGTTCAGGATACTTCTACATGTATGCTGAAAATGGCGATATCCTCGTTCATCCGACAATGGCATTCAAGTCGAACCTGTTTGATCTGGTACCGGAACTAAATGACCATAAAGAAGGAATGAGACACTACGCCTTAAATGGTGAGGAAAGAATATCCTTTGTCAGATTCCTCCCAGGCTGGGGTGTATATCTCAATGCAAGCATCACCCGCAAAGATATCATCGGCGGTCGTGATGTTACCATGCTTCGCAATAACCTTCTGGTTGGCCTGGTCGTTGTCGCAGCCGGCATACTCCTGAGCCTTCTTGTTGTACGAACCATTAACAGGCCTCTCAAAGATCTTGCTCAAAAAAGCATAAAGGTCGGTGAAGGTGACTACACTATCAGCTTTGAATCTAAAACAGATGATGCTATTGGCCAGTTAACCAATTCCCTTGGCACTATGGTTGGAAAGTCAAAAGAGATGCTTGAAGATATCGTCAAATCGAGTCGGGCATTATCTGCTGCATCAATTGAACTCTCAGCGATATCTGAGCAGATGGTCAGCAACGCTGATGCGACGACAGGTATCGCTGATGAAGCATCAGCTCATGCTCAGGATGTTTCCGATAACATGAATTCCATCTCCGCTGCAATGGAGGAATCTACGACAAATCTCGATATGATTACCGTAGCTTCTGAAGAAATGGGCAACACTATTCATGAAATTGCAGAAAACAGCTCTCGTGCGCGTCTGACCACACAGGATGCAGTGAAAAGCGCCCATAAATCTCATGATGGTGTTCAGGAACTAGGCGCAGCAGCTCGCGCAATTGGTACTGTCACCGAAACAATTACCGAAATCTCTGAACAGACCAATCTTCTCGCCTTAAACGCAACAATCGAAGCCGCAAGAGCCGGGGAAGCAGGAAAAGGCTTTGCCGTTGTTGCCAATGAAATTAAAGAACTTGCCAAACAAACAGCAAACGCCACAGGTAAAATCAAGGAAGCAATCGATGAAATACAGAAGCAGACAGGTGAAACAGTAAAAGATATCGAATCTATCACCACTATCATTCAGGACGTGAATGATGTGGTCAATACCATTGTGACGGCTGTTGAGGAGCAATCTATTACCACAAACGAGATTGTTACAAACGTAACTCAGGCTTCACTCGGCATGGCCGAGATAAATCAAAACGTTGCCAGCAGCACCGAAATGTCTACCAGAGTTTCTTCAGGCGTCGGTGAGGTGAAAGAAAGATCGATGGAAGTGAAAGCGAGCAGCCAGATTGTAAGAAATTCAGCAGAAGAGCTCTCGACGCTTGCAAATACTCTCACTACTCTGGTTTCCAGATTTAAAATTCAGTAAACTCTCTACTTTATGTAGCCACAACATCTCATGAGTAGTATTTAAAATGCTCATGAGATGTCGAGACTGCACCCCTGCGTGGTCAGGCTCTCCCCTCACCTGCGTTGAACCTGACCACCGGGTTTGCCCCCTACGGGCCATTTTTTATCTAGAAAATGGATCTATCCATCAGACTCCCTCTCTTTCTCAGCAAGCATGGTCGGGTGCTGAATATGAGGTTGAGGGCATGCATCACAATGCATATTGCAACCACCTATTATTCATATAAATATCGTAACTTGTCGAGTTGCCTGCGACGAATGCATTTCACTCCTCACCCTTCACTTTACCTCTCACTTTTTCAAACCGAGACTCTGGGTTAATCAGATTTTTCTATGTACTGCGCATACTGGACGAATCTCTACTTATTCAACTTCTTATCTTGTAAGCTTGCTCTGATATGCCATCTTGTCAAGTCATCCGTGGTACCAAAAAGAGACCAATACTGGCTATACTGCTGATACTTTACGACACTATAATTTGCTGATTGATATTTTGTCCTCCTGAAATTATAACCCGCTGACATATTCAATCTCTCCCACACAGCCCTTAGGAATATTTATGTATCGTGGAACGTATCTCTCGCTTGTAGTTACCATGCTCTTCTGGGGCGGCACCTTTATCGCCGGTAGGAGTCTGGCCGGATCAGTGCCGCCGGCGACAGCTGCTTTTTTCCGTTTTGCCATTGCAACTGTTGCCCTTGCAGTTCTGGCCAGATTATTTGACGGCAGGATCTCATTACCACCACGCAAAGTATGGCTTTCGCTTTTTTTTCTCGGTCTGACAGGTGTCTTCAGTTACAATGTGCTCTTTTTTACGGGACTACAACATATTGGTGCAGGTCGGGCCTCTCTCATTATTGCTCTCAATCCACTCGCTATTACACTTTTCGCCACTCTTTTTCTGAAAGAATCCCTTTCACTCAAACAGATATCCGGTGTCCTTGTGTCCCTGACCGGAGCTATTTTTGTTATAAGCAATGGTCATCCAGCTGTACTTCTCGAAGGCGCTTTCGGTAAAGGAGAGTTGGCAATTCTCGGCTGCGTAGCCAGTTGGGCTTCTTATTCCCTCATTGGCAGAAGTGTACTGAAGACACTCAGTCCACTTGCTTCCGTTTTCTACTCTTCCTTGATTGGCAGTCTTCTACTTTTAGTACCGGCACTATTTGAAGGCTCCATACACTCTGCACTCTCGTACCCTTTAAAAGACTGGATAAGTTTGTCTTTTCTTGGACTTTTCGGCACTGCAATCGGTTTTTCTTTGTATTATCGGGCAATTCGTCTGATCGGTGCAACCAGGTCCGGGGTATTTATTAACCTGGTGCCTTTCTTCTCAATTTTGCTCAGCTGGCTGATACTTGGTGAAACAATTAAGACGTCTGTTCTTTCCGGCGGTATACTACTACTTGCCGGTGTAACACTGACGAACAGCACTCCAAAAATCACCAAATCGATCGTCCATGGAGAGCTATTCCGCAAAACCAGATAGGTACTGTCTACCGGAGAGGAGATATATTGCAATGCCTGACTCGAATTCCACCCACAACAGATTACCATTTGACCATGCTCATCTGCTGGAACTGGCTGCTACGAAAATGCCTTTTGGCAAATACGCTGGAAGATTGCTTATTGATTTACCTGAACGATATATTGTCTGGTTCGCCGGGCAGGGGTTTCCGGCAGGAAAACTCGGTATGATGCTGCAGACTGTCTATGAAATTAAGGTAAATGGACTTGAATTTCTCTTTGAACCGTTACGCGAGAAATGAAGTGAGTATTCCTATATAACCTTTTAACATTTGTTTTTTTCTTATCCAATAGACACATTATATACTTACCATAGAAATCATGCGATTGTGCCGTTGAGAAAGAGTATCTGAACAGTCAGCATACATTGACAACACCTGCGCCTGACTGTTTACGTTTTTACCCCTCACACTGATACCGTCACTCCCCATGATCCACATCACTTAAACCGAATTCGCCGTAAATGCCTCGCTATCTTCGATATCTTTGGCTGAACACACCTGGTTACGCCCTCGTTTTTTAGCCTGATACATTGCTTTATCAGCCAATTGCATAAGACGCGTAAAGGTCATTCCCTCCCAATACGTAGCTACACCAAAACTTGCTGTTATCTTGAGTTCTTTATTGAAACTGAAAGAAATATCCGCACAATGCTCTCTCAAACATCCGGCGAGACGTAATGCACCTGAGTGAGAGGTGTTTGGCAAAACAACAATAAACTCCTCGCCGCCAATCCTCGCACATATATCCGTTGCACGAATCTGTTCCTTTATCATTTTCGCAAATTTTTTAAGAACAGTATCACCTGCCTTGTGACCATAATAATCATTTACGGATTTAAAAAGGTCAAGATCACAGAGAATTACTGACATCTCTCCACCATAGCGTTCAATTCGCGCTATCTCGAGTTCACACGTCTCCTCAAGTCCGCGCCTGTTGAGAATTTGCGTCAAAGGATCGATTTTAGATAATTTATCAAGAGTATCAACCATCGTTGCTGCTGTGGCGTAAACAAACAGAAAGTTTTTAAAGGCAACAAAGACAATTACAACTACCACAGCCAGACAATGAACCAGGCCTGCATCCATAAATGACTGCAGTGAACTTTCCTCAAGAGAATATACAGCTCTCATAATATAAAAAACTGAAACACCAAAAGATATTGCAGCAAATATTCGTGACCCAAGATACTGAAGCTCTTCCCCCTTCCTATAGAGTAATTCAGCAAACATGATAAACGCTAAACCAAATTCTAAGCTTATGAACACTATCCTGGCATTCACATTCGGCTCTATATAGGTATAGTAGCCAAAAACACTGCAGTGTAGCATCGTAAATAACACGAGATAAAGCCATAGTCCGCGCGGTCTCGGTATTCCCCTGAACATCATGATCGAATAATAATTTATTGCCAGGCTTACCACCATCAAGGTGTTAGCTACAACAACACTCCAAAACTGATCAACAACATGGCGCAATGTGAAGAGGAGTGTTGCCAGAGCCATAACACCATCTGCAAACGCCAGATAATAGAGACTCGTAATTACCTTCATACGTCTGGCAAAGAGAAACATTCCCACTGCATAGAGAGTATTAAAGAAGAGCGCTACGAAAAACAGGGTCCGAATGTCGAGCACGAACATAATTCTGTCCTGATGTAGAGGTTATGATATTACAAAGAGTGTATCAAAAACCTGCGCTCTATTCACCCCGGATATTTGTCAGGAATAAAAAAGATGTCTTCCACATACAAATGCCAGGTATCTTCTGCGAAAATACCTGGCATTTGTATGCTTTGGGTACTACCCCATGGTTCGGATAAATAACAGTATGTCATCTCTGGTATCTGGCCGGTAATCAGAACCAAATATGGCTGACGTCCCCAAAACGATACGTCTGAGATCGCCTGAAAGATAACACATTGAAGATGAAAATTGTTTATCAAGCAGATCTTCGTTTAGACCAAAGATGTGTTTTTTAGTCGTTGAATAATGACGAACGCCAGTGCAGCACGCTCGTTTCTGGAAAGTTCATCCTCAATTCTTTTGAGTGCTGCCTGAATTTTCGGTGATGATTTGGCGTCTTCCTCAGTAAGCCGGAAGGCTTCCGCCATTTGCTGTTCATTTATGCAATGAACTGATTTACCTCCTAACAGCGGTATCGGGTTATCAGCCACAGCTCGCACCTCCTTTTGCAACTGTTGGGAAACCTGCAAGAGCAAAGCTTGCGCCACACCCGCAGGATGATTCGTTACTGCTATTGCTGAATCTGAAACCTGCAGAGATCAGATCATCTGAGTAATCGATGCAGAGTCCTTCAAGAAAACTGAGACTTTCCTCGTTTGAGACGATAGTAATGGTGTCACGTTGCACTACCCTCTCATCCTCCCCTTTTACGCTACCAATTTCAGCATCATATGTCATCCCGGCGCAACCACCGGTCTTGACCCGTATGCGTAAAAATGTAGCGTGACCTGCTCCCTGTTTCTGCAGTTCTTTCCTTGCTTTTTCAGTTATTGTAATCGTCATATGCCATTCTCCTTGCATAATATCGTAACTATCAAATCCATCAAATGGTTATTGTCTATACAATAGTCCCGAATCCCTGAATAGAAAGCATCTGAACGCAAACGATAAAAAAATTAGACATACTTTGGCAAAAACAGAGAGCTATTTCAATGATTGTATTCATCATGTTCCAAAACAAAAAAAGGCCCGTCGGATTTTCCGACGGGCCTTTTTCACTACTACTCTATCTGTTACTGTTGATTACCAGCCAAGTGTAAGATAATCATGCATGGAATTTGCCGCTTCACGCCCTGCCCCCATTGCCAGAATAACTGTCGCTGCGCCGGTGACAATATCACCGCCTGCCCAGACGCCCTTCATCGTGGTTTTCCCGTTTGCAGGGTCAGCAATAACATTCCCCCACTTATTCAGTTTCATCTCGGGAGTTTCAGCTGTTAACAGAGGGTTAGCTCCTGAACCTACAGCAACTATGCAAAGGTCTGTCTCAAGCATAAATTCGGAATCTTTTATCGCTACTGGCCGCCTTCTACCTGATGCATCCGGCTCGCCCAGTTCCATTTTTAAACATTCCATACCTGTCAGACGCCCATTTTCATCACCAATGTATCTGGTAGGATTGGTCAACAGGAACAATTCGATACCTTCCTCTTCCGCATGATGAATTTCGGCACCACGTGCAGGCATCTCTTCACGAGACCGACGATATACAATTCGTACTGTCTCAGCACCAAGGCGCATTGCTGTTCTAGCAGAATCCATAGCAACGTTACCAGCACCCAGAACTGTGACGTTTCTGCCTTTAGGAATCGGAGTATCAACTTCCGGATACTTATAAGCTTTCATAAGGTTTGCCCTGGTGAGATACTCGTTTGCAGATAGTATTCCAACCAGATTCTCACCCGGAATATTCATAAAACGAGGCAGTCCTGCACCGACACCTACATAGATTGCATCAAATCCCTGCTCAAACAATTCATTCAGGCTGACAGTTTTTCCAACTACAGCATTACACTCAACCTTCACCCCCAGGCGCTCCAGGAAATTTACCTCCTGGGCAACAATGGCTTTAGGCAGACGAAACTCAGGAATACCATAAACAAGAACGCCACCCGGCTTATGAAATGCCTCAAATATCGTAACGTCATGCCCTTTAAGAATAAGGTCACCGGCTACAGTAAGCCCGGAAGGACCGGAGCCAACAACTGCAACTTTTTTCCCAGAAATTTCAGCCTTAGGTGGCAGTTCACCACTGCCGTGTTCACGTTCGTAATCAGCGCAGAAACGTTCAAGATTGCCAATTGCAACCGGCTCTCCCTTTTTACCCAGTATACATAGACCTTCACACTGGCTCTCCTGAGGGCAGACACGTCCGCAGACTGCCGGCAGGGCATTTTTAGTCCACAGGTTGCGAATAGCGGCTGTCATATCACCTTGGTTGAGAAGATCGATAAAGCCAGGAATATCGACGCCGACCGGACAACCCTGTACACACGCGGGCTTTTTACATTGTAAACAGCGTGACGCCTCTTCCTGCGCCATCTTCGGGGTATAACCTGTTGGTACTTCAAGAAAATTGCGGGCCCGTACCTGTGGATCCTGTTCCGGCATCGGGATTCTGGGATTACTCATTTTCTTCGCAGCTTTCTCCGCCATTATTCCCTCCATATATAGAAACGAATTTACTCGCTATATTTCAGTCAACAAATATGATAGTCGCCTTACAACGACCTGTATCAATGAACGTGGATGCACACTTATTGAGCGTCCCTGATTGTGCAATAATCATTATGACATTTCTTCTCATCTTCCTGATATGCACGAAGCCTCAGCATCAACTCTTCATAATCGACCTTGTGTCCGTCAAACTCTGGACCATCAACACAAGCAAATTTTGTTTCACCACCAACTGTCACTCGACAACCGCCGCACATTCCGGTCCCATCCACCATGATCGGGTTGAGACTGACCAGAGTCTCTACACCATATTCTTTTGTGATATTGCTTACCGCTCTCATCATCGGTACCGGGCCGATGCCGACAACAAGCTTGACATCACCTTCATCAAGAACACCTTTCAAGACCTCGGTAACAAAACCATGATGGCCATATGAGCCATCATCCGTACAGATTCTCAGGTCGTTGCTGGCACTTTTCATCTGCTCTTCCATAATGAGCAAACCTTTGTTTCTTGCACCTATTATACAGGTAACATCATTACCGATATCTTTAAGACCACGGGTTATCGGGTGCAGGACAGCCACACCCGTTCCACCGCCGACACAAACGACCTTTCCTACTTTATCAAGGTGCGTAGCTTTACCCAGAGGACCGATAACATCCTGAAAACCCTCACCAACTTTCAAATCCCTGAATATTGCAGTGGATTTTCCAACAACCATGTAAATGATTGTGATGGTTCCTTTGACCGGATCGGTATCAGCCATTGTGAGGGGTATTCGCTCACCCTCTTCATTTGCTTTCAGGATAACAAACTGGCCGGGACGTGCTTTTTTCGCAATGAGAGGAGCATCAATCTCATTGAGAATCACTGTTCCCTCAGCCATTTCTTCACGTCTAACAATCTTAAACATATTTTCCTCCGGGTTGAAAATACCATTGGACTGAACAGATAGATGCAGTTCAGTTATAACAACGAAACAAACGACCCTCTATATCTGTATACTTAAATGAATGTAGCCACAGTGATGTTTCCGGGTGACCAAAACCCGGCAAAGAGACCAACCTTTTCCGGGGACAACAATGTGAAAAACAATCTACATCCGCATGTTCGCATAGTTACTGCAACAGCCAACGCTTAGCCGATTTGCAGGGGTATAGTCAAGACAGAAAATCTCTTTTAGATAAATTAGTTATTTTGCAATGCTCTACCATGTCAGGCAAGCTATGGATTTGTGCGTTTTTTTCATTTTGTGCACGCCCATACATCTAATTTAAGGAGATTTTATCACGTACCCCTGCAAGCAACGACCACTCTTTTTATTTCACTTGACCTCTAGTACACATATGTATCATAAAGTTCACATGTGAACATGTTTACGGCATAATTATTATACCAGATTGGCAAACATCATTAAACCGTTATCCGTAATTTTAAACAGAGGAATTACGTTCATCAATGAGCTATACTGCCTGTATCAATCTTCTGTAAATGAAGTGCTTTCTAACAAGCCGAAAAGAGACCTTTATTTTTCAACAACAGCTCCCTCTTTCATCAAGTTGAAGCCGGTGCACAGCGAAGTAACTCTGATACAACAGCTTTTAACGTGTGCTCCGCAACAATTGTCATGAAAATCAGTGAGAAAAAATATGCCTGAACCGTCGACAAGTATGCAGATTTTCTCCAGGCTCAATCTTTCACAGAGAATCCTGGTGAAATGGGTAGATCGAGAGATGACAAAACTGGTCGGAGCCACCATAACCCAGATCGCAGCAATTTTCTATCTTATGGAAAATGATGGATGTCAATTGGTTGACCTGAGCCGCGAATTATTGCAGAACAAATCTGCAATCTCCACGCTGGTCGAACGAATGATAAAAAATGATTTCATCACCAGAACTCCCTCCCGAACCGACGGCAGAGCCTCACAACTATACCTGACTGAGAAAGGCCGACTGATCGGAAACCGTGCACTTCCCTATGTCATGGAGTATGACAAGGAGCTGGTAAAAAACTTTTCAGCGGAGGAAATAAGGGTGATAAACCGTTTTTTGAATTCAATTATTCAACGGTTTGAAATCACACCGGACAATTATTTCAAAAAACAGTTCGACGGCAGGATACGGTAACATCGCCTGCGCACTAAGGAAGTCGTTTCCCCTACTACACTTTAAGCCGGAAAGACATGTAAACTCAAACTCTCCGGCTCAACCCACCCCTCTAGCTCAGGTATTACGCAAGCTTCTCTCTTATTCTCGCAGACACATCACGGGTTAACTCTAACACTTTCACCGCCTGCTCGCGAGTTACTGTCCCGGTACCGCAACTCGGAGTGATAAAGCTCTGAGCAAAAACTGTCTGTTGCGGAATACCGATAGCCTCAAGCTGAGAGGTCTGTTGAAACCACAAATCAACAAGTCCATCAACAGTAACGGTGTCGATAAGCTCTGCAGTAGTCGGCACGATACCGGTCGCAAGAATACCACCTTTGGTGAAAAATGCTTTCAGGTGATCCGCGTACAGCACCAGACGGTCAAAGTATGAATACGCATCATAACTCAACACATCTACACCCGCTTCAAAGAGCAGTGACCATTCTGTATTGGCGCAAACATGAACACCCGTCAAACCTTTCTCTGCATGAACAGCTGCAAAAACCTCTTCAAAACAATTCGCTATATCTTCTTTGCTTATGGTGATAAATGCAGATGTACCGAACCCGGAAAGGCCAGGTTCATCGAAGAAGACTATTGCTGGTGAACAGATTTCGGCCATCTTAAGTGCCTGAAATCTGGCTTTCAAAGCAATCATCTTAATCGCTGCATCACGAAGCTGTTCATTGTAGAAAATAGCTCTTCCTGCCTGGTCAACCACTCCGGTGCAAAAGGTTACAGGCCCGGTAATCTGACCTTTCAGACCTGCCAGATCTGTTTTTCGTTCTTCAGCAATTCTCAAGAACTCGTAAAACCCCTTGGCAACATCTTTTCCCAGAGAGAATCTGGACCCCTCAAGCGGAGCACCAGCTTCGGTTACCATCAGATACTCCTCAAAGAAGGCCAGAAATTCAGCGTCAAAATCTTCGCCCTCACTATTAATGAATATTTTTCCATCACATTCATCTATTCCCGGGAAACCCGGGAGGAATTGCCGGACCATTCCTTCTTCTTTAAAAACAGGCAATTGTGGCCATATTGGAAACGCGGGAGTGTGTTCAAAGATGAGTTCTGCAGCCTGACAATGGTTATCAAGCGGCACACTGCCAATCAGAAGAGGGAGACAATTTGGTGTATAATTCGACATCTTCACTACCTTTTTAATACATGATTCATGGGTTAAATGGTGCAGAAGTACATCAGAAAAGTAATACCCGCACACGTCATTGTCACGAAGCACTGCCACTGGACACGTCCTGAACGCCGAACATGAAAGCCCGGGTTCACCGTCAGTCTCTTATGAAGCCCTTAATTTCACGAAGGTATTCGAAATCAACAGGAGATAACGCGAAAGTAGAGAACATATATGTGACTATACAAAAACACGGAATACAGCGACGTGGCGATGACAATTTTTTCAACCCACCCCTTTCCTCAAGCATATTCTTCTGCTATTGTATGTCATGCTCTTTGTTTAAACATGTATATTTTCATGCATTTCGTGCTTCATTCAGCTTGCGGCATGGCGTTCCTGGGATATTCCCACCGAAAGCCGTTCTCCCGCAAGCATCAGCATTCAGAGCCCAGCATCATTACCAGAGAGGCTCTGAAACTTCAAGACTATGATTTTGTTAACGTTGAGGAAAAAGCTATGAAAATTGAACTGGACAAAGCAATTGTAGAAATCACCCCTGAAAATGCCAAAGAAGCAGAACAGCTCGATACTCTCTGGAAAGTCATAATTGATTGTGCCGGAACGAATAAAAAACTGGTGCCTATTGGTGAATACATTCCGGTCAAATCTACTCTGGCGCGTTTTACTATCGAAGATTAAGCGGAAAACGTAAGAGATTAACAGCATACTTTGATATTCTCTTCTCAAATCCTTCGCCCCGCCTTGCAACCCTGGCGGGGCGTTCTTTGTCGACTTGCCTGTTTGGAACTAGAATAAAGTCCGATTATGTGCAAGCCTCTCAATCCGGACCACATACAGTGATTATAATGAAAAAATCGCTGATGAGACCTTGATTTATGTCTATAACCACGCCTATAATATAGACATTTGACAACGCTATTTTTTTTACTCCAGCCGCTCTGTTGAAGATTGCTCCAGCCTCGCTCGTCCCTCGTTGACGCTCCTCTGCTGCACACACATTCCGGCATATTTTTTTCACTCTTTCTTATACATATATGATGAAACCAGATTTTATAACTCACCTTCAGGACCGTGTAATTCTCGGTGATGGCGCACTTGGTGCCTACCTGTACGAATGCGGAATAAGCCGTGATAAGAATCTTGATCTACTCAACCTCCAATCGCCAGATACAGTTTTTAACGCTCATGAAGAATATATCAGAGCCGGAAGTCAACTTATTGAAACCAACACATTTGGAGCCAATACGTTTAACCTGAAAAATATCGGTTTTGCTGACCGCGTTAGAGAAATAAACAGGGCAGGAGCTCAGATTGCAGTAAAGGCAGGTGGCGGAAAAGTATATGTAGCCGGTTCTATCGGTCCTTCCGGAAAACGCTTTCCGTTAATTGATGATGAAAACACAGAAGAGGAAATTCGTGAGTCACTCAAAGAGCAGATTACAGGCTTAGCTGAAGGTGGTGTAGATGCCTTGATCATAGAGACGTTCAGTTCTCTTGCCGAAATGGAACTGGCCATTGGTATAGCCCGCAAGACAGCTCCCCACCTTCCTGTAATAGCCCAAATGGTCTTTCCTACTGCCAATACAACAACATATGGCGACGATGTATTCAGTTGTGCGAAAGCAATGCTTCTCGCTGGTGCTGCAGTTATAGGCACAAATTGTGGCAGAGGAATTGACACCGCACTCTCAGCTATTAAGCTCATGGCGACAAGTTCTTCAGGCTCCACTCCTTTATCTGCTTTTCCTAACGCCGGACTACCTGAATTAATCGGGCACAGAACCATATACCCAGCTCAACCTGGATACATGGCAGAGAGAGCTTCTGAGATGATTCGGGCCGGAGTCCGTCTTATCGGAGGATGTTGCGGCACCACTCCGGCGCACATCCATCAGTTTAAATCAATTTTAAAAATCAAACCCGTTCGTACGAAAATTACCGCCATCGATCGAACAGAAAATGAGATTGTTAAACCGGTAATAAATCACAAAAGCGGAACATTCCTCAATAATCTCAGAAACGATAGACTACCTGTCATAGTCGAACTCGACCCCCCGACACACCTCGACATCCAACACGTCCT
>JBFHGS010000131.1:0-13974 GCA_041582995.1 Desulfopila sp. | reverse complement strand
GTTGGAACCTTTTACCTGGCTCTCGCTGATTGTCGTGGAGGGAAAATATAATTCGAAATATACGCCTATAACCGACAATACAGTTACCAGCAAACTGGTTTTCTCTTATGAAAAAACCCTCCGGTGAGATCTTTAGATGCCTCTGCAGCCAGCCAGAATATAGTATCAGCGCCCTCTTCAGGTGAACTGGGCGCGTTTTCTCCGCCCATGCTGGTTCTGACCCAGCCGGGATCAACGGCATTCACAGAAATTCCGGTACCCATCAGATCTGCAGCGAGACTCTTGGTGAGCATATTCAAGCCGTTTTTCGACAGACTATAAGCTGGTGTAGAACCATTCTGGTTCTCTATTTTCCCGGCACCACTGGATACATTGATTATTCGACCGCTTCCCTGCTTCAGCATCAGGGGAATAAAAACATTACACATCCGCCATGGACCGATCAGATTAACGTCTATGGTATGCTCAACCTCACTGATCGCCACTTTCCCCGCCCTCTGCCATATATCGTAATTAATCCCGGCATTATTAACGAGGATATCGAGATAACCATACTTCTTCAGGACGTACTCACTGAGCGCAGTAATACTATCGTTGTCGCTCACTTCCAGTGGATGAAAATCAAGCAACCGCGCGTACTCAGACAACTGCATCATGGCCATCTGGCCATCATGAGGATTTCGGCAGGTTAATATCGTTTTTATTCCTTTTCGGCAAAGCAATGCAACTGTGGCAAAGCCTATTCCGCGGCTTCCGCCAGTTACAATGGCAAGTTTTTGACGCGTCACGTATCACCCCTTGCTTTGAATACATACAGTAAAATAGAAAACTCCTTAGCCAAGCATACCGGCAGATAGACTTTACAGGAATAAAAAAAAATGCCCGAACCTGCATACGACACAAGCCCGGACAGAGGAGAGAGAAGGGACAAACTTCAGGCAAGAAAAGGATATGAAGCAAAAGTATTACAGCAACTCGTAGAGTTTCAAATCATTTACCACTTCGTACATTCCTATGAGTAAAGCCACGGTTAACGGGAAGACACTCAACAGATGACCGAGAGCAAAACAACTTGTGCAACCATTCTTCCGAGTGGGAGAAATTTCAATTTCTATCTGTTTTTCCATCCACTTCAGGCCCGACAACGGCATACAGGCGCCATTGACAAAAGATAACATATTCTGAGATTCTTTTTTCTCACGCATAGTGTTTAACCCGCTTTTAGACTTTGTATGCGGACCGGTACATACGCCTCCGGCCTGTTTCAATTAGGCACATTGAACAGTACACACATAAGGTTACCATCAGAACCTCATTACAATTGCGTTAAAACGATTATTGACATGCCTTTGTACCTATCCGATGACTATTGTCCTATGAAGTTTGATACTGCAGGGTTACACTGCAAAGGAGTGACAATCCTCATGAACCGGCTCACATTAGGCTTGCATTTTCAGATCTATCTTACTATGAAATCAGCGGAATCAATACATTACCTGGAAACCGATTATTGCCCACAGGCAATGTGTATCTTCAGACATTTATCTGCAGTATAAGGATTTTTTCATGCCCAAGACTGTTCGCAATACCAGAATTTCCCCTAAAGGATATCTCGATCTGCTTTCTCAGATGGAAGCACGCCGTTTGCTTGAAACCAGCAAAGGAGAGGTACAGGCACTCTTTCGCAGTTGCTCACTTGCCGTACTCAATTGTGGCGACTCTCTCGACAACAGCAAGACCTTGCATGAACGTTACAGCGACTTTGACATCCGTGTCTGCAGAGAAAACGGCGGTATCCAACTTGAATTGACCAATGCTCCTGCTAATGCATTTGTAAATGACACTATTATCGAAGGTATCAGTGAGCATCTGTTCTCTGTATTACGCGATATTGTCTACGTGGAAGATGAAATCACCAACAACCCCGGGTTTAATATGGAAACATCCCGAGGTATTACCAATGCTGTTTTCTATATTCTAAGAAATGCAGGAGTAATACGGGTTGAAAACAGTACAGGCCTTGTTGTTTGCTGGGGTGGCCACTCTATTTCCCGTGAAGAGTATGAATACACCAAGGATGTCGGACATCAGCTCGGTTTGAGGAGTATGAATATCTGTACAGGTTGCGGTCCCGGTGCAATGAAAGGACCGATGAAAGGTGCTGCTATCGGTCATTTCAAACAGCGTGTCTATAATGGCCAGTACCTTGGCATCACCGAGCCTGGCATTATCGCAGCCGAATCTCCTAATCCCATTGTCAACGATCTGGTCATCATGCCGGACATTGAAAAACGCCTTGAGGCCTTCGTACGTGCAGGCCATGCAGTTGTCGTTTTCCCCGGTGGTGTCGGTACTGCGGAAGAAATACTCTTCCTGCTTGCAATTCTACTCAATCCTGAGAATGCAGAGATCCCATTTCCTTTCATTCTCACGGGACCTTCTTCTGCCGCTGATTATTTCGCACAAATTGACGAATTTATCGGTATAACACTTGGCGAGGAAGCACAAAAAAAATATCAGATTATCGTAGGTAATCCTGAGGCAGTTGCCCGTGCCGTTGAAGAAGGGACAAAACATGTTCGTGC
This sequence comes from Desulfopila sp., assembly GCA_041582995.1. GTDB lineage: Bacteria > Desulfobacterota > Desulfobulbia > Desulfobulbales > Desulfocapsaceae > Desulfopila. The sequence continues at coordinate 11,389 of JBFHGS010000131.1, read as the reverse complement.
CTATCGCAAGGAAAAAGGAGACACGTTCTTTTATAACTGGTTGCTCAAAATTAGCCACGACTCTCAGAAACCGTTTATCCCAACCCACGAAAACATGCTGGCCCTCAATCTTACACGAGCGCAGAGCACTTACGAACTCGCCGTCGACCTGCGAAAAGCCTTTTCCGGTATTGTCGCAGGAAATGTTAAAAAATCCGGAATTCAGGCTATCGAGGAAAAAGGCCTTTTTCAGTTACGTGGGGATACTGAAATCATGGAACCTTTAGACAAACTCCTGAGGGCTTTTGTTGAACAGCATCGCATGAAAATCCCAACCGATCAACATTATAAACCTTGCTATCATATCCTGCAGGATCAGGATATGTACTCTCTTCGCAATTGATGGCTCACTGCAGTTATTGAGCGATTTATCCGGTCCATACACTGTTTAAAATCCCGTATTGTATACATATCTGCAATGCGGGATTTTTCCTCCTCAACAACTTTTACGCAATCACGATTTCTGTCTCAATCTGCCAGACTATGTTCTTTGCAGAAACCATTCATTATAAGGTTAAACAAGACTATCAGGTCAATTCTGCATTGTCTGAATAGCCCCGTCTTCATACGAATTGTTCATGCAGAATATATTCTGATCACCCCGTAATTTCAGTTTGATCCGGTGATACATAAGGTGTGAAGAGTGACATGTGAACTGCATCCGTCAAAGGCCCAACTATTAAACTGGATCTGCGGTATTTCTGACAACAAAGACACACTGCTTTGTATACTCCTTGCACCTAACATCTGACACCTCACCATTCTTGCTGAAAAAAAAGAGTATACAGGTAATATAATCAGGACATATCGATTCTTCCGTGAACATATCACTTGAATTTCTCTTCCAATACCGTATTCTTGAAGGCCATATATGAATTTAGGTTTCTCTGCCTTAACCCATATTTCTGATGAACTTTGGTTCTGATAAATGGTTGTCCTTTCAAGCAAATGATTTCAGCGATCAGGCTTGTTTTTTTACCTTTAGCCAACGTTCACATAGGGACAGTCCAGGCGGTACTATCTTCTACAGAATTTGGCTACGAACATCGCCGGCCACTTAAATCCGCGCGTATCCGTTCGCTACCAGAAACTTTAAACCCTGTACCTTCAGGAACGATGACCTACGTGTGTTAACGATAGTTTTTTATCGTATATTGCCGTAAATTCAGATCGGTGCACATGTGCTGCCTGAATATAATATAGAAATAATGGCGCTTACCATAAAATAGAGGAGTGAACGAATGAGCAAGGATATCAAGTCTATTGAAATGCCCGATGAAAAAGGCTGGTTCGGTGAATATGGCGGCAGTTTTATCCCTCCGCAACTTGAAGAAATTCTAAACGATATAACCAAAGCATATACCGAAATTACCCAGGAGCCGGCTTTTCATGAAGAGCTCAATATGCTTTATCGTGATTTCGTCGGTCGCCCAAGCCCGATTTTTTACTTAAAAAATCTCTCCGAAAAGATCGGTGGGGCGAAAATTTATTTAAAACGTGAAGACCTCAACCATACAGGCGCCCATAAAATTAATCATTGCCTCGGTGAAGCCCTGCTCTGTAAAAAAATGGGTAAGAAAAAGATCATCGCTGAAACAGGCGCAGGCCAGCACGGTGTTGCTCTTGCTACCGCTGCTGTACTGGTTGGTCTTGAATGCGATATTTACATGGGTGTGGTTGATATCGCCAAAGAACATCCAAACGTTATCCGTATGAAAATACTCGGTGCCAACGTCATCCCTGTTGAGCGCGGCACCCAAACCCTGAAAGATGCAGTAGATGCAGCTTTTGAAGCGTATTTAGAAGATCCGGTCAATCAACTCTATGCCATCGGTTCTGTTGTCGGCCCGCATCCGTTTCCAATGATGGTTCGTGATTTTCAAGCTGTCGTCGGCAATGAAGCCCGCGCCCAGTTTCAGGAGAAATATGGTAAGCTTCCTGATAATCTTGTTGCCTGCGTAGGTGGTGGCTCAAATGCCATGGGTCTGTTCAGCGCCTTCCTGCAAGACGAGCAGGTAAATATCTGGGGGGTTGAACCTTCAGGGCGTGGATTTAAAGATGGTGACCATGCGGCAACACTTACCAAGGGCACACCGGGTGTACTTCACGGCTTTAAATCCTATGTACTCCAGGACGAAAACGGCGAACCGCTGCCGGTATACTCTGTTGCAAGTGGACTCGATTACCCTGGAGTCGGCCCGCAGCACAGTCTCTTAAAAGATATCGGCAGAGCAAAATATGTTACAGCGAGTGACAAGGATGCCATAGATGCTCTCTTTGAACTTTCTAGAACTGAAGGCATCATTCCTGCCATAGAGAGTGCACATGCCGTTGCCTTTGCAACAAAACTTGCAAAAGATCTCAATCCTGATCAGACTATTCTTGTGAATCTCTCCGGACGCGGAGACAAAGATATTGATTTTGTAGTCGATAACTTCGGTAAAGATTACGGTCTGTAAAAATTTCATTTCATTCGATGACTGGTCAGCATGCTTTCCAGTCATCGGGTTCTTCATCACGTTGAAAGACGCCTGAAAACGCTATTACATTATCGGCAATAACGAAGAATCTGCCCCGAGAAAGGACTCTCCAGATAATCAACATTAAGCGGTTTACTCTGACTATGGGAGTAGCCGAGCGTTACCATTTTTTTACTGAACCGTGCATGGTTACCACGGCCTGGATCAACAAGAACCACCTCACACTGGGACTTTGAATGTTGATCGATAAATGTTGCCAACAGCTGTACATGCTCACTTTCATAGAGTAAATCACTACCGACGATAAGGTCAAACCTGCCTAAGTCCTCATTCTCATCCGCCCACCCGGTCCGCAGGAATGGTATCTCCCTGCCTTTATTCAGAAGCACGTTATTTCGTAAAAATTCACCTGCTTCCGGGTGATAGTCGGTTGCTGTTATATCAGCCAGTCGGTGATTCAACAGCAGACTTGTCAAACCGATGCCACATCCCACCTCGAGTATGCGTTTCCCCTGAATCTTAAAATCGGCAAGAAAATGCGCCAGAACCATACTTGAAGGCCAGACGACCCCGAAAATTGACCAATTTGCAGAAGATATACCGATTTTTTCCGCGACGTCGTTCTTATCCAGATATTGTTGCAAATCCCGTAATGTTCGTAGATGTATATCAATTTCACCAAACTCAATCGTTTGATATCGCACTCTCAGTGCTGCCATGTAACACCTGTAAAGGAGTTGACGGGTAGCTCAGACTATCTATGTGACAGGTTTGCTACGCCATCTTACATAGTACTCGTGTTGGTTCGAAACTGCTAACGCAGAATAACCATACCTATCGTGTGAATTTCAAAAGCTCCCTGGGCACTCAGCATTCTGCACAAAACAGCTCAACCTTCAACCGTATTCAATATTCCGGAAAAAGCCGGGAAACCTATTTATTCCCTCGAATAACAGCATGACAGTTTCCCATCATTAAAGGATTAAGCTCATACAAAAAGGTACTCCATGTATGTTCTGTGCTCGCTCACATTTTGTTGAGCTTGATGCCGATACTTCGTGCCCTATTCAGAAGAGATTTTCTTATCCTGCCATCTTTCTTGGTACCCGGTTTTACAACTTTACCAAGATACGAATACCCAGCATACTTGAGTACCTCCCGTACCGCATTTACCGCCCCCCTGCTTTCTGAAAAGATGAAGTTAAACGGCCATGGCGTTGTACAGGCAGTAACGACAACAGCAGGTTTACCCTTTTGTCGGGGAAAAGGCATTCCGCTAGATTTTTCACCGATAAAGACCGGGACATTTCGATCAAAAAGAAGCTTGAGAGGCGTACTCATATTGCCCCAGTGGGTCGGTGTACCAACGATTACTCCATCTGAATCTTTAATTTTCCTCCCAACTCTATGGGCATCATCTTCTGGTAAAATACAGATGTCAGTTGACCTGCATTTCATGCAACCACAACATTGCTTCATCTGTAAATCGTAGACATTAATCCATTCCAGATCATGCTTATTTTCGTCAATATCTTCACGAACCGCCATCAGCAACTGTGCTACAGTACCCTGCTTGCGTGGACTACCATTCAGGAATATGTATTTCATCTCATTCCACCATATTCAAGCTGCCCTTGATTTTTAAAATCTGAATTGAGGATGAGATAATGGTATCAGATAGAACATTCCGCACAAGAAGAAAGTCAGGCAGCGTTAGAGATGATTCAAAAAAAAACCGGTTGAACACATGCACCCGAACATGTTCAACCGGCCAAAGACTTATAAGAAGAATCTGATTTTTATGTATTAAAAATTATAGGTAAGTTGAAACGTTGCTACTGGATAATATTCAAACCAGTCCAACTCATCTTCGATCTTCTGTTCCTGATCTGCAAGATACTCCTGAACTTCCTCAATCGAATTGATATCTGACGGCACATCCACTCTGAGGTTCGACATATCTGGTGCACCCTGAAACATTACGCCCAGATTCCAGGACATTCCCCAACCTGGTTGTCCATTGTTTGAACGCCAACCAAGTCCCAGATATGGTGCAAAAGAGTTAAAGCCGACTTCACCACTTATAGATAACGTATCAGTATACTGTGCAAGCACGCTTGGCACTCTCCCGGATGCCAGGTACCCATCTACGCCAACCTCATTATTATTGATGTAGGTACCACCACTCAAAAAGAATGCACCACCAAACGGATGCCAGTCAAGGAGCAGTGAAAATGACTTGAGTTCGGTTGCAAAATCATAATCAATTCCGTCGATCTCCTCATCAAGACTAAAATCTAAATAATTAAAACCACCACGTAATCTTGTATTTTCAAGGAGTGATATACTTACTTCTGCTCCAACGCCAAGGGTACCGGCATGAACTTCAATGCCAATATCTTCGCTTGCCTCTGCAATCATAGTGTTACCTGCCGCAAGCCAAAGCGCCAAGGCTCCAGTCATCGCTATTCTGGAAATCATAATGTATCCCTCTGCTTTTAGGTTAACTCTTCTCTCTCATCTGATTATATTTCAATCATATTTACCATGAAGAAAACACTCTTACAACCAGTTAGGCCTGCTTTTGTGGCAATACTACATTTATCCAAATGCCGGTTTGACGCAAAAATTCAGTTAATGCGTAATGTTGAAATCATATCATTTTTTATTGCATTTTTGACCTATAGCGCCAACACAGCTTGCAAATATATGAAACTCCTTTCTGATGCCCATATTTCTCGCCACGATGATCTAATAGCCTGAGACTTTATTTTTCTGCCATAGAATCAGTGTGATTAGAATACCAGCTCTCGCTGTTTTCAGTGCGCATACGAACCGGAGATTCACTCTTGTCTCAACAGAGCAAATCGATTATCAAGCATAAGCTAAAGATCAGGAACTGTATGTAATTGGTGCATTGAGATACTACTTTGGAGGAAATGTAATGCTTGAAGTGAGCGATGAGGCGTTGAAATATCTTGCTGATATCAGTACAGATAAAAGCACAGGTCCTGCTATCAGGGTGGCAGTAATGGGAAGCGCTGGAACGAATTGTGGTCTCGGCCTTATTCTCGACGAAATAACTGATGCGGATATCACCTTTGAAAGAGGTAATTATACACTCGTTGTCGATAAGAATCTCATGAACTACTGCAAGAAAATCACCATTGATTTTACACAGGGAGAACCTAACAGGTGCGAATCACGGTCAAAACGTGGTTTTCTTATTCATGCTGAGCAGCCTGTAAATTTTTAAGATTTCGTGCAAAATGTCACTATGACAGACGAGATTAACCGCACAGCCGACTCTACCGGTTTCAATATAATAAAAACTGTACATTTAAAAGCCGGCATAAGCAGCCTGCCCGATGACAATATTCTTTTTTCACCAGAAAGACTTCTCATTTAAATTTGTTAAGCTCAGCTTCAAGGTAGCTGATGAAAACATCTCTTGCGTCGTTCTGATTCTGTTCATTTGTAATAATCCCTATAGAATAGAGTAATATTTCAGGTAATTCCATATAGGATGGTGCCTTTCTTAATCCTTCTTTTAATGCACCCCGTGGCAAAATAGACAACCCCATACCGGCTTGAACAGCGGCCTGGATATTTGCAATAAATGTTCATGTGAGCAGGATCTCCCATTTCCGATGCGCTTCATCAATATATCTTTCCAATTGAACAGCCTGAGAAGAACCCAAAACACAGGTTGGTGATATATGAATTTAATTACCATCAATCCTCAGCTTGTTTAAGTGAGAAGAGAGGCGTGAGGTGTGACATGTCGGGACTCCACATGCTCATTAAGCCACTGTTATTTTTCATAATTATTTAGTTTATCGTTCATTTGTTCAGTTACTCCTCACCCCTCACTCCTGACACCTCACATTACTTAGCTGAGGATTCGTGATGTTTTGTTATTTAGAAGAAATATGAAAGATGTATGGGAAAGGTCATTGATTCATGCAATGAACGTTACGGATGAGGATATTTTGATTACCTTATTTTCATTTGCTCTTGTATTGTTTCCCTCCCCTGCAGAGTTATTTTCACAAAGGCTTCCACTGTCGGCAATGGTATACTACGTCGATAGTGCAGTTGTGTAGCAATAGATGGTTTTTGTTTGTAAATTTGAACAAACGCACACCCTTTTGTGTACATATTTTTTATACACCCTGGAGCAACTGAGACCCCAAGTCCTGCTGCTACTTCCGTTAGCAGCACTTGCATATGATCTGGCTGACTAGAGATTACCGGTGTTATCTTTTCTTTTTGACAAACACCTATTATCTGATCAAATAGCCCTGCCGCTTCCCGACGACTGAACAAGATAAAACGTTCCTCTTCCAATTGCTGTAACCGTAAACTTTTCGCATCTGCAAGTGGATGCGATTCAGGAAGAACTGCAGTCAAGGTATCCCAATATATATCTTCTGCAAAAAATTCTTTACGGTAATTTTTAGGTAAGCTGCGAGAAAAACCGATATCCAACTGTTCTTCCTCAAGCGCGACAAGTTGCTGCCGTACTGTCATTTCACGTAATTGTATTTCGACCTCAGGATAGCTCTTTGCATAGGTTCGTACAAGATCCGGAATGAAAGTAAAGCAAGCTGGTCCCAGGTAGCCTATGCGTAACAGTCCTGTCTTTCCCTGAGCAGCTCGTTGAACTTGCTCTTTTGCAACCGTTTCACGTGCAAGAATTTCCTTCGCATCACGAAGCAGGCTTTCACCAGCCAAGGTAACCCTCACCTCACGGGTATTACGCCAGAAGAGACGAACCCCCAGTTCATCTTCAAGGTCAGCAATATGCCTGCTTATCGCTGGCTGGACTGTATTCAATTCACGTGCAGCGGCAGAGAAATTCTTCAAGGTCGCAACTTTGACAAAGCTTTTAAGTGTTTTTAGTTCCATGACTGATTTATAGCATATCTGTATAACTGTTATCAAAGATAAACATTTCTCTTATATATCCTGTTCTACTATCTTTTACCGGTAATCAAACATGACGCAAAAAAATATAAATTTACGATGTATAAATTCACCCATTTAAATATATATACACAGGAGTGTATTATGAGTTATGAGACTTTTTTAGAAATTAGTAAAAACAGACGTTCCATTAGAAAATTTACAGATGTGCCAGTATCAAGGGTAGATATCGAGAAAATTGTATATGCCGGGATGATGGCTCCATCAGGCTTTAATTCTCAACCGTGGGAAGTTGTCATCGTAGATGAAAATAAACTGCGAAACAAAGTAACTGATCTTCTCTTGAAAGGGATCGGTAAAAGCTCACGAGGCTTTACCAACGCCCCGGTCTACATTTTTGTGTACGGTGACGAAAGGGTTCGTAAATACGGACCAGCAACAAAGATAGAAGATGATGCATGGTGGGAATTTACGCTGAACTCCTCACTCAATTGTGCCTTTATGAGTATGCAATTAGCAGCATCCAGTCTTGGCCTGGGATCAATGTGGGTATCTGCATTTAGAACCCCTGAAGTAGACCAACCAGTAAGAGAATTTCTGAATATTCCTTCACACCTGAAGGTCTATGAAATGCTAGCTATCGGTCACCCCGGAATGGAGGGGGGCAAAAAGAAGCTACGAGAGTTATCTGATGTTATTCATTTTAATGGAGCAGACAATTACCGAAACGCAGATGACATTGAAAAATGGTTTTAAGCATTGCTAAGAGTTCTGACAATGTCAGGACAGTTCGTCTTATCCACCTTCACATCAACCCGGTCCTGTCGACTACCTCTACACGTTAGAGGCAATATCAAGTACTCCCCTCTCAATGTGCAGAATGGATAAAATCAGTGAAGCGTCCTGCAACGTAAAATTGCTGGACGCTTCACCGGAAATACATCCCGCTGATTACACAGCTTCGATAATAAAGTACGTTTTCTTTCCTTTCTGAACAAGCAAGTACGTATCATTGATCAGGTCCGCCGTAGTGACCGAGTATTCCTGATCAGAAATTTTTGCTTTATTCAGGCTGAGCCCGTTACCTTTTATAGTGCGGCGCACTTCACTTTTATTGGGGAAGGTAGCAGTCTCCGCAGCCAGCAATTCAACTATTGGTACTCCGGTATCAAGCATGGCACGGCCTATTTCAAAGGTCGCGACCCCTTCAAATACCGAAAGGAAGGTTTCTTTATCCAGCTTTGCCAGACTTTCAGTTGTTGCTTCTCCGAAAAGTATCTGTGAAGCTTCCACAGCTTTATCGTACTCTTCTTCGTTATGAACCATGCAGGTAATTTCCTTTGCCAACCGCTTCTGCAAAGGGCGCAGATGTGGTGCAGCATCCTGCTCTTTCACCAACTCAGCCACTTCATCCTGGCTCAATAACGTGAAAATCTTGATGTACTTTTCAGCATCGGCATCAGATACATTAAGCCAGAACTGGTAGAATTTATACGGTGTAGTCAGCTTTGGGTCAAGCCAGACATTACCACTTTCTGTTTTACCAAATTTTCCACCATCTGCTTTAGTTATAAGTGGGCAGGTAAGGGCGAAAGCTTCACCGCTCGCTTTCCGGCGAATCAGCTCTGTTCCTGTCGTGATGTTTCCCCATTGGTCAGACCCACCCATCTGCAATTTACAGTTCTTTTCGCGGTACAAATGTAAAAAATCGGTTCCCTGAACTAACTGGTATGAAAATTCGGTAAACGACAGGCCCATCTTAGACTCTTCGCCCAACCGTTTTTTAACGCTATCTTTAGCCATCATGTAATTCACCGTAATATGCTTGCCGATATCACGGATAAATTCGAGAAAGCTGAATTCTTTCATCCAGTCGTAGTTATTCACCAACTCAGCTGCATTAGCGGAATCCGACTCAAAATCAAGAAATTTGGCGAGCTGCTTCTGCAAACACTCTTCATTATGTCGAAGTGTCTGCTCATCAAGCAGGTTACGTTCAACTGATTTACCGGAGGGATCACCGATCATTCCGGTTGCGCCTCCAAGCAGAGCTATCGGTTTATGGCCGGCGAGCTGAAAATGCTTAAGCATCATGACACTGACCAGGTGACCGATATGCAGAGAGTCTGCAGTTGGATCAATCCCTACGTATGCTGATGTCATTTCTTTTTTGAGCTGTTCTTCCGTTCCTGGCATGATGTCGTGTATCATGCCTCGCCATGTCAATTCTTCGATAAAATTCATTTTTTTAAGTAATTTCAATTGTTGGTTTTCGGGTTTCAGAAAATATCAGCAAAGGTACACGTGTATACTGGTAAGCCGATAACAACTTGTATTAAGGTGCCTGCACACTATTGAGTACTCGTGAAAGAGCAAACACCTGGAGGGCTTCCAGATAATATTTTTTCTGATTACCCCTCTGCCTCTGCAAACCTGATGAGGTGGCAGGTGGTAGGAGTGCACAACGATTTACGCTGCGACTACACAATATTAAGCAAATACTGTAATTTGTCGAATTGCCTGTGACGCAGGCAGTTCACGCCTCATTCCTACCCACTCAACTATTCAAGCTGAGAGTCAGGTGCAATCAGAATATTTTTTTCCTTTTACCTCAAGACATCAAAGCCACATACTATATAGGATAATCTTGTACCATACGAGCACATATTTATGCTGTCCATTTTTTTAAGACCTTCTCAATCAATGCTGCCGGAGTGATTTTTAGATTTCCTCTTTCCTTATAGACGAAACAGAATGAACTATCGGAACGTGAAAAGCTTGTGAGGGAAATAAACGACAGGAAGTGGTATAAACAGTATTGCAACATTTAGTGCCTAACCGTGTGGGTACGTTCTCAAAATCAGGAGCCGAAAATTCATCAGTATATCGGCACAACCCCCTTATAGAGAATATGAAAATACAACACAAATACAGAACACTATTTATTTCTCACGGCGGCGGACCTTTGCCTTTGCTTAAAGACCCAGGCCATCATGAAATGGTACATCTTCTGCAGAGCATCAGTTCCCAGTTACCAAAACCTTCTGCCATAGTGCTCATAAGCGCCCATTGGGAACAGAAACAACCTACCATTACCGGAGCTGTAAGTCCGGGGTTGCTCTATGATTATTATGGATTCCCGGATGAAGCCTATAGCATCAGCTACCCTGCTTCAGGTGAGCCATATCTGGCGCAGGAACTGTTTAATCTTCTGGATTCCAACGAATTACAACCCGTCATAGATAATTCCAGAAGTTTTGACCATGGTATGTTTGTCCCTTTAAAGGTTATGTATCCAAAGGCAGATATCCCCTGCGTACAACTTTCGCTTGTAAACAGTCTGGACCCTGCCCTGCATATCAGGATCGGACAAGCCTTGGCAGGTATCAAGTATAAAGATGTGCTTTTTATCGGTTCCGGTTTTTCATTCCATAACATGCAAGCATTTTTTACATCCGGTAGCATTCAGGAAGAGGCTATGAATACTGCCTTTGAAACATGGCTCATTGAAACATGCACCGACAAACGTATTGATGAGGATGTTCGAGACCAATTGCTGACAAACTGGCATAAAGCACCTCATGCACGATTTTGCCATCCCAGAGAAGAACACCTGTTACCATTACATGTATGCTATGGGCTAAACAACTGCCCTAGCAGTGATTTTTACCGGCTCAAAATTTTAGGAAAAAGTGCTAGCTGTTACCTGTGGTGACAACTTCTAATTAGCACATCCAGAAAAAATCTATCTTCCAACACGCCATAATACCGCGATTGTTTATAACACAAGGACTTGTAAACAGTTACAAGGCCGCAATGCTGGCAGACCATATACAATGATTCATGATCCGAAATTCAAGATCATAGACATCACTGATTTGAGTTATATTTTCGGAACAGAACTATATTCGATGATAAACCCATACGACCTCCCCGGTGAT
>JBFHGS010000130.1:0-13994 GCA_041582995.1 Desulfopila sp. | reverse complement strand
ATAATTTCACTCTTAACCATTAGAAATGGTTGAAAATGACTAAATATATAGTATAGCTGGAACTATACAAGCCCACACAATAGTACACTTATTGATTTTGCAGGTAGATGTTATGATGCAAGAGTCGCCCCCGGAACGAAGGACCCACACCCGATATAACGTACGGGACAAAATCATGCTGTATAACGGTACTACGTTTGCTGAAGTTATTAACATCAGTAAGGGAGGAATACTCTGTCGTTTTCTTCTGGACACCTTGGAGCAACCCAAACCTATCAGGGTCATAGATTTAATTGATGCTCCCGGCAAAGTCTTTATCCAGAAAATTCCCTGCAGCGATCTCAACTGGCATGAAGCCAAATCTCGCAGGCTGTTCGGTACAACAGCTCTGCGTGACTGTCGATTACGATTTGCCGATTTAACAGACGAAAAAATTTGTCAGATCAGTGAATTTATTGATGTGGTCGCGACTACACCCTGTTCGGAAAGAGTTGTCAGGAATTGCGGCGCCAGTGCGGATGCGTAATCCCGAGTTTATTAATTTTGTAATTCAGTGATCGCGGACTTATTCCAAGCTTGGCCGCTGCGTTTTTTTGTACCCACAGACTCTCTTCCAGTGCCGATATAATCAGTCGTCGTTCCTGTTCCACAAGAGAATCTGTTGCGTTGTTATTATATGCTGCTGTCTCCTCCCCCCGCACATCGTGGTGAGAATTTCGTTTCAACGCATCCAGTTGCGGCAGCGAAAGGTTTACCGAATGGATAATCGAATCATCCTCGAGAATAACGGCACGCTCAATAGTGTTCGAAAGCTGGCGTATATTGCCCGGCCAGTCATAGTCCTGAATGCGACGTGTAACCTCTCCGGTGAATCCATGGATTTCCCGCCGCATAGACTGGCAGCACTTCTTCAGCAGGAGATGCGCAAGCGGCAGCAAGCATTCCCGGCGTTCACGAAGTGAAGGAAGACGGACCGGCAATACATTGATTCGGTAATAGAGATCTTCACGAAACTTCCCTTCCTGAACCTGATGTACCAGATCCTTGTTCGTCGCTGCGATTATCCGCACATCTGAATGAATAGTCTTATTACCTCCGACCCGCTCAAATGATTTTTCTTCCAGTACCCTGAGAAGCTTTGTCTGCAAGCCCATATTCATTTCCCCTATTTCGTCGAGAAATATTGTGCCTCCGGAAGCCTGCTCAAACCTGCCGATCCGCAACTTTTCAGCACCGGTGAACGCTCCTTTTTCATGACCGAACAGCTCAGACTCAAGCAGATCTTCAGGAATATTTGCACAGTTAATCTTTACAAAAGGATTCTTCCGCCTGGGAGAGTTAAAATGGACTGTTCCGGATAAAAAACTTTTCCCTGTACCTGTATCGCCGGTGATCAGAATGGTAGAGTCTGTTGATGCAAAGCGTTGTAAACTCTGAATAATTCTTTGCATCGACTCACTTTTGGCTATAACATCCCTGAAGTCATACACGACATCCTGCCGATGCCGGTGATAATCAATCTCATACCTGTTATTTCGTATCTCTATGGCCTTATCAACAGCTATATTCACCCGCGTCCGGGATATCGGGTGAACAAGAAAGTCACTTGCACCACTGTTCATTGCCGTGACAATAACCTCGGCTTTTTCAGATTTGCTGGTTATAATGACCGGCAGATACGGGTTTTTCCCATGAATAGCCTCCAGTAGTTTCATCGAGCTGTCACCGGATGAATCAACGTCGAGAAAGACCAGATCATACTGACTGGCATCTATCTCAGCCTGGGCATCATCTTCGTTTGTCTTACATACCAGGGTACACCTCTCACCTAAAGCGCCCACCATGCTCTTGCGTGTTTCTTCAAACGAATCAAATAACAGTATTTTATACATATTGAATTCACTGGAAAATTGGTTATTTCAAAATTGTAATCGGCGTATATTCTTATACGGGAAGCAGGGTAAAAAAGCAAATTGCTCTCGCCTCTTATTTTACTATTCAGCAGCTCTATACAGTATGCAACAAATTGACATTCCGGGGCCGGAAATGACCCAAGTGACAGCAGCGCAAACAGAAGATGAACGATGGATGCAACTGGCCATCAAGTCAGCCAGTGGTGCAGCCGACCAGGGAGAAGTCCCGATCGGCGCGATACTGGTACATGACGGTAACCTGATCGCTGCAGCCGGCAATCAGCCCATAGGCCAACATGATCCGACAGCACACGCGGAAATACGGGTGTTGCGTACAGCCGCTCTCTATTTCGAAAACTATCGACTTCCCGGTTCCACCCTCTATGTCACCCTTGAGCCGTGCCTGATGTGCATCGGTGCTATCATCCATGCACGCATAGATCGTCTGGTATATGGTGCAACCGACCCGAAAACAGGTGCGGTCCACTCGTTATATCAGGTAGGTACTGACAACAGACTCAACCATTCACTCAATATTCGTCGTGGTGTGCTTGAATCTGAATGCAGTGCCTTGCTCCGTGCCTTTTTTAAGGAAAAAAGAAAACAACGGTAAATTAGTCGTGTATCCTGTTCCGGTCTGTTTTTTTTAGGTGGAAGCCAAGTTTTTCGTTGCCAAATGAGTCTCGACAGTATACATAGTGTGACACATTTTCATCGGGGTAACCGATTACGGAGAGGTGACCGAGCGGCTTAAGGTGCACGCCTGGAACGCGTGTGTACGCAAGTACCGGGAGTTCGAATCTCCCCCTCTCCGCCATAATAGATTTCGGTTTGATAGCCGGGTCTGCGCAACAAAGAATCACGAACTCCGCCAGGTCCGGAAGGAAGCAACGGTAGTGACACTCTTTGTGTGCCGCAGGTAGCCCGGCTATCATCTTTTTAACCCCTAGACTGAAATTTCCCCCATGCTCGGTGCTGCATGTCCTATCTTGTTCTAGCGAGAAAATCACGTCCCCAGACCTTCGACCAGGTTGTCGGCCAGCGTTCTGTCGTCAAAACGTTACAGAACAGCCTTGTCCGAGACAGAGTGGCCCATGCTATCCTCTTTTCAGGAGTTCGCGGAGTCGGCAAAACCACGCTTGCGCGTATTATGGCTAAAGCTATAAACTGCGAAGCTCTTGCTGAACACCGCCCCTGCAACAGTTGCAGATCCTGCGAAGAAATCACTGCCGGCTCAGCGCTTGATCTTATTGAAATTGATGGTGCCTCCAACAGAGGTATTCAGGAAATTCGTGAACTGAAAGAAAAAATCAAGTTCATGCCCACTTCGTCGAAATACAAAATCATTATAATCGACGAGGTACACATGCTCACCACTGAGGCCTTCAACGCTTTGCTGAAGACTCTGGAAGAGCCGCCCAAGCATGTCCATTTCATGTTTGCGACCACCGAACTGCATAAACTGCCGATTACCATACTCTCTCGCTGCCAGCAATATGAGTTGAAACGCATCCCGGCACCGGAGCTAACCGAACATTTCAGAAAGCTTGCTGAAAGTGAATCCATCACTCTGGATCCCCCTGCTCTCTCACTCATTGTTCGGGAAGCCGGTGGCTCTGTCCGCGACGGCCTCAGTCTTCTTGATCAGGTTTTTTCTTTCGGGGAGAAACATATCACAACTCAGGATGTAATTGAGGTCCTCGGCCTTGTGGACCGCGACATATTACTTCAACTTACTGATGCACTGCTTCGCGGAGACCGCGCAGGTGCACTGACATCTCTTGAAAACATTTTTGCATTCGGAATGGATATCAGGAGGTTTTCTACGGATCTTCTTGATTGCTTCCGAACCCTTCTGCTCACCCGCATTGACGGATGCAATGAACTTATTGATTTACCGCAGGAAGAGCTGAAGAGCTTCACAGAGCTTGCCGCAGGTTTCACTGCCGAGACAATACACCAGAAACTCACGTTACTTATGCGTATGGTTGAAGACGTCCGGTACTCCAGCCAGCCACGCCTTGCTCTTGAGACAGGCTTTCTCAAAATCATTGAAGCCGGAAATGTCGTGCCGGTAACGCAGGTACTTGGTAAACTCGAACAGCTTCTCGCCGCTGCCGGAGCACCAGATTCTCCACCCCAACCTGCCACTGTGACAAGACAGAGCACTCCTCCTGTTCGCCCGCAGTCCCAAGCCTATGCTCAACCGCAGCCTGCAAAAGATCAACCGATAGAGCCGGTTAAAAAAAAAGTTGCCCCTCCGGCCCGACCTGAACCACTAGGTCATGATGAAATGCCGCCAGTGCCCGAAGAGCCGCCCGGCCTCGGATCAATGCAGATGCACCCGGCACCTGCGCCAACAGTAGAAAAAACAACACCTGTTACATCCAACTCATCTGGGCCTGCACAGCCTCACGCACCTGCAGCAGACTCGGCAGGCCAGCGGTCCGGTGTCGAGGTCCGGCCTCACGAGAAAGACATTCGTAAGTACTGGCCCGATTTTATCGCCTATGTAAAAGACCGAATTGTATGGATGGCGCAGGATCTTCATCGTTCCAGAGTTAAGGAAATCGGCTCTGAATTGCAGCTCCATTACAACGATCCTGCGGAATGTTCACTGCTCAGGCAAAAAGAGAACAAAAATCAACTGACAGAGTTTGTACTTGATTTTTTTCAGAAAGAACTCACTGTTAAATTCGTACTACCAAAAATTGAAGATAATCATCAGGAAGATGCAGGGGAATCCCCGCATCATAAACGACAACAGCTCGCGAACGATCCACTGACAACCATGACCGCCGAAATATTTCACGGTCAGGTCGGCGACATACGAATCGGCCCGCGCAGCAGATAATATTTTTTTTCAGGACACTACCCATGGATATGAGTAAAATCATGGAGCAGGCGCAGTTGATGCAGCAGAAGATGAAACAGATTCAGGATGATCTGGCCAAAAAGTCGATTATCGGTTCTGCCGGCGGCGGTATGGTCACAGTCACCGTCAACGGTCAGGGCGATGTCCTGAAAGTTGCAATCGAAGATCAGCTCATTAATAAAGATGAGGCACAGATGCTTCAGGACCTCATTGTTGCCGCAACCAATGATGGTCTACGCAAGGCAAAAGAATTAAGCAAACAGGAACTTGGTCACCTTACCGGCGGTCTCGACCTCCCGGGCCTTACCAACTTCATGAAATAGGATTGCAGACACATCATGCAGGTAATTCCCCCGGCCCTTGATCGGCTTATAGATGATCTTGGCAAACTACCCGGCATCGGCAAGAAAACTGCTACCCGCCTCTCTCTGAATATTCTCAGGCGACCGGCAGGATACGCTCAGGAACTTTCAGAAGCCCTGCGTGAACTGCACTCTGCCATACAGCTCTGCTCCTGTTGTTTTGCTTTTTCTGAGAGCGACCCCTGCGGCATTTGCGCTGATCCCCGCCGGGAAAGCCAGACTGTCTGTGTAGTGGAAGAACCGGGAGACCTGATGGCGATTGAAAAGACTTCAAGCTTTCGCGGTCATTATCATATTCTGCACGGGGTACTTTCGCCCATAGACGGCATAGGCCCCGAAGAGTTGAAAGTACAGGAATTGATCGCACGAATCAAAAGTGGTACAGTCAAAGAGATACTCATTGCTACCAGTTCAACGGTACCCGGTGAGGCAACCGCATCCTACCTCATCGATCTCTTAAAGGGTGCACCAATAAAACTAACCCGGCTTGCCTGCGGCATTCCTATGGGAATGGACATAAAATATGCAGACAAGTACACTCTGGCGCGGGCTATCGAGAGCCGATCATCCGCGATATAAAAAGGTTTGAAAAACAAAAACGCGAATCATTTTTTCTTGACATCGTTTTTGAATACTGTTATTTCAAGCGGGTTCTTTGCATCGGGCTCAAAGAGATGCACTGAACCATTCCAAAAATGTGTACGCAGGCGCGTAGCTCAGTGGGAGAGCGCCACCTTGACGTGGTGGATGTCGTGGGTTCAATCCCCTCCGCGCCTACCAAATATAAGGCTAAAGTAGAACGACCATCCCAGATTGTCGTTGTTCTTTAGCCTTTATTTTTATATGGGAAGGGATACCATGTCAGACATTGCTGTTTCGCTCAAAGACGGCGAACCCATTTCAGTTCCTGTACATTCCACAGTTCAGGAAGCACTTTCCAAGCTCCAGTCAAACAAGCAACGTAAAAATACCATCGCCGCACTTGCAGGTGATGTTGCTGTTGATCTCAGCGCAACTCTGAGCGAAGATACCGTCCTTACCCCCATTCTAGTCGATACAACTGAAGGACTCGAAGTACTTCGTCACTCCACAGCTCACATCATGGCCCATGCTGTACGGGATATCTTTGGTGAGGATGTAAAAGTTGCAATTGGACCTTCCATCGAGAACGGATTTTATTACGACTTCCTGCGCAGCGAACCATTCAGTCCGGAAGATTTCGAAAAGATTGAAGTACGCATGACCGAGATAGCCGGTCAAAATCTGCCATTTGAACGCAGTAACGTCTCAGCAACTGAGGCCATTAACGCTTTCGAAGCGAAAGGCGAAAAATACAAGGTAGAGCTGATTCAGGATCTGGAAACCGATGCTGTTTCGCTGTACAGCGTTGGTGGTTTCGTTGACCTCTGTCGCGGACCGCATCTGCCGAATACATCATTTATCAAGGCATTCAAACTCCTTCGGGTAGCTGGCGCATACTGGCGCGGTGACGAGAAAAGAGATGTGCTTCAGCGCATCTACGGTACCGCATTTTTTGATGCCAAAGCTCTCAAAAAGCATCTGAATGCACTCGAAGAAGCAAAGAAACGCGATCATCGCCGGCTTGGTAAAGAGCTTGAACTGTTCACCACCGAAGATCAGATAGGGCCCGGTCTCATCCTCTGGCAGCCGAAAGGTGCCCAGCTGAGAAGACTTATCGAAGATTATTGGAAAGATGAGCATTATCGTCATAGTTACGAACTGCTCTATACTCCGCATATTGCTCGTCAGGATCTCTGGAAAACTTCGGGGCATCTCGATTTTTACGGCGAGAATATGTACTCTCCTATGCTCATCGACGAAGTCAGCTACCAACTGAAACCGATGAACTGCCCTTTCCATATCGGTGTCTACAAAAGCAGCAAGCGCAGTTATCGTGAGTTCCCGTTGCGCTGGTGTGAACTTGGTACAGTGTACCGCTATGAGCGTGCAGGAGCCCTCCACGGCCTGATGCGTGTACGCGGCTTTACTCAGGATGACGCGCATATATTCTGCCGCCCGGATCAGCTTGAAGACGAGATATTCAATATCCTCGAACTCAATCTGCACATTCTCAAGACCTTTGGTTTTGCCGATTATGATATTTATCTCTCCACCCGCCCTGAAAAATACGTGGGCAGTGATGAGAACTGGGATGCGGCAACAGCAGCGTTAAAGCTCGCACTTGAGAAAAAAGGCTTACATTATGAAGTTGATCCGGGTGAAGGTGTTTTCTACGGCCCGAAGATCGACATCAAAATTAAGGATCAGCTTGGTCGCTCATGGCAATGTTCCACTATTCAGGTTGACTTTAACCTGCCGGAGCGTTTCGAGATGAGTTATGTCGGTGCAGATAATACCGAACATCAGCCAATCATGATCCATCGTGCACTGATGGGTTCGCTTGAGCGCTTCATCGGTGTACTGATTGAGCACTATGCAGGAGTGTTTCCTCTCTGGTTTGCTCCGGTTCAGGCCCGTATCCTGAATATCACCGACGACCAGGCTGATTATAGCCTTGAGGTATACGAACAACTGCGGAAAGCAGGTTTGAGGATAGAAAAAGATTTGCGCAATGAGAAATTGAATTATAAAATTAGAGAAGCGCAACTCGCAAAGATCCCATTTATGCTCATTATTGGCGACAAAGAGAAAGAAGACGGCACGGTAACTATCCGTTTACGCGACGGAAAGAACCTGCCGCCTATGACCATTGCGGAGTTCGCGACCAAGGTCCAGGAAGAAGTCAGGGCAGGCCGCGGAATCTGATTTTTTTGGAAATGTGAATTTTATCATGTACCGGAAAGAAAAAATGCGCTATTATCAGTCGCTTTTGGGAAACCGGGAATAATTTCATTTTTCAAGCTCGTAGATTCGAGGAGGTACAGTTATTAACAGAAGAGGAAGGCACGCACCGGCTCAACGTGAAGCAGCAGCGGTAATCAATGAACATATCCGTTATCCGAAGGTAAGACTTATCGGCAGTGACGGAACCCAGCTCGGTGTAGTATCCACCGAGGAGGCCAAAGAAAGAGCTTTCGAAGAAGGCCTTGATCTGGTAGAGGTATCAGCGAATGCCGATCCGCCTGTGTGCCGGATCATGAACTATGACAAGTTCCGCTACGAGCAGAAGAAGAAACAGCAAGAGGCTAAGAAGAAACAGTCGATTGTTGAGACCAAGGAAATAAAATTCCGTCCGAAAACTGAAGAACACGATCTGAACTTCAAGATCAAGAACATCAAAAAATTCCTCAGTCAGAAGAATAAGGTCAAAATCACCATGCGATTCAGAGGCCGGGAAATTGTCTATGCCCAGTCTATCGGTCTTGAAGCCATGAATAGCATTGCAGATGCCCTGCAGGAAGATGCCATTATACTCCAGTCTCCCAAAATGGAAGGCAGGCAGTTGGTTATGTTCGTAGGGCCCAAATAAGTTTTTTTTTAGTTTGAGTTTCGCCCTCCCCGTTGGAACTCATTTTTATATAACGACAACGCTTGAGAACGGTTAACGTGTTCGCCTTCCCTCCGAATGCGCCACCCATTCCGCCAGCAATGTATATGGAGCGCAAAGGAGTATTACCATGCCAAAAATGAAGACAAACAGGGGCGCTGCAAAGCGCTTCAAACTGACCGGCTCAGGAAAGATCAAGCGCAGCAAAGCGTTTTCCAGTCACATCCTGACCAAAAAGTCAACGAAGCGTAAGCGCGGACTGAGACTCAGCGATGTTGTTTCTGCTGCTGATCACAAGGGAATCAAAAAGATTCTTCCATACATGTAATTACCGGTGAAAATGTCGTGATAACACCATTGGTGCTATCAGCAGGCTACACCGTTCACCCCGCCGATCAGGATGCGGGAATAAAAGGAGTTTACAATGCCACGCGTTACTCGAGGTTTTAAGGCACGCAGAAGAAGAAATCGGGTTCTCAAACTCGCTAAGGGTTTTCGAGGCGCTCGTTCACGTCTTTATCGTTCAGCAACAGAAGCGGTTGACCGCGCACTCGTCTACGCATACCGCGACAGACGTACCAAGAAGCGTGAATTCCGTCGCCTCTGGATTGCTCGCATCAATGCTGGTGCACGCATGAACGAAATGAGCTACAGCCAGCTCATGGGCGGACTCAAAAAGGCCGGCGTTGAGTTGGATAGAAAAGTACTCGCAAACCTGGCCATCGTTGATGCGCCTGCATTCTCCAAGGTTGTTCAAATCGCCAGAGAAGCAAACGCGTAAGCTTTTTGCCACACACGCTTTATTCTTTATGTATGCCGGCAATGGTCTTGAACCATTGACCGGCATGCTGTTTCCTTGAGCACTAGACTTTCTCGTTTATTATGGAACAGGAACTACTCAGCCTGGCTGAAGAAGCCAGAGCACGTCTCGAAGCGTTAACCGAAGCAGGCCAACTCGAAGAGTTTCGCATTCGTTACCTCGGCCGCAAAGGTCAGTTCACCACAATCATGCGCCAGCTTGGCACCGTGCCTCAGGAAGAGCGTCCGCGTGTGGGGCAGCTTGCCAATACCATCAAATCAGAGATGGAAGAGCTGTTCGAACAGAAAAAAACTTCGCTTCAATCCTCATCCCCTGCCGGTGATGATTTTAAGAAACCAGACCTCACTCTCCCCGGTCGGCGTCCACAAACAGGCCATCTGCACCCCGTTACACGGGTCATGAACGAGGCCTGCGCCATCTTTGAAAGCCTTGGCTTTTCCGTTGCCGAAGGACCGGATGTTGAGCAGGACTACTACAATTTCGAGGCACTCAATATCCCTGCCCATCATCCTGCCAGGGATATGCACGATACCTTCTATGTCAGTGATTCAATACTGCTTCGGACCCATACTTCTCCGATGCAGGCTCGTATCATGGAAGTACAGGAACCGCCACTCCGCGTCATTGCTCCAGGTAAAGTATACCGTTGTGATTCCGACATCACCCACACTCCCATGTTTCATCAACTTGAGGGTTTCCTCGTTGATAAAAAGGTCTCTTTTGCCGACCTCAAGGGTGTTCTAACGGTTTTCACTGAAAAAATGTTTGGTAAAAAACTTGAGCTTCGTTTCCGCCCAAGCTTTTTTCCGTTTACCGAACCCAGTGCCGAAGTGGATATTGCCTGCGTCATCTGCGAGGGAAAAGGCTGTCGAGTGTGTAAAAAGACAGGCTGGCTCGAAATCCTCGGTTCAGGAATGATCGACCCTGAAGTCTTCAAGATGGTTGGTTACGATCCCGAAGTATACAGCGGTTTTGCCTTTGGACTCGGTATCGAGCGCATCGCCATGCTGAAATACGGCATCGACGACATCAGGCTTTTCTACGAAAACGATCTTCGTTTTCTTTCCCAGTTCTAATCGCTCCTTTAAAACGACTATAATGCCATGAAGTTCACGCGTGACTGGTTGCAAACATATGTAGATACAGACGGGCTGTCCACAGAACAACTCGCCGAACACCTTACCATGCTCGGTCTTGAGGTTGATTCCGTTGAGGAATTACATAGCGATCTCGCTGATCTCAAAACCGGCCTTATCCTTAAAGCCGAAAAACACCCGGATGCCGACAAGCTACAGGTATGCGAAGTGCAGATTGGAGAGCAAACACATCAGATCGTCTGTGGCGCTCCTAATGCCCGTGCGGGTCTCAACGTCGTTGTGGCTCTACCCGGGACTACTCTGCCAGGCGATTTTAAAATAAAAAAATCAAAAGTGCGCGGAGTTGAGTCTCTCGGGATGATCTGCTCTGAACGTGAGCTTGGTCTCAGCACCAACCACGACGGGATTATGGAATTACCCGAAAACACTCAGCACGGTCAGTCATTTATCGAAGCCATGGGTCTTGCAGACACCATGATCGAAGTTGACCTGACTCCTAATCGGCCAGACTGTGCTTCTGTCATCGGTGTTGCCCGTGAAATAGCTGGTGTAGTCAGAAAACCGCTACAGATTCCTGTACAAAATGCAGCCATCGAGCGTCGCAGCTCTCGATTTACTGTAGATGTCGAATCTTCTGAACTTTGTCCCAGGTATGCTGCACGACTTATTACCGGCGTCAAAATCGGACCTTCACCATGGTGGCTTCGCAAGCGCCTCCTTTCCATTGGCCTTCGCCCTATCAACAATGTTGTCGATGTCACCAACTTTGTCATGATGGAATATGGACAGCCGCTGCATGCTTTCGACTTCGACACACTTGCCGGCGGCAGAATCATGGTTCGTACTCCGCACAAAAGTGAAGAGACCTTTACTACTCTCGACAACGTTGAGAGAAAAATAGATAAAGATACCCTCCTCATCTGTGATGCTGAAAAACCAGTTGCCCTTGCAGGTATCATGGGTGGTATGAATTCTGAGGTTACCGAAGCTACAGTGAACGTTCTGCTTGAGAGCGCATGTTTTAATGCGGTTTCTATACGCCGCTCAGCCAGGAATGTTAATCTCTCAACCGATGCCTCATATCGTTTTGAACGAGGTGTTGACCCGGGCATGACCATTGACGCCTTAAACCGGGCGGTCGATCTGCTCTGCGAAGTTGCAGGTGGTGAAGCAGAAAATGCCGGTTCAGATCGTTTCGAGGGTCGTCAGCCTTTAAATACCCAAACCCTGAAGATATCCAGAACCGCAGCCCTGCTCGGAATAGATCTCGATTATGCCAAAATAACGGATCTCCTGGAATCAATCGGGTTCAGATGCAAACCTAAAGATAACGATACTATCTGGGTACTCGGACCCACGTATCGTATTGATATTGAAAGAGAAGCTGACCTTGTTGAGGAAGTAGCCCGGTTGTACGGCTACAACAATATCCCAACCACGCTCCCTGCAGCTGATCTCAGTTACCCTGATCAGGATCCAAAGCGTTACAAGCGTGCTGATGCAACCAACATGTTACTCTCCATAGGCTACAGTGAAGCTATCAACTACAGCTTTACCGCAGAACAACATGGTGACATGATGAGACTAGCTGCTGATGACGTCCGTCGTCAGGGACTCAAGCTGCTGAATCCGCTCACTGAAGACCAGGGTGTTATGCGGACAATGCTGTTACCTGGGCTTCTTGAGAATGTGAAGCGCAATATAAGCTTCCAGAAAACTGCTGTTAAACTTTTTGAGATCGGCAAAGTGTTTCAGCCGATTGCAAAAAATAGTCAGCCCAAAGAAACCATGCACATCTCCGGTGTTCTTTGCGGTAACCGGAACGGTGAGTGCTCGCCGCTCCACTTTAAAGCTGAAAATGTTGATATTCTTGACGCCAAGGGAGCTGTTGAATACCTGCTCGACAAGATGCGTCTGACCCAAAACAGCGCTGCTGAGATAGAATTTGTCCATCCTGTTCAAGAAGGTGTGGAAAATTTCTGCGAGTCCGACTATGCTCTTTTGGTTTTTGCTGGGGGAACCCTGCTGGGGACCATTGGCAAAGTACTTCCCGCAGTCCTGCGCAGCTTTGGTATCAAACATGAAGTATATTACTTCGAGCTCAACTTTGATGCTATCTGTGAGCTGCAGGCTGCACCTCGTAATTTTAATTCACTGCCGGTATTTCCGTCCGTAAAGCGTGATATCGCGCTTGTCGTGCCGGTTAACGTTTCTGCAGGTGAATTACTTGCCAAAGTGCACGAGGCTCGGGAAAAATTGATTGAGTCCGCCGAGATCTTCGATGTCTTTCAGGGCGGCAAGATCGAGAAAGGATATAAGAGTGTGGCTGTTTCCATAACTTACCGGTCAGCGACCAAGACACTCACAGAGAAAAATGTGGAAAAAGCCCACGCAAAAGTTGTAAAGTTGCTTACCGATACTTTCGGTGGCAGTTTTCGAGATGCATGAGGATATATGAACAGCAGTAATTTGACACGTAAAGACCTGGCCGAGGCTATCAGCACCCAACTCGGCTACCCGCAGAGCAGTTGTGCAGAAATTGTTGACAGCTTTCTCGATACCATGAAACAGGCACTGCTTGAAGGTGAGACCATTAAACTGGTACACTTCGGCACCTTTTCCGTTCGCGACAAGGAGCCACGCAGAGGCCGCAATCCGCGTACTGGTGAATCTATCACCATTAAGAAGCGTCAGACTGTAAGTTTTAGACCGAGCAAGAAGCTGAGAGAACAGATTAACGTTTAATCACAAGTTCGCCACCAATTCACAGGAGGAGTCACGCTGGTAACATGAAATTTGCTATCCCAGATAAACTCTACTTCAAAATTGGTGAAGTTGGAAAACTTGCAGAAGTTCCAACACACGTCCTCCGCTACTGGGAAACGGAGTTCAAGGACATCAAGCCCAAACGAGCAAGCTCTAAACAGCGACTCTACAGGCGTGAGGACGTGGAACTCATACTCAAGATCAAAACTCTGCTTCACGAGCAGGGCTATACGATTGCCGGAGCCAGAAAGTTTCTTGAGAATGGCCAGGACCTGCACGAAGAACCGGTCAGTCCTGCGTCACAATCCGCTGAAATTGGCAAGGCTCTCGTTACTATAAAAAATGAACTGCAGCAACTACAGCAGTTCATCAGTAAAAAGATGTAAACCGATGCCATTTTGTTCAGCTAGTGTTGACAGCAAAATAAAGTAGTGGTACATAAGCAGCACACGTCGGGATGTAGCGCAGCCTGGTAGCGCATCTGTCTGGGGGACAGGGGGTCGTAGGTTCAAATCCTATCATCCCGACCATTTGATTCAAAGGTGATTAACAACAAAAGCATGTTGTTAATCACCTTTTTTATTGCCGCCTCAAAATACGCTTTTCTCGCTTGTAGTAGTTCTCATTTTCTCATTCCCTAAAACATGTCTGAAAGTGTGCCGCAAATTTCTTAGGGAGCTTTTCAGCTGAGT
>JBFHGS010000129.1:0-14075 GCA_041582995.1 Desulfopila sp. | reverse complement strand
GTGATGAAGTTGATAGTCAGTTGAAGTTTGAAGCAGAATTAGACAGTAATTTCTATCCCTCCACCGATACCCGTACCGAATTTATCAAAGACCTTATTCAGTCTCAGGTGCTTATTCAGGAAGCCAAAAAAAGACAATTCGATCAGCGTGAGGTGTTTCGTCAATCCATTCAACGCTATTGGGAGAGCACGCTGATACGTGATCTGCTTGCCGAAAAAGGGCAGGAGCTGCGGAAGACAACTGTGGTCAATCAGGAAGAGGTTGAAAGTTATTATCTTGAAAATAAAGAATTTCTTCCTGAGGGGACGCTGGAAGAGCTGAAACCTGAGCTGGTGAAACAGATAGAAGATAATAAGGTGAACAGTCGGTTGGCTGCCTGGATTGAAGAATTACAGTCTCAGGCAAACATAGAGATACACGACCCTGAGTTGGCCGCCAGAGTGAAGAGTGCGGAAAAATGATGGTTGAGCAGAACACTATGAAGTTTAAACGGCGACAATATTTTATAGACCGGAAATTTCAGACCGGCTTTATCCTGAAGTTTTGTGTGGTGTTGCTTTTTGGAGCAATTCTATCGATTGGCGTGACGCTGCTCACCACCCAGGCAACACTCACCTCATCGTTTGAGGGATCGAAGCTTGTTATAGAGAAAACTTCGCTGGCTATTCTCCCTTCGGTGATACTGACCAATTTTATTACCACACTGATTGTTGGAGTAATCGTCGTTTTGGTGACGCTTCTTGTCTCACATAAGATCGCCGGGCCAATGTTTCGATTCGAAAAGGATCTTGAGGAGATTGGTCGGGGGGATCTGCAGAAACGTATTCAGACGCGCAATGGTGATCAGTTTGCTAATGTGGCGCGCAATTTAAACGAGATGGTAGGCAGTCTGAATCTGAAGTTGAGCGAAGTAAAACAGGAACTGGATCGCCTCGGAGAGGCGGCAGAGGCTCAGAACCTGCCGCAGTCTTTCAGGGATGATCTGGACGAATGTCGCAGGAATATTGACGCTAAATTCAAACTCTAACAACGTTTGCTAATGCAGAAATGGCTGACGGCAATTCGGCTTCTACTGTTCACCCTGTTTGTATCGGCTGTGCTTGGTTGGGTGCTGCCAGAACAGGAATGTAAGGCAGCAGACTCGAAATATGTGGTTACGACCAAACATGTGGTGCTGACGTTTAACTCCGTTGAAGATATGGCTGCTTTTAAAGCTTCCATTAAATTTGGTTCTTCCTCTTCACTTTCAACGCTTTTCAGCTCGAGAACATTGCAGGATACAGAAAGTGAGCTGAAACGAAAAATAGATCTGCTATTTGAAAAGGTTCAGCTGATTCTCGATATGCGTAAAGAGATGCGTAAAATCCGGGTCAGGGTGTATTCGAATGCAGAGCAGTTGCATGCCGCTTACGAGAAGATTTTCAAAGAGAAGTGTGCGGTGCGTGGTTGGTATTTGTATGAGTTTAACACGGTGTTCCTCAACGTGCAGGATGTACATGAAGGGATGCTGGCCCATGAACTCGGGCATGCGATAATCGATCATTATCTGTCTGTTCGACCGCCACGGGCGACAGCTGAGATATTGGCGAAATATGTTGATATGCATCTTCATGAGGAAGTTAAGAAGTATTAGGGGATAGGGGCGAGTGC
Organism: Desulfopila sp.; assembly: GCA_041582995.1. Taxonomy (GTDB): domain Bacteria; phylum Desulfobacterota; class Desulfobulbia; order Desulfobulbales; family Desulfocapsaceae; genus Desulfopila. The sequence continues at coordinate 12,425 of JBFHGS010000129.1, read as the reverse complement.
TGTCACCTTAAATGAAGGGTTTAGGACTAAGCGCTAAGGGTTGTTTTTGGGAGGGAGTTGGGGTTTTGATTGATATTCACTGCCATATATTGCCGGGGATCGATGATGGCCCGGCAAGTATTCATGATGCGTTGAAAATGGCCAGGTTGGCGGCAAAGGATGGGGTGCATACCATAGTTGCAACTCCACACTGTTTTGACGGGGTGTATAATTGTCAGGGGCAGGATGTTGTTACGCGTTGTGAGGAGTTTAACGCTGTGCTGGCTCATGAGAATATAGATCTGAAAGTGCTGCCGGGAGCTGAAGTACGGCTTACTCCGGAGCTTTGCCGGGCTGTTGAGCAGGGCCGGGCGCTTACCCTCGCCGACTCTCAGAGTTGGCTGTTGCTTGAATTACCTGAAATGTTCATACCCGATGCTGTCGATATGACCATTCGGTCTTTACGCGATGCAGGTGTTACCACCATAATCGCGCACCCCGAAAGAAACAGCATGATAATGGGGAAACCTGAAGTACTCGATAGGCTGATCCGCATTGGTGCGGAGATGCAGCTTACTGCAGACAGCCTGCTGGGAGGATTCGGCAAAGATTCCAAAAAGCTGGCCTTGCAACTTTTGAAGATGAGCGTTCACTGCTATCTTGGTTCGGATGGTCACTGTGCGAAGAAAAGGAAACCGGTTTTGGCTAAGGCTGTTAAGGTTGCTGCGAAGCACATTGGCAATGAAGCGGCCAATGATCTGGTTTCGATACATCTCGAAGTTACACCGCAGAAGTTAAAGAAAATTGTATGTAGTTGAATTGTTATATTATTTTATTGATCTTAAGAAAATGATGCAGGGGGGAAGTATGATGTTAAGCAGATTGCAGAAAATCATGTGTGTTGTCAGTCTGGGCGTTGCATTGGTTCTCTTTTCAGGGGCGAATTCCTTTGCCGCAGTGGAATTGAATGTCGAAGCAATTGAAGCAGAGGTTGCAGCTGCAGTGGCAGCAGGGGACGACCCTGTGCTTGCCGCTAAAACGGCAGTGGTGAATGCTGTTAAGACTATTCTCGCAGAAAATCAGGAGTATCCCGGTGGCCTCGAGGCGCTGCAACTTGACATTCTGGATGCACTTGCCGGTCTGAACATTACCGGACTCGATCTCGCCGATATTCTGCTGGCCGGTAATCATGCGTTGGGCATTACTATAGATCCAGCTATTGAAGCGTATGAGGCAGCCACGCCTGCAGCTACTGCACCAGGTGCTCAGGGGCGGGCAAGGGCAAGAGCCCAGGGTGGCAATGCTTATGGTCCCGGTGGCAAGCCCGCTAATGGCAGCCCGACCTGATACGTTTCAGTGAATACATCGCAGCAGAGGCTGAAACAAGAACAGATGTACATCGGTTTTCTATTATATTTTGTGTACAGAAGCGCTTAATAAGGGGTGGAGAGAGTGAAGAAGAAATATCTTTTCAGTATGAGTGCATTTATAGGCTGTCTTACGTTTTCGGTGAATGGTTTTGCTGAAAGCAGGATTGTTATTCAGCCAAAGGTTGAAGTGGGCTATGAAAATAACTCAAACTTCTGGAAGTCTGAAGATCAGGAAGTTTCTGTTAATACCTATCATGCAAAACCGGGCATAGTGCTGGGATATGAAACACCACGAACCCAGATATCACTTGATACGACGCTCGAGAGCTACTGGTATGATGATCAGGATACTCCACCATCTGGTATAAGGGATGCGAGCGACGACGATTATGTTGGTTTTGCAGGTATTCTCAGTGCAAATTACCAGCTGACCGATCGCCTCAATATAGGCCTGAGCGAAGATATATATGTGACCAGAGATCCGGCCCAGGCGGATGCAAATAGTAACTCTATCGATCGGGATAAGTACACCATCAATTACTTTGAGCCGAGCGTGTATTACGAATTAACCGACAAGTTCGGACTGCTCACCAAATATCGTAATACCGTCACTGATTATGAAAATGATCTTGAAGATTCAGACGAAAATCGCGGGATTTTCGATATCTATTATACGCTCAACAGCAGTTCCACCATTTACCTCGATTATCAGTTGTGGGCGCGAGACTACGATCAGGATACTTCTGATTACACCTCAAATCTGATTACCCTGAATTATGAGAGAACATTCAAGTATTTCACCTTCACAGGTGGTGGCGGATATCATCATAGAAGTTTTGATAATGACGCATTCGATGATATGGATATGTTTTCCTGGAAATTTCAGATCAAAAGACAGGATCCTGACTCAACTGCGCAGACAACACGTAGCCGCCTGACGCTGGATGTTGGCCAGGATATGAACGATGACGGTACCGGAGACCAGTATTTCACTTCAAGCTATTTGCGGTTTGAAGGTGGCTATCGTCTCACCAGCCGGATAGAAACTATAGTTAACGTTGATTTCCAGAACAGTGATTATGAAGAGAGCACTCGTGAGGATGATACGTATCTGCTATCCGCAAAGCTTGCCTATCAGCCACTTGATTACCTGACTCTGGGAATTAAGGCCGGGTATGAAAATCGTGATTCGAATTTAGCGGGTTACGATTACGATGACGTCTTTGTGCTTGCAACGATGGATGTCGTGTATGATATAGGCAATCGATAGTCGTCAAAGTGTGATGAACATGCAGCCGACGGAAGATACTAACTTTTCCGTCGGTTTTTTTTGTTTTGCAGCTGAGTAGGGGAAGAGTTAGCCCCTTAAATGCACTGTTGAGTAATACAGCCGCATTTGAGGGGTGAGATTGAAAGAGTGGTATGGGGAAAGAGTTTTTTCGCGGGAAGAGTTGTAATGGAGGAGTTGCAATAATGAGGGGATTAAAATTGTTGGGAATGTTTTCGGTCATACTGATCTGTCTCATGACCGTTTTTCCAGCTGATGACAGTTATGCCGCAAACAATGGTTATAAGCTTGGTGCAACAGATATCCTGGCTGTGACGATATTTGCAGGTGGTGAACGACAGGTGGAAGTTGAGTTGACAATATCCAATCAGGGGTATGTCAATTTTCCGTTTATAGGCTCGTTCAAGGTAGCCGGTATGACGAGCAGTGAACTGGAGAAGAAACTGGTGGTTCCGCTCGAGAGAGATTATTTCGTCGATCCTCAGGTCCACATCCGAATAAAGGAATACCATAGTTTGCATTTTTTTATTTCAGGGGCTGTGAAAAAGCCCGGAAAGTATGAAATGCAGGCAGCCACAACAATTATGGATCTGGTTGCCAAGGCTGAGGGAGTAACCCCGGATAGTGGCAATGTCGCCTATATTATGCGTGATACCGGCAGTGCCGGAGCGGGCGTAGCTGGACAAGCCAAAGAGGCGGGGGACGGGAAAAGCGAACCGATTAAGGTCGATCTCATTAAACTGCTGGATGGCGGTGATATGCGGCATAATGTGGGCCTGGTGGCTGGCGATTCCGTATATATTCCGTTTGCCAAGGGCTTAAATCAGTCTGATTCAAAAGTGTATGTATCCGGTGAGGTTGAAAAGCCGGATCTCTACCAGTATCAGCCGGGTATGTCTGCACTCAGTGTATGTATTATGGCAGGTGGATTTTCAAAGCACGCCGCCCCGAACAGAACGACAATTGTGCGAATAGAGAATGGAGAACAGGAAGTTCTTAAGATCGATTTGGAAGATGTTGTAGAAGGGAAAATTCCGGATTTAGTGTTGAAACCGGGTGACCGTATACATGTTCCTGAGTCATGGTTATAAGGAGCGGAGATGGAACCAGTTAAGCCCCCGGTACAAACGATTCATTTATCAGATTATTGGAATGTTATCACCAAACGGAAAAGTCTGGTGATAACATTTTTATGCGTAACCATTGCCGTTACAATGGCTGTGAGCTTTCTCATGAAACCGGTATATCAGGCAACAGCCCGAATGGCGATTGAACGTGAATCCTCGTCATCACCAATCACCGGACAACGCACAGATTACATTGATGTGCAGTCACAATTGCTGACGTTTAATACCCATTTTAAACTGATTAAATCGAAACCTGTTATTGAAAGTCTGCTGCAGGATATACAGCGCATTGATGCTGAAGCTGAGCTGAATTCAGAAAAGCTGGCCACCAATCCTGTACAGGTGATTCTGGCCTATGTGCAAAGCAGTGTAGATACCTTAAAAAGTAACATTAAACTCCTGTTGAAAAAAGAGCAGATTGAGCCTACTGAGCAGGAGCTTCTCGATGAGCAGATCAGAACGATACAGGAGCAGGTGGTTATCTCGCATGAGCGGGAAACCCGATTGCTCAATATCGATGTGAAGGATACAGACCCTGATGTGGCGGCCCGGATCGCCAATTTGCTTGCCCGGAAATATATTGAGTTTGATCTTGCTACCCGGCTCGCATCCGAAAACCAGAACATGGAGTGGCTCACCAAGGAAGTCTATTCGTTGAAGAAACGACTGGAAGATGATGAGCGTGCCTTCTATGACTACAAGCAACTCAATAAGGTTTTCTCGTTAGAGGGAAAACAGAAAGTTATTGATCAGAAGATCACGGAATTGAACAATGAGTATCTGGCGACACGGTCTCGACGTCAGGAACTGGATGCCAAGTTAGCGGAGATTGAAAAACAGTATAACGGCAGCACTGATATTGCCTATGTGCGATCTATTCTCGATAATACATCGATTGATGGCATTTACGCAAACCTGACAAGTCTCGAACTTGAAATGAGTCGGCTCGGTAAGGTGTTTAGAGCAAAACATCCCAAGATGCTGCAGGTTACCGGTGAGATAGCCAAAGTTCGTGCTAAGTTTAACTCTGAATTGACGAAAGAGATTGAAAACCTGAAGGCGCAGCAAAACGTTCTGGTGAATCGTGAGAATGTAATGGAACAGACCATTGCCGAGTTTGAAGACGATGCCATGAACACCAACAGCAAGGAGCTGAAATATACCATATTGCAGCGTAATATGGAGACGAGTCAGCAGCTGTACGATACCCTTGTTGCCAAAATTAAGGAGACCGGCATCGTTTCGAGTGGTGCTACCTCCAACATCCGTATAGTTGAGCATGCTTCCGCGCCGATTGATCCGGTAAAACCCAATAAAAAGAAGAATCTTCTCTTAAGTATTATTCTGGGGATTTTTGGTGGGGTCGGCTTGGCCTTCTTCCTTGAATACCTTGATCAGACCGTGCGTACAGAAGAAGATGTGCAGAATTTACTCGGGTTGCCCGTTCTTTCGGTAATACCGGTAGCCGACAAGGCAGATAGAGAGGGGTACTACTGATGTTGAAATTGAAAAGAACCAAAAAAGATATCCCGGGTGCAGAAACGTTGCTGGTAAACTTTTCTTCAAAATCACGATATGCCGAGTCATACCGTACGCTACGGACAAATATCTATTTCTCTTTGATGGAGAAGGATCTGCATACGCTGGTTGTTACGAGTGCTCTGCCGGGTGAAGGAAAGACCACCACCGTTGCCAATCTTGCCTATACTATTGCCCAGACAGGCAAGAGGGTACTGATGGTAGATGCTGATCTGCGTAAACCCGGGCTTTCGAGCAGGTTCGGTTTGCAGAAAGCCAACGGTTTTTCAAATCTCATTGCCGATGTGCTCGGGCGACATGTAAATAGCGGCAATGTCGCGGATTATGGGCTGAAAGACCTGATAAGACTGAATAACCTGCAACAGCGGAACTGTATTCTCACGATTGTCGACGGCACAAACGAAGCAGAACTCTTTTTCCTGAAAGGTGAACTGGTTGATGTTTACTGGAAAAACAGACCGGATAATCAGAAACTCGCAAGTACGCTTGTGCGGGAAAAACTGTTGACTGAAAACGAGGCCAGGCTTGCCCTCGGCCATCAGAAAAAATCGGTGCGGAGACTCGGTTCGGTGCTGTTAACCCTTGGCCTGGTAGAGGCGAAGGACCTGAATAAAATTCTCTCTGTGCAGATGATGGAAGCATTTCGGGTTGCCACGGAGATGGAAAATGCCACCTTCACCGTGCGTTCTATAGCTGAGGATGAAATTCAGATTTCTACTCTCGGCACAATAGATATATCTCAATTATCCAAGGAATTTCTTTCTGCAGATGAGTCGTACTCGTTTATTAAAAAAGAGATCGACTCAAATATTCTTGAAACTGAAGAGAAAAATCTCTACCTGTTGCCTTCGGGCAGTATTCCGCCAAATCCTTCAGAGTTAATCGGTTCTCCCAGAACATCGTATCTGTTAAAGCTGTTGAAAAACAAGTTCGATGTGGTGATTGTCGATAGTTCGCCGATCATTCCGGCCAGTGATGTTCTGCTGCTTTCACCGCAGGTCGATGGCGTTGTTTTCGTTATTCAGGTAGGTTCTACATCGCGGGAACTCGCTAAAGACGCATCTCAGCAGCTTCATAATGCAAAGGCTAATGTTCTTGGTGTCATTCTCAACCAGGCTGATATGAGTAAGGGTTCGTACTACAATAAGTATTATCAGTCCTACTATGGCAGCTGAGCAGGGCCACTCTGTGGAGTTAAGAATTGTGTTACTGGGAAGCTTCAGGGGCACAATTCTTAACACTTCTCGACTCTGAAACACGAAATAATTATGCACGGTATCCCGAAAGCCGCCCGTTGGGCATCCCTCTCCCTGGCCGCTCTTTGCCTTGTTTTGATCTGTCTGCTGGTCCCACAGCTTTTTTACAGATATCACACACAACAGGTATATACCGGTCTGCGTAATGATGATCTTACTCAGGCCCGGGCTGATATTGATGCTGCCAGAAGTTGGTCTGGCCCGCTGGTTTCCCGTAATGATACCAGGCGAATCGACCTTGCGGAAGGCGAGCTTTCTCTTCGGATGGCTGAGACGGCACCGAATGTAACTGAACTGCTTCGGGAAATGGAAAAAGCCGAAAAATTCTTTGCTGAGGCTGTTGAAATTGATCCGCTTGATATTGATGGGTATACCGGTCTGGCAAGGGCAACGGCTTCTCTTGAAAAAGTGTATCCGTTCGTACTTCGAACTCCGTTTCACACCAGTGCATTGCCTATATTTGAGCGGCTTATAGAACTGATGCCGGTTAACCTGTACAGTCATGCCTTACTGACAAAATATTATCTCTCAAAAAACATGACCGCCGAAGTGCATGCAATAGTTGGCCGGTCAATCAGTCTGTATCCTCCTCTCTATTATCAGCTTATACGGCAGCCGTTTTACTCAATGACTATGCACGAGATGCTGAAAAAATCATTATTCAGCGCGATTGAGAACGGGGTGTATGTAGAAGGGGCGTATAAGGTTCTGTCTGACCTGGCTGTAAAGGAAGAGGATTACCCGGCAGCAATTGGCTTTTTTCAAAAAAGCAAGTTGTTCAGGCCGTATAGAGACAACTCAGGCTATGATCTGCAGCTGGGTAATTTGTATTTGCAGACTGATCAATTTACCGAGGCTCAAAACGCCTTTCTGGAATCATTACAGACAAGCGATAAAGAGGGCCGTTTAAACGCGATCTGGAATTCCTATAATGGCCGGAAAAGATACAACGAGTTTATGCTTTTTTGTAAAGGAATCAGTGATGAACGTCTCTCGGAAGCTTTAGAGCTTGTACAGGCAAAGTGTCTGATAGAGATGGGCCGGTATGAGCTTGCCATCTCGCATCTTATCCGCATTGATTCCCGGAAGTATGCAGCAGAGAGTCTGTATCTGCAGGGCTATATAGCTGAGATGCAGAAAGACTGGGATACCATGGAGCTGCGAAGCCAGAGAGCGACTGTACTCGAGCCAGGGAATTCGAAGTACCATCTGCTCTTTTCAAAAGCTCTGAAGAACCAGAAAAAATGGCCACAGGCAGAACGGGCAGCAGGAGAGGCAATTAGAACTGCAATCAGGCCTGCTTCATGGTTATACAATCATCGCGCCTGGATAAGATGGAGCTTAAAGGATTTCGACGGTGCTCAGGAGGATTGGGAGCAGGCCATAGAGATCTCACCTGAAAATGGCTGGTTTTATTATAGCATGGCTCTGGTGTATGAGCAGGGTGGCAATGTGAAAGAAGCAATCCGCCAGGTGAAGAAGGCAATCGCCCTGAAACCTGATGAAGCCGGCTTTCTGAAAAAGCAGGCCGAACTCCTTAAGAAACAACAACACAATTGAAAGCAGACGGAATGGATAAGAAGATTTCCTCACCTTACAGCATCACTGCGAAATATCTGCTCTACTCTCTGCTGCTGTTCAGCCCGCTAGCCAGAGGTTCGGTGCTCTACTGGCATCACACAGTGATTGAATTGTTCACACTCGCGATAGTTTGTGTTCTGCTGCTCGAAAGGGGGATTACCGGGAAGGGACTGCTGCGGAGGACCGCGCTGGATTTGCCGATACTCTCACTGATTATTCTGTGTATTATCTCCTTTCTCTTCAGCCAATCCAGAAATGATTCTGCAGCAGCGTTCGTTTTGCTTTTGAGTTATGTGGCGATATTCTATGCTACCATTCACTGTATCCGCACTCGCGAAGATGTGATGGAACTTGTTTATGTTATTTGTGGAATAGGGGTATTGCTTACTCTTATAGGTTTTTTTAAGTACGCCGGGGTCACCTTATCATTCTGGACGTATGATGAACTGCATTATCCAGACGCGTTCCTGGCCGGTGTATATGGTAACCACAATCACATGGCAGGTTATCTTGAAATGGTAATTCCGCTTTTGCTGGTGCTTTTTCTTACCCGAACGAGGAACGGGGTATGGTGGTTAGTATTACTTGGTACAGTGGTTATGTGTACGTCCGGCCATATATTGACTCTCTCACGGGGGGGCTGGATTGCTCTTGTTGTCTCTTTGAGTTTTATGGCACTGGTGTTAATGCTGCATAAACGATTCAGGCGAAAGAAGTTACTGGCGCTGCTTTTCAGCTCGGGTGCACTGCTTCTTCTTTTTATATTGTCCGGGTCTGATCTGTTTCAGCGACTTCTTACTATTGCCGATGATGAGACCGTTTTAGGGATGGGGGGGAGGATGATCATCTGGAAAGGGACACTGTCCATGATGAAAGACTACCTCTTTATAGGGATAGGGCCCGGTACCTTTGCCACGATTTTTCCACAATATCAGCCTGCAGGGTCTACAGCCCGGTTTTATCAGGTTCATAATGACTATCTGCATTTTCTTGCAGAACTGGGTGTGCTTTTTCTGCCGGTTCTGGGCTGGTTGCTCTTCTCTGTTTTTGCGACCGGGTATAAGAAGATGCAGAGTACAAGCCGTCAGACCTGGGGTATTTCTCTCGGGGCAATGACGGGGATAGTCGCTATTCTTGCCCATTCATGTGTCGATTTTAACCTGCATATTCCAGCAAACGCCATTGTGTTTACACTCCTTGCTGCGTTGGTGGTCGGAGGGCCGGTACGACGAAAGATCGATGAACCTAATGGGATAGACATGAATCGAACTCAGCGAAAAAACTCGCAGATTATTGAGAAGGTGTCTGAATGTTAGGCGTTGTGTGCGTTTAGGAATGTATATTGTTGAAAACAAACTGTTTATAATTGCGGGAGTTGTTCATCTGCATTTGTGTCGGCCGTTCCGCTGAAGTCTAAATCTGTGAATAACCATTAAATGTTTAGATTTATGTCACTTTTTTTGCTATGTTTCCCCATATCCTTATAATATCTGCATGAAAGACGTTTCGTATCTCTAACGTACGCAATTCATTGCAAAAAAAGTTTGATATGGTTCGAGTGGCATGATTTCTGATGAAGTTCGCATTGCACTTGTTTTTCTCTCCTCTTTGTTGGTTGTTATCTTTACATTACCTAAGCTTGCACATATTGCTCAGCGTCTTGGGTTGGTGGATCAGCCGAATCACCGTAAAATGCATACTGTTCCGCGTCCGCTTGTCGGTGGCCTTGGGATGGTTATCGCCGTAACTTTTTCCAGCCTTGTATTCATTCCGATAAATGGTTTGCGAGGGTATTTTCTCGGTCTTGCCATTTTACTTTTTGTTGGTTTTCTTGATGATTATCGCGAAATAGGACATAAACAGAAGTTTCTCGCACAGATACTCGCTGCAGGAATGATGATCTATTTCAGTAAGGTTGGGTTGAACTCTTTTGGCGATTTGCTGGGGGTTGGCGAAATACGTATTCCAGGTGGTTTCTATGTGGTTTGGGGCGTTACGACATTTTGTATTGTCGGGGTTATTAATGCTGTTAATCTTATAGACGGTCTTGATGGCCTGGCAGGTGGTGTTTCTCTCATCGCGTTTTTGTTTTTTACTGTTCATGCATTTCTCGCAGGCAACACTTCCCTGATGATGCTTAACCTGGCATTTGCCGGTGCGTTAATCGGTTTTCTCCGGTTTAACTGGTACCCTTCTGTGTTGTTCATGGGGGATGCAGGGAGTCTATGTCTCGGGTTCTCTCTGGCTTTTATGGCTTTGGCTATCACTCAGAGTGAAGCAAGTCTCATGAGTCCTGTTTCTGCTTTACTTGTTTTGACAGTACCTATTACCGATACAATTATAGTGATGTTGAAGCGTATATTGCGAGGGCAGAGCCCATTTCTTGCAGATAAATATCATCTGCATCACATATTCCTTCGCTATGGGCTTGGCCGAATTGGTGCAGTCAGAGTTATTTTGTTGCTGAGTCTGGTTATGGGTGGGGTGAGTCTGTTACAGCCACTATACGGAATATCCGAGACTGTCCTGTTCTGGATATTTATTGCATATTTTATGATATATTTTATTTCATCATTTTATATCCTGGGTTTATTGCGCTACAGCTTACGATTTAGAAAAAAACAGACGAAGAGAATCTCTACAGGATACTTTCTGCGATTGATTTTCGGGGTCTTTGATATATTCAGGATTTTTCGTAAATCGCGGAGGTATAACGTTGATCTGGATGTGCAATTTTCTCCGGTGACTGAGGGGATACCCGGAAGAGGAAAATTGCTCAATATTTCGCTAACCGGTTGCATGGTTAAATGTAAAGGGCAAAGCGATGTTGAGGAAAAAATGGCATTACTGATAGAACTTCCGTTCAGTGGCCATAGCAAGGTGTTGAGTGTTAAAAGTGAACATCTGTGGGTTTCCGTTCATGATGGCTCAAGTTATCATGGCTTCAAATTTTCAGATATCAGTCCGAATGAATATGCATGTCTTGAAAATTATATATCACATCTCAGGAATCGGGGGACGGAAGAAGTTGAAGGTGTGACAGTGTGAACGGAAAGGTTGAACTGTTGACGTGTAAAATGAAAAGTTATTCTGATTATCTCACCTTTCACCCCTTATGCCTTACCTGATTAAACTGAAACTGAGGGGGAATCAGAAAGTTATATCAGAAATGTATTGTTAGGTTTATTGCTGTGTGGTATTTCTTTTTTTAATTGAAGACCTTGAAATAGCATGTATTAGTGATGTGTCTGGTGAGCGATTACGTTGCGGTTGGTGTTACTGTCGCGACAAAAAAGAGTTTTAAAGTGAGTTTGCTATTATCGAAAATCAGACATGTGAAGTGATTTTATGAAGAATGTAAACATTTTATGACTATAGTTTGCAAGTAAGACTTGAAATAAGCATAATTGGATGTTGGTAATACCAGGAGGAAGCATATGAAAAAGATATTTATAGCAGCTCTTATTATTGGTTTTACGTATTCACTTGCCTGGGCCGAGTGGCTCGTCGATTTTAATGATAATTATACCAATCGAGGCATTGATATCGCTGTTGAAGAAGCAATGAAAGATGGTATTACGCCTGATGCAATAGTAGAGAATGGCCTCGCCCTTTCGGAACTCAATCCGCAGAATCTTGTTAAAGCACTCTATTGTGCCGGAGCTAAAGGGCAGGATGTTATTGATGCTGCAAGTAAGTATGGGATCTCTGAACTTATTGTAACTGCAGGTTTTAAGAAAAGCGTCGAAGAGTGCGGTGACAAAATTTCGGATACCCAGGCTTTTACTCCCGCTGCCCAACGTGGCCCAGCATTTTCCGGTACACCGTCAGGGAGTGGCGGTACTTCTTATGCAAGCCCATCTGCTCCTTAATTTTTCAGAATGATAGAGTTGTTGCATTACTAAGTTTTTGTGCTTACTGGTTGGTTTTGTTGTTACGTAATATCTCGTTTGTACCTATGTATTTGTCTGTTTTTACTGAATTCTCCGGGGGGAAGATGAAGCGATTACCATTAAGTATAGGGCTTGGGATACTGGTTGGGTTGTCATGTCCTGTACATGCTGACGATACAGTTATTGTTGATGAGTTGCAGGTTATTGCACCTGAGAGTGGCGAAGGTATGATACAGGACATGCCAATGGGACAGGGTGACGGTGGTGAGCCTTCACTTTTGCCAGGTGATTCTGGCTACAACGACGATGAGCTATTCGGCAGTGAGAGTGGGGGGTATGTACATCCATATCTCAGTCTTCAAGAGTCCTATACCGATAACGTCTTTAATGTT